>PWXV01000208.1 GCA_003568415.1 Ignavibacteriales bacterium
ATGCGCCCGTAGCTCAATTGGATAGAGCATCTGACTACGGATCAGAAGGTTAGAGGTTCGAATCCTCTCGGGCGTACCGGCGCTCCCTGTAAGTGATAAATAAACAGTCACTTACAGGGAGTTTTACTTTTAACAAGGATTTGTCTGGGAATTTATTCACGGGTATCTTTTGTTCAAGTAAACAAATGTAATCAGAAAAAAAATAAAAAGGTTGATTCTGTGAAAATACTAATTAGTTTTCTTTTCTTAGCGATAGCGACACTCGGTATATCGGAATCTGCACACGCTACAGTAGCTTTGCCCGATACCAGTGATGCGGAAGACGAACAAGAATTATTAATGAACTGGAGTTTATTCCATGAAGATTACCGCAACGGATATTACGAACGGGCAATACCGTACGGTTGGAAAGTTATGGAGTTAAATCCAACACGTTTTACTTCGCTCTACCGGAATTTAGCGGAATCGTACCGTCAGCTATATCTTGAAGAAGAGGATGAAGAAAAACAAGCAGCGTATGTTGATACGATCATTACTGTATTTCAAAAAGGTATAGAGTATCTTCCTGACCGTGCAGATAACTATTATCTCCAAAAAGCGCATTTTTATGACAATTATTACTCTCCACCCAAAGTTGAAGAGTCAATAGAAGCGTATGAAAAGGCAATTGAGCTTTCATTCGATACAATAGAGTTTGATTATATAGACCGGCTCGGCACTCTTTATATGGAAAATATAGATGCAGATGAGACTTATGCAGACCGGGCGATTGAACTCTATCAACGGTATCTGACTGAACGGGATCCTGACAGCGACACTGCTATGGACAGATTGCAGAGACTTGTACGTGATCCGGAAGAATTAGTCGAACTTGCGGAAAACCAATTGCGTACAGATCCCGATAATCCTGGCTATATCTGGAATCTCGTGCAAGCATATAATACTGCCGAGCAGTATGAAAATGCGATTCCGCATGTTGAACGATTAATCGAAATGAATCCCGAGTCACAAACATACTGGAATGAGCTGGCCCGCCTGCACGACCGGCTTGATCAATATCAGGAAGCCATCCGGGCATATCAAGAATTAATGAAACTTGATCCGAATGATCGTGATTTACCGTTAAATATTGCCCGTGCATACAGACAACTTGAGAATTTTCAGCAGGCCCGATCGTATGCACAACAAGCAAGCCGAATTGATCCCAACTGGGGAGAACCGCTGATGGAGATCGCCACGATCTATGAAGAAGTGGTCGAGCGGTGTGTTGTCCGGAACAGGGGCGGATGGGAACATATGGAGCTTGAAGACCGGGTTGTGTACCGGCTCGCACAGGAATACTATCAGGAAGCTGCACAAATAGACGACCGGGTAGCAGAACGGGCACGTGAGCGTGCTGAATTCCTGCACGATCTCGTTCCACAAGATGATCATTACTTTTTCAACCGAGAGCTGATAAGTAACGGGAAAATGGAAGTCTTTGGCGCTTGCTATGAATGGATCGACGAAGAAATCACCGTCCCCGAGCGATTTCGGTAATTATAATCAATTTAAAAAGAGTCATCACTCTTCGAGTCGTTTTATAAACGGCTCGAAGTTTATTATACATGATCCTTTCTCACTCTCCTCCTTCCTTTTTTACAAGTTAAAAAATTGGTAAATTCAATAGGAAATTTTATATTGTAAGTATACCAATCAATGGTTCAGGTTTTTTATGATACCTCATTTCTCACGACCAACCAAAGAGGTGACTTATGAAAATCTCAATTCCCGTACTCTTTATTGCACCGATTATTATTCTTTTTCTTTTCACTGGCTGCGAACGCGCTGAAGAGGATATATTACAGCTCATGCCAGAAAATACCGAAGTAATATTTGAGAACGACTATGTGCGAGTCCTCAACATTACCCTTGAGCCTGGTGAAGCACAGCCCCTTCATCGATGCGGGCATCGAATTATCTACGCTCTCGGTGATTATACCATTAACTATTATCAGCCGGACGATACGACAGAAATTTCCTGGAACGAAGGCGGTATTCACTGGCATCAAGAAGGATATCATGCAGTAGAAAATATCGGTGAATCAATTGTCGAATACCTGCTTATCGAACGGAAAGCGGCTACGCTCCCGGATGCGGAAGATATTGTGCCTGAACCTGATCCGGTATTCAGCGAAGCTGAATTTGTCATGGAAGTTTTCGAGAATGACCATGCACGGATTTCACGGATAACGCTACCGGTCGGCGAATCGTTACCCGAACACGAAGGACCCAACCGCCTGATCTACTCTCAGTCGGAGTATAGAATCCGCTATACGTCTGATGACGAAGAGACTATCGAAAGAGAGTATGAATACGGCGATCTACACTGGCATTCCGCCGATGTGCATACCGTCGAGAACATCGGCGAGACGGATGCTGAGTTTATCGTGATCGGTTTTCTTCAGTAAGTTATTGCAGATCCTGTTCGTACGGACGTTTCCCCGCTGCGGGGATCGTCCGTACAGTTGATTTTTTTAAAAAAAATATTTTACTTTAGTGCCATCTGCTGTACAAATGAGGTTAATCATACCGGCTTCATTAACAGGCAGGCATTCGCTACTCATGCTGCCTTTGCTCGTAATAACATCTACATGAGAATTATGGAGTTACACAAAGGATACGGGTGAATGAATCTCAGTTAGAACCGCTGATATTCAGAAGGATAACATGAAATCTTCTATTGATAAAAAAATACCTTCAAAAAATATATTTGTAATCGGGTACAACAGTTACCACGATGAAATATTACAACGCATCGGCGGTGAGAAAAACTATACATTTCATAATCTTGTTCATATGGACGAATTACGCGGTGCAGAGGAACTGCGTGTGGAAGAAATGCTCCGGAGAGCTGAAGAACAATTAGACGCTTTTGACAAACTAAAAGACGCAGTAATATCCTTCATCGATTTCCCCGCTATCGAGATGACGGCAATTCTCGGTAAAAAGTTCGGCTTGCACACACCCTCACTTGAAAGCGTTTTACGCTGCAACCACAAATACTGGTCGCGAATTCTGCAGAAAGAAGCGGCACCCAGAACAGTGCCGCCATTTGCGGTATTCGACCCCTATTCAGTCGAACCGATGAAAGATATTCCGCTTAACTTCCCATACTGGATCAAGCCGGTAAACTCGTACAATTCATATCTCGGATTCAGAATAAACAATGAAGATGACCTGAACACAGCAATTCCTATTATTCGTGAAGAATTCCCCCGGTTATCCGAACCATTCGATTTTATCATGCGACAGGCCGATTTGCCCGGCGATATTCGCAAACTCGGACCGCAAGTATATATCGCCGAATCCATTATCACCGGCTTTCAGTGCACGCTTGAAGGATATGTGTTTCAGGGAGAACCGGCCGTATACGGTGTTATCGACTCAATACGGGAAGCAAACAGAACATCGTTTTCGCGGTTTCAATATCCGTCAAAATTACCGAAACACATTCAAAAGCGAATGAAAAAAATTGCCATAAAGATAATGAAACACATCGGCTTCGATAACGGTACATTTAATATCGAATTTTTCTATGACAGTGAGCACGACCGGATATGGCTGCTTGAGATCAATCCCCGGTTATCACAATCGCATTGCGAGTTATTTGAAAAAGTCGACGGACGATCGCATCACCGGGTCGCCATCGATATTGCACTCGGAAAGGAACCCGATATTCCCAGGAGAAAAGGTAAATTTAAGATGGCGGCAAAGTATTTCGTGCGGGCATTCTCAGATGCGACCGTTGTCAATATACCGGTAAAAGATACGATAGATAAAGTTAGGAAAGAAATCCCCGATCTATCCCTTCAGATTCTGGTCGATGAAGGAGAACTGTTATCTCATCTCAAAGAACAGGACAGCTACAGCTATGAGCTTGCCTGGTTATGGATCGGCGGAAACAGTGACCGGGAACTACACGAAAAACATGAAAAAGCAATGGAAATGCTTGGATTTGAAATCAGCGCAGCACGGTTAACACAATTATGAGAACAATCGAAACAACCGCATTACCGCAGCAAGTTAAAATTATCGAACATACGTGGATACCGATGCGGGACGGGACACGACTCTCTGCCCGCCTCTGGCTTCCGGAAGAAACGGAAGTCCATCCCGTTCCTGCAATACTTGAATACATTCCGTATCGAAAACGGGATTGGAAACGAGTGCGCGATTCGCAGATGCACACCTATTTTGCCGCACACGGATACGCCTGTATTCGAGTTGATCTCAGAGGCAGCGGTGATTCCGAAGGTGTGCTGCAGGATGAGTACCTCCCGCAGGAACTTGAAGACGGTGAAGATATACTGCAATGGCTCGAAGAACAACCCTGGTGTACCGGCGACGTAGGAATGATCGGTATCTCCTGGGGAGGATTTAATGGATTACAGATCGCCGCACGGCAACCGCGTCAGTTAAAAGCAGTCATCAGTTTGTGCTCAACCGATGATCGCTATGCCGACGATATTCATTATATGGGAGGATGCCTGCTCAACGATAATTTATCATGGGCCTCGGTAATGTTTGCATTCAACTCACTTCCTCCCGATCCCGAAATAGCCGGGGAAAAATGGCGGGAATTGTGGCTTGAACGATTGCGGGACAGCGGTCTCTGGGTTGAAAAATGGATTCAGCATCAGCACCGCGACGACTACTGGAAACACGGTTCGATCTGTGAGAATTACGATGCAATTCAATGTCCTGTTTTTGCCGTAAGCGGCTGGGCGGACGGGTACTCCAATGCCGTTTTCCGGATGATGCAGAACTTAAAGGTACCCCGTAAAGCATTGATCGGCCCGTGGAGTCACCGGTATCCGCACGAAGCAACACCGGGACCGGCAATCGGATTTTTGCAGGAATGCCTTCGCTGGTGGAATCACTGGTTGAAAGGTGTTGAAAATGACATCATGAA
>PWXV01000173.1 GCA_003568415.1 Ignavibacteriales bacterium
CGAGAAATATAAAGGATGGCTGGATATCTTCGCCGAATTTGTCTCAGGACTGACGGTACCGGGAACAGCGTGGAATGATAGCGAGCATCTGATTCCAGTCATATTTCGTCCGTTTCACGAGCAAAGCGGTTACTGGTTCTGGTGGGGAGATCCATACTGCACACACGAAGAATACAGACAGATCTGGCGCTTCACGGTGGAATACCTCAGAGACGAAAAAGGAGTACGCAATATTTTATATGCATACTCACCTCATTCCCTGAGTGAATATGAAAAGGATCAGTACTGGGACTGGTACCCGGGAGATGAATATATAGATATTCTTGGATTTGACGATTACTTTACCCTCCAGAGCGGTTACGGATTTGAGGATGGAGTTGCAGTTTTTACAGATTATCTGAAGTGGATCGTGGACCAGGCCGAAGCACGGGGAAAAATACCGGGATTGACTGAAACCGGACTGGAAGCTATACCCGATCCAAACTGGTGGACCGGGAAAATGCTGGCTGCAATAAAAGGTGATCCTGCCGCCAAAAGAATTGCATATTTATTAGTTTGGAGAAATGCAAATCATGAGACCGATCGGGAGGAACACTTTTACGCTCCATATACCGGACATAAAAGCGAAGAAGATTTCATAAGGTTCCGCAACGACCCGATAACATTATTTGAGGACGATCTGCCCATTCTGTACCAGTTACCTTAATCTTCAGCTTCGGTAAAAAAAAATTATCTGCTAAAACTATAACAGGTTATCAGTATGCTTAAGTTTTGTTTTTCATCTCTGCTTATTTCGGTATTCGGACTATTTATTTTTTCAGCTCAGTTCACTTATTGTCAGAGTACTGATTTTGTTACTGTCAAGGACGGAAATTTCTATATCGGAGACGAACCGTATTATTTCATCGGCTTTAACTATTGGTACGGAATGCACCTCGGAACCGATACCGATTATGGTGACCGTGACCGCCTCAAACGTGAACTCGATCATCTGAAAGAATTGGGGGTGAATAATCTGCGTGTGCTCGCTTCAAGCGAGGGACCCGATGATGCACCGTGGCGTGTACAACCTTCACTGCAACCGGAACCGGGAGTGTACCGGGAGGAAATTCTGAAAGGACTTGATTTTCTTCTTGCCGAGATGGGAAAAAGGAACATGTACGCTGTTCTTGTGCTCAATAACTTTTTCCAGTGGTCGGGCGGAATGGCTCAGCATGTAAACTGGGCTACCGGCGATCCAATCCCCTATCCCCACGATAAAGAGCATAGCTGGACGGATTACCAAACGTATGCTGCCCGTTTCTACACACTCCCCGAAGCCAGACAATGGTTTAAAGATTTTGTGGAAATGTTATTAAACCGAACCAACTCAATAACAGACACACCATATATTGAAGATCCGGCTATTAAATCATGGCAGCTTGCAAACGAACCGAGAGTTTTTGGTTTCGATGAAGAATACGCTGATTGGGTCCTCTCTGCCAGCAAATTTATAAAGGATCGTGTGCCTAAACAACTCGTATCGCTTGGCGGAGAAGGAAAATTGCCGTATCATGGCGCAGGCACACAATTCGAGGAACTCGGTTCATCTCCACATCTTGATTATCTCACGATGCACCTCTGGATTGAGAACTGGCAGCGATACCTGCCCCATAAACCTAAAGATACCTTCTACACTGCAACAGGGTTTGCAATGGGCTATCTTGCGGATCACATCGCTATAGCGGAACGTCTCAACAAACCCTTAGTCCTCGAGGAATTCGGTGTTTCACGGGATACCCGGAATTACGATCCGGGAGCACCGGTATATTACCGGGATACATTTTTCACGATACTATTCGAAAAGTTATATCATCTTCGAACACAAAATTCAACATTTTCAGGTTTAAATTTGTGGTCATATTCAGGTTACGGTTATCCGGAACAGCCTGCGGATATATGGGAACCCGGCAAGCCGCTCACCGGCGATCCTCCACACGAAGAACAGGGTTGGTATAGCATCTACAACCACGATGAATCAACATTTTCACTGATCCGGGAATATAACAATAGAATTAAAAATTTTGAGTATGAATAAAAAGGCAAAATAATGCAAATATCTTCTGTCTACATTCGAAAAAAGATCTCACATTTAATAGGTCTGTCACTTGTTCTCGTGATTATACTAATACAAATTGCTGGAAGTCAGACCCCCAATTTGATTGAATTCAACAATCAGGAACTATGGTTGAGCGGATCAAATGTCGCCTGGGTAGATTTTGCCCGTGATCTTGGACCGGGACAAGTACAACTCAGTGAATTTGAGCTTGCATTTAAGGAATTGCGGGCTAATGGTGGCAATACAATGCGATTATGGTTACATACTACCGGAGGTCACACCCCGCAATGGGATGGATCAATAGTTACCGGACCCGGTCAGAACGCAATTCAAAACTTACAAAATATTCTCGACCTTGCAGAATCGTATGATGTGGCATTACTGCTATGTTTATGGTCGTTCGATATGCTTCGAATAACCAATGGCGAAACCATTACCAACAGGTCCAAAGCTATTCTTACTCAGGAAGAGAACCGTCAGTCCTACATCGATAATTCCCTGATTCCTATGGTAGAATCTGTAAAAGGACACAGAGCAATTCTGGCCTGGGAAATCTTCAATGAAGCCGAGGGTATGAGCGAAGAGTTTGGCTGGAGTATTACGCATCATGTTCCTATGTCGAGCATTCAGGCATTTGTAAATCAAACTGCCGGTGCAATCAAACGGACCGATCCTGATGCAATGGTCACAACCGGTACTCACACCTTTCTCCAGATCTCCGATATTTATACTCAAAACAATCCGCTTCATAAAAACTACTATCGGGATGACCGGTTGATCGCCGCCGGCAGTGATGCGGATGGTATACTTGATTTTTACACTGTCCACTACTATGGCAGCGGTGATTCACCTTTCAGACGAAATGTGGACTATTTCGAAGTCGATAAGCCCCTGGCACTCGGGGAATTCTTTATACAGGGAGATATCGAAGGATATGCGAAAGATGAGATTTACAAACGATTATATGATCAGGGTTACGCAGGTGCGTTGAGCTGGCAATGGGTGGACTGGAGACAAAGCAGAGAAAACAATGAAGCAACCTGGTTAAACACTCTTCCCAATATGCAATATATGTACAGCCGGCACAGGGATGAGGTCGAACTCTCTTTTAGCGATAAACCAATTAGCTATACATTCACCGCTACCGAGACTACAATTGAAGCCGGTTTTCCGACCACATTAAAATGGACCAGCAGAGATACCGAAACGGTGACTTTAAATGATGAAGCAGCCTATGTTATGGATCGCATAGAGGTCACACCGGAAGAAACAACCGAATACATTCTTGAATTAAAACATAAAGATGGTACGTCAGTCAGGGATACGGTAACCATAACAGTCATTCCAAATCTTGAAGTAGACCGTGCATATGAAGCACCTCGCTTTACAGACGAAGATAACCGCTGGGTCTATTTCGATTTGAAAGCTTCCTACAGTATCATAAAAATTATAGCAACCTTCAATACGGAATCCTCCCTTGCTTATCAGGTGCAGGGTTCATTTGACGGGGTACTATGGGAAACCTGGGAGGAGATAACCTACTCTGAGACTAACACTGATACGATTCATTTTACTGAGCCGAATGACGGTAGCTTTATTCGTATTTTCTCTGAAGATCCTTTTGATCTTGAAAAGATATCAGCATACGGTTTATTATCAGAGATACAACCACCCAGGTTGAGTGTAACCTATCCGGATGATGGTGATGTTTTTGAACCGGGGAGAATTACATTTACTGCTGAAGTTGAAAGAGGCAGTGGAAGTTTCGACGGAGTATATTTTCACATTAACGATGAGGAAAAAGCCTGGCGCCGTTTTAGACCTTACGCATTTAATTACAATATGACAAAACCCGGTGATTACACGGTGCGTGTAGAGGTACGTGAATCTAATTTCCCGAATTTCTTTTCCAAACCGGTTAATTTTAAAATTACAGAATACATCCCGAGAACGAGATACGAAGCCGAAGATGCCGATCTCTCAGGTACTCTGACTATTCAATCACATTCAGGGGCCAGTGGAGGAAAATATATTGAAATGCAGGACGATGGTGTAATCACCTGGCCAAATGTAAATGTTCAGGATGACGGTACATACACGATCAGAATCGGATACTATTTACCATATGATCACAAAACACAGTATCTGGAGGTAAACGGTGAGCGGGTTGGTACTATCTTATTTCCTACTCCTATAGGAGAATGGCAGTATGTGGAACATGAAATCGATCTCAAAAAAGGCGGCAACTCAATCAGTATAGTGCATTACTGGGGGTGGATGTGGTTTGATTATCTCGATGTTCTTGGAGAAGACGATGCCGTATCCGTTCAGGAACAGAATAATCTCCCTCTAACACATAGTCTTGGAATCAATTATCCGAATCCCTTTAATCCCCAAACCACTATTCCTTATGAAATTGCCCAACCTGTTCATGTAATAATAGAAATATTTGATGTGTTAGGCAGAAGAGTCAAATCTTTTGATAAAGGAGTAATTAATGCGGGACGTCATCAGGTTACTTTTAACGCCGACAAATTCGTAAGCGGACTTTATTTTTACCGCCTGAATGCCGGGGGCGAGATTTTCACACGGCGGATGATGCTCATAAAATAACGCTATCTAATTTCAGAGCTAATTGTCTTCTCCAAAAATCTTAGGAGGTCACAATGTGTAAAACAATAATCGTATCGATTGGTACACTAATGATGATATTATTTACTACAACGTATATTTTTTCAGAAGATCAATTTACGATCACGATCGATATTAATCCTCCGTACACCGGTTACATTCATATCGAGCCGCAACAAGAAACATACCGGTCCGGCGACGTAGTCAATATTACTGCAATA
>PWXV01000283.1 GCA_003568415.1 Ignavibacteriales bacterium
GCAATACCCCATTAAAAATAATTTGAAAATGAGCTTTCTCGCTCTCATTGACTAATCAAAAAAAAATTCATACCATATAGTATAAATACTTCGCTATGAGTAAACTTCATACAGGTGATACCTTCACATCTATGTTACACCTCAGTACCATATCGCTAATGTTTGAATATAGTTCCAGAGAATTATCATGTCAGCCGAGAGTATTAGGAAAATTATCGATGATACCAGGGGTCAGCCTGCAAATATCATCGCGACACTTGAAGATATTCAGGCAAAGTTCGGATACCTGCCCGAAGAATCGTTACGAATTGTTGCAGAAGAAACCGGGCAATCGCTTGTAGATATCTATGGTGTCGCAACGTTTTATAAAACATTCAGTCTTAAACCGCGGGGTGAACATCTCGTTTCCGTTTGTCTCGGTACCGCCTGTCACGTTCGCGGCGGTCCGGCAATTGAACGGGGATTTCAACAAGCACTCAAATGTAAAACAGGAGAAACCACTCCCGATAAGAAATTCACCCTCGAAACAGTTGCCTGCCTCGGTGCCTGTGCACTCGGTCCCATCGTCGTTGTCGATCAACATTACTTTTCCAAAGTTAACTCCCAGGATATACGGCGGATTGTCCGTAAGACACTTGAGGGACTGGATAAGGTAGATGTCACAAAAGATAAAAGTGTCTTTCCGGTCGAGATTATATGTGCCAGATGTGCACACAGCTTGATGGATCCCACATATTTAATCGACGGACATCCGTCGGTCCGGGTTACCATTTATTTCGAACGTCAGCACGGATGGCTTCGCTTATCAAGCATCTACGGAAGCTATAATATTGAATCCGAATACGAAGTGCCTATGGATACGGTCGTTAATTTCTTCTGCCCTCACTGTCATACGGAATTAAAAAGTAACATCTCCTGTCCCGATTGTCACGCACCGATGGTATCGATGGCGGTACGGGGCGGCGGGGTGGTACAGATATGCTCACGGAGGGGGTGTAAAGGACATATGCTTGAGGTAACAGATGTACATTAATAGATAAAAAGAATCCCCATGTTGAAACTTCACTCCATTGATGATTTTAAAAAACTGTACGATGAAGAACGTGCTTTATATTATGCCGATATTCCTACAATAGTTATACCCGCCGGCACCTGCGGACAGGCAAGTGGTGCGAACGATCTGATGCGGATAACCAAACGTGAACTATTATACAAAAGGCTTACCGAATATATTCATCTGCGTATTACCGGATGTCATGGTTATTGCGAACTGGAACCATCGGTACTCATCGAACCCTACAGAACATTTTATCCGAATGTTACCATCGATACCATGGCTCTTATCGTTGGTGCTGTTCATAAAGGTGAGGTGCTCACCGATTTACTCTTCACCGATCCCGATACCGGTGAACGGATCGAGAAGCAGGATGACATTCCTTTCTTTAAAAGTCAGGCGCGGTCATTGTTATCACAAAATGAGAAAATCGATCCGATACGAATATTACACTATATCGGTATCGGTGGCTACTCGTCGTTTGTAAAAGTGCTTGAACAGGGAGATCACAGGCGGGTAATCGAAGAAATAAAAGCGTCCGGATTACGGGGACGCGGAGGGGCGGGATTTCCAACCGGCAAGAAATGGGAATTACTCGCAAACCAAAAAAATGGTCGGAAAAAATATCTCGTCTGCAATGCCGATGAAGGCGATCCCGGAGCGTATATGGACCGGAGTTTGCTCGAAGGGAATCCCCATTCTATAATAGAAGGATTGCTCATCGGAGCGTATGCAACCGGCGCCACGGACGGGATTATCTATGTAAGAAATGAATATCCCCTTGCGATCAAACATCTTATCATCGCAATTCGACGGGCGTATGAGCTCGGTTTGCTCGGTGATAATATTCTGGGAAGCGATTTCTCGTTTAACCTGGATATCGCAAAAGGTGCCGGTGCCTTCGTGTGCGGTGAGGAGACGGCACTTATCAAATCAATAGAAGGCAAGATGGGTGAACCACGTCAACGCCCGCCCTTTCCCGTGGAAAAAGGAATAAACGGCAAACCGACGGCAATCAATAACGTTGAGACGTGGGCAAATATTCCGGTTATCATCGGAAACGGTGCGAAGCAATATGCAGAGATCGGCACTAATAATAATTCCGGAACAAAGATCTTCAGTCTTGTGGGTAAAGTACAGAACACAGGACTTGTTGAAGTTCCGATGGGTATGTCTCTTAAAGACATTATATTCGGTATCGGTGGCGGATCGCCGGGAAGAGGAAAGATAAAAGCCGTGCAAACGGGTGGACCGTCGGGTGGATGCATTCCTGTTTCGAAGTTCGATCTTCCCATTGATTACGACAGTCTTGCACATGCCGGATCGATCATGGGCTCCGGCGGTATGATCGTGATGGATGAACAGACCTGTATGGTCGATGTTGCAAAATACTATACACGTTTTCTCGCGGATGAATCCTGCGGCAAGTGCTTTACCTGCCGTGAGGGTATTCAACGGATGCACGAACTGCTTGACGATATTTCAAACGGTAATGCAACACCCGGAACATTAACGCTACTGAAAGAACTCGCCGTTGTCATAAAAGATACCACAATGTGCGGACTCGGTCAGACGGCATCAAATCCTGTCTTATCAACGATAAAGTATTTTGAACACGAATACCTGGAACACATTAATAACAAACGATGCGATGCGTATGTGTGTAAGGAGCTCACCGGTGCACCGTGTCAATCTGCCTGCCCGCTGGGTACCGAAGCATGGAGGTATGTTGCTCACATTGCTCGCGGAGAATACAATAAGGCGTACCGGGCAATCCGCGAAGCAAATCCGTTTCCGTCGGTCTGTGCACGTGTTTGCAGTCATCCATGCGAGGATGTATGCAAGGCAGGACTGGGTAGCGGTGAATCGGTAGCGATAAGAGCGCTAAAACGATTCGTTACCGATACGATTGATCCCTCTTCATACAAACCGTCGAAAAGATATGATAACGGTCGTCCGCAAAGAATCGCCGTCGTTGGCTCTGGACCTGCCGGGTTGACCGCCGCACATTATCTTTCATTGAAAGGTTATAAGGTTACCGTTTTTGAAAAAGAAGAACAGCCGGGCGGGATGCTGAGCAGCGGTATCCCCGAGTATCGTCTGCCGCGCGAAACATTGAAAAAGGAAATTGATGCACTGCTTGATGAAAATATACAGGTGAAATATAACAAAGCAATCGGACGGGATTTTTCGATCGATGAACTGTTCCGGCACGGCTATGGTGCGGTGTACCTCGCTATGGGTGCACATAAGAGCAAGCTGCTTGAAATAGAGGGCGAGGATCTCGACGGTGTGTATCCTGCAATTGAATTTTTAAAGTCGTTTAATTTACGCGGTGAGAGTCTGGCGAAAGGACGCGTTGGTGTCATCGGCGGCGGCGACTCGGCGGTGGATGCTGCGCGGGTCTCTTTACGGGAAGAAAAGGTAGAGAGTGTCACAATGTTATACCGCAGATCGAAATCGGAAATGCCTGCACTGCGCCACGAAATCGACGCCGCTATTGAAGAAGGCGTTGAACTGGTAACGATGGTTTCTCCCGTCAGGATACATTCGGAAAACGGGAAGCTTGCCGGTGTGGAAGTGGTGAAAAATAAACCCGGCGATGTGGATGCATCGGGAAGAAAGAAACCGGTACCTGTTCAAGGTTCGGAATATTTCATTCCGCTTGATACACTTATAGTCACTATCGGTGATACACCGGATGTTGAGTATATTGCTGATATGGGAATTCAGGTAAGTAAGTGGGGGACACTTGAAGTTGATAAAGAAACGTTTATGACAAATAAACCCGGTGTATTTGCCGGCGGTGACGTGGTCACCGGTCCGAACACCGTCGTCGATGCGATCGCACATGGAAAGAAAGCAGCCGCGATGATTGATCGGTATGTAAACGACAAGGATTTGAAACAACCTGGAGAGAGGCGACTACCATCGGTTTATGTACCGCCGCTCGAGGTAATTGAAGAGGAAGCGGATGCGCAGGAAAATAAACGAATCGAACTTCCCACAATACCGGTTTATGAACGGAAACGAAGTCTTATGGAAGTGGAGTTACCGTTAATGGAAGAACAGGCGTTGTATGAAGCGGGCCGTTGCCTGCGATGCGATCTGGAATTTACAGAGGAAAAAAGTAGCCATCAAAACACTAAAACACTATGATAAATCTTAAAATAAACAACCTCCCCGTCACCGTCGATAAAGGCACGACACTTCTCGAAGTCATCAAGTTTCTGGGATTTACCGTCCCGACACTCTGCCATATGGAAGGTTTGTCGCCGTTGGGTGCGTGCCGGCTGTGCATTGTTGAAATTGAAAATAATAACAACACAAAGCTCGTTTCATCTTGCACGTATCCCGTTCAGGAAGGATTGCATGTTCGTACCTCTTCGGCCCGCGTTATGCAGGCGCGAAAGATGATCATCGAGTTATTGCTTGCAACCGCTCCGCAGTCAAAAACTATACAGGATATTGCGTCAATATACGATGTGCGTCAGCAGCGCTTCAGACAGCGGTATAAATCCTGCATCATGTGCGGATTATGTGTGCGGATGTGTGAGGAACAGATGATGGCGAAAGCGATCGGCTTCAGGGGACGGGGCGACCGCCGGAGCATCGGTACGCCATTCGATATGAAATCGGAACACTGTAGATTATGCGGCGGCTGTATTTATATTTGTCCGGTATGCGAGCTCCTGTGTACATACACTGACCCCGAAAAAGCAGTGTGCGGCGGCTGCGCAAACATAAGTCCGCCATGTTTAATTGAGCACGATGATGTGATGTGCTACATGGATCCATGTGTTGCATGTGAAATTCCAAAGCAAGCAGAAAAAGTATAATCGATATTGTAATCTTATATTTTCGTGTTTTAGAGTTTTAGGTACGCCATGAAGC
>PWXV01000216.1 GCA_003568415.1 Ignavibacteriales bacterium
CCGGGACCGCCTGCAAAGATAGCTGTTGCCACGCCTGCGATGTTACCGTTCCCGAGTGTTGCGGCAAGCGCTGTCGAGAGGGCTGCGAAGGGTGTGATATCTCCCTCGCGTGTTGATTTTGCCCGTGATCGTTTGCTGAGGGTGATCCGTAATGCTACACCCAATTTACGGAATTGTAAAAACCCGATGCGTATTGTCAGCAGCAAGCCGACACCGAACAGCACCGGCACCATAATATTCCATACACTCGATGCAAACGAGCCGATGGATACGGTTAACGAATCGAGAAGTTGATCCATGCACTCTGTCAGATATTTTGATAATTAAAATTATAAGCCGTGAAGACCGATCACAATATGTATGAACTTCACGGCTAATTTTTAATAACTAGTTGAAAATCCTAAGCACTAAATCCGAAATCCTAAACAATCTCTCCCGCTCAAATCTTTTATAGCTATGATAGATGCGGGATCCCGTACAGCGGGAAAAATTCAAATTTTATAATGCCCGAAACAGTGTGAATTCATGTTGTTTAGAGAATTTGTACATTGGTAATTTGAAATTGTTTAGGATTTAGATATTCGGATTTAGGATTTATCATTTATTATAAAGAAATATTGTTATACGTAACATTGTCAACTAATTATTCCGACAACAGCGGATCTTTTTCTAATGCTTGTTTCGTGATTCGCGCGATCATACCCGATAATAGCATTAGTCCGATAAGGTTTGGCAGTGCCATAAATGCATTCGCGATATCACCGACGAAGAATACAATTTCTATCGAAACAATGGCACCGATAAATGTAAGGGCGATAAACATTATCCGGTACGGAATTGTTATCTTAAATCCAAAAAGATATTTAGCACACTGTTCACCGTAATACTCCCACGCGATAAGTGTCGAATACCCGAGGAGGAAGGTGCTTAATGCGACCACCGCGCCGCCAATGTACGGAACACCGTCGGAGAATGCAGCGGCTGTCATTGCGGCTCCCGTTAAATCGGTCTGCCACACACCGGATGATAGCAGGATAAGTGCAGTAAAGGTACAGACAAGAATTGTATCGATAAATACTTCTGCCACACCGATCAAGCCCTGGTAAATCGGACCCGGAGTTTGAGCCGCGGCGTGCGCGATGGGGGCGCTGCCGAGACCGGCTTCGTTCGACAGAATACCACGTCGTGCACCGAACTGAATTGCCTGTCTGACCGTTGCACCGAGGAATCCTCCGGCTGCGGCTATCGGGTTAAATGCATATTCGAATATCATGCCGATTGCTGCCGGTATAGCAGTTATGTTGACAAGCAAAACAACGGTCCCGAATGCAAAATACAACAACACCATCGACGGTACGAGCCGCATCGCGACATTTGCAATGCGCTTGATACCACCAAGAATAACAAGTGCAACCATAGTTGTTGCAACAAGACCGGTAAGTAACGGCGGAATGCCGAACTCACTTTCAAGTGAACTTGCCATAGCATTTGTCTGCATCATATTGCCGGTACCAAAGAGAGCGGCAAACGCACCACACGCGGCGAAAATACCACCGAGGATTTTCGACCACCAATTGTCGCCAAGTCCTTTTTTAATATAATACATCGGGCCGCCTGCCATGGTACCGTCGGGATGTTTCTCACGGTATTTCACACCAAGTACCGCTTCACTGTATTTTGTTGCCATGCCGAGCAGGCCGGTGATCCACATCCAGAAAATTGCACCGGGACCGCCCCACATTAACGCGGTGGCAACACCCGCGATATTGCCGTTGCCTACCGTTGCTGCCAGTGCAGTGGTTAAGGCTGCAAACGGTGTGACATCACCCTCCAGTTCGCTTTTTGCACGGGATTTTTTACTGAGGGTAACCCGCATGGCAACTCCAAACTTACGAAATTGCAGGAACGCAATTTTATAAGTAAGCAATACCCCCACTCCGAACAATACATACACCATATACGTCCAGATAAAATCGGCAGCACCATCAACCCACACAGCAACTTGATCAATAAAACCATTTTCCATTGAAAAAACTCCTCATAAATGTATGATAGTTTATGGCTGATGAGAACGAGTTTACTATTTTTTAAAAGACCTCTATTGAATTAAGAAGTACAAGTAAAATGACTATCGGGCAAATATACTTGAGTATTATTCCCCATACTTTTGATTGTATACCGATAAACTTATCATTCCCGAGAGAAACTTCTTTACTCGCACCGAACATTCCCCATCGCCACGCTACAAAGATTGAGAACATCATACCGCCGAGCGGCAGGGCAACACTTCCGAAGATATAATCCATCAAATCGAAAAATGAGTGACCCGCCCAGAATGGCAGATGTGTAAAGAAGTCGGATGCACCGAATGAGAGTGCAGAGGGAATGCCGAACAATAAGGTAACACCACCGACCAGCCAGGTGGCAACTTTTCGTCTTACTTTGCGCTCATCGATGAGGAACGCAACGGGGACTTCGAGCAATGATATAGCCGAGGTGAGTGCGGCGATAGCAAGGAGCAAAAAGAAAAGTGTTCCGATAAGAATGCCGCCGGGCATCATCTCGAATATCTCGGGAAGAATAACAAACACGAGTGCTGCGCCTTCGGCCGGACTTTTACCCATTGCAAATACAGCGGGGAATATCGCAAAGCCCGCAAGAAACGATATCATTATGCCGAATATGACAACCGTGGTTCCTGCTGCGATAATGTTTTCTTTTTTATCAAGATAACTGCCGTATGTTATCATCGCTCCCATGCCGAGACTGTTAGCGAAGAATGCCTGTCCGAGAGCGATCATAATCGTTTCGCCGGTAATTTCGGAAAAATCAGGCCGTAGATAGAATCGTACGCCTTCCATTGCTCCTTCAAGCGTAAGCGTATATATAATGATAAATAACAAAATTACAGGAAGTATAGGCATCAGAATTTTCGACCATCGCTCGATACCTCCCCTGATACCGCCATAAACAACACCTATACTCATTAACAGGAAGACTACATATAATAATGAGTTGAGCGGGGCGTTTGTTGAAAACTCATCAAAAGTCAGAGGATTTTGAAGTAGTGTTTTGAAAATATATCCAAATGTCCAGCCTGCGATCAGTGTATAATACGAGAGAATAAAAAGGCCGGTTGCAACGCCAAGGTAACCGAGATACTTCCAGCCGCCGGTTGGTGCAATTGCTTTTATAGCACCGACGGGATTTTTATGTGAATGACGTCCCAGTGACAGTTCGGCAAATAGAATGGGGACGCCGATCAAAAACACACATGCGATGTATAGAATTACAAATGCGGCACCTCCGTTTTCACCGGTTACATACGGAAACCGCCAGATGTGACCTAACCCCACAGCAGAACCGGCAGCGGCAAGAACAAATCCAAATCGTGAGCCCCAGGCTCCTCGGCTGTTTGAAGACATTGATACTGCTCCTTTTTACTGTCGATGGTAAGAACGAAAATCTTGAAAATAATATGGAAAAATTGCGTCAATATCAAGGAAATTAACAATTTTCAACAAATAAGGTTTTGTATTTGCAATTTGACGGGCAACTCTATACATTTTCAAAGACAACGGAATAATTAACAACTTCCTTCCTAATATAAATAGGTATGTAAAATGAAACGCATTGGTGTTTTTACAAGCGGCGGCGATGCTCCGGGGATGAATGCGGCAATCCGTGCTGTTGTGCGTATGGCTGTGTATCACAATCTGGAGGTTTTTGGTATCCGGTCCGGATACAGGGGTATGATCAACGATGATATTGTGCCGTTAGAAAGTAAATCGGCTTCAAATATAATTCAGCGCGGCGGTACTATCCTGCGAACTGCTCGTTCGGAAGAGTTTATGACAAAAGAGGGGCGTGAGAAAGCATTCAACAATTTACAAAAACACGGGATAGAGGGTTTGATAGGTATTGGTGGTGATGGTACGTTTAAGGGACTTACAACATTTATGGATGAGCATCCGGTTAAAGTGATCGGGGTACCGGGAACTATCGATAACGATCTTTACGGGACAGATTATACGATTGGTTTTGATACCGCTGTGAACACTGCACTCGATATTATTGATAAGATCCGGGATACCGCTGCTGCACACGAACGGTTATTTTACGTTGAGGTGATGGGGCGCGATACCGGATTTATAGCTGTTGATGTCGGCATAGCCTCGGGTGCAGAATATATTGCCATACCCGAAACGCAAACAAATATTGATGAACTCCGTGAAATGCTTGCACATTATCGCAAGGATAAGTCAAGCGCTATTATTATTGTTGCGGAGGGGGATGAAGAGGGGAATGCCTTTGAAATCGCAAATAAAGTAAAGGATGCAGCCGGTTATGATTATCGAATCAGTGTTATAGGGCACGTACAGCGGGGTGGCAGTCCGACAGCGTTAGACCGTGTATTGGCCAGCCGGTTGGGTGCGGCTGCCGTCGAAAAGCTGGTTGAGGAGAAAAGCGGAATTATGGTCGGTGAGATAAACTGGGAAATATCGGAGATACCGCTAAAGGATGCCTGGGAGAGACACAAAACTATCAGACATCGTCTGATTGAACTTGCGCGTATTTTATCGATGTAAAAATTTAATCTGAAACAATTCCTTTTTAATTTTTGACTTTATTGCCAGCCTCATCCCCTTCCCTCACGATATGAGGGAAAGGGATTACAGGGGATGGTTGCTTTTCCGTACTCTTAAAATTCTGCAACTTGTTATTTGTAAATATCAGGTTATTGTTTGAATTCTTTGCAAGTCCGGACCAATACCCACCCCCTGTGGTCCCCCTCCCTTTTCGCCAAAGGGAGGGGGACTGCGAGGTTAGGGTTTTTGATTTTGATTTATGTTTTTAGTCAATTTTAAAAAATTTGTTTTGAAAATATTCCGGTTAAATTTTAGATATCGTTGCCAGCCCCATCCCCTTCCCTCACGCGCTGA
>PWXV01000198.1 GCA_003568415.1 Ignavibacteriales bacterium
ACGTTGCGTACTATCCGTTACAGCAGTACGAATGGATAGAAGAGGAAGTAAACTGGCGGTTGCGGAGTTATGAGCGGAAGAACGGATTAATACTTGAAGTAGTGTCGCAGGATGAATATGACTCGTTTGCATCGTTTCAGGAGGCGATAGTAAACAATACCATTGAAGCGGAAGATTTTACCGAGACGCTCCGTGTTGGGTACACGACAACGGGAGGCGACCGATTGGAGTTTACCTATGACGGGAAGCGAATGGTAAACGGCGAGGAACATACTTATGCCAGTGATTATTTATTCAAGAGTAAGTTTATGGAAGCGGAAGTGGGCAGCGAGTCGTTGCGAATGAGTGCCGGCGGCATCACCCGCGAGCTGGATTTCAGGAATGTAAAAATCCGGGAACAATAGTAACTAAGTAGATATCAAAGATACGTTTATGAATTCTCTGCACTCCATCGATTATGCTGTCATAGCAATGTATTTTGTTCTTATGATTGCTATTGGCATTTATTTTCTGCGCCGGCTTAAAAATACGAAAGATTTCTTTGCCGGAGGCAACAAAATACCGTGGTGGACATCCGGTGTTTCGCTTTATATGACCAACTTCAGTGCCTGGATTTTTGCCGGTGCAGCGGGGTTTGTTTATTTCACCGGATATTTTGCCCTTATCAGTTTCGGATTGGGTGCCCTCTCATATTATATCGGATCGCAATTAACCGCTTCCCGATGGCGGCGAAGCCGCGTTATCTCGCCGGTTGAATATACCAACACGCGCTATAATGTTACGACACAGCAGTTATTTAGTTATGTCATCGCAATAGTATTCATATTATCCGGTGGTGTACAGCTTGCTGCGATCGGTCGGATTTTATCGGCTCCGCTCGGTATTGATGTGAGTGTTATTATTATCGGTGTTGGATTGATCATTCTTGCATATACGTATTCAGGAGGTTTGTGGGCTGTTAACATAACGGATTTTGTGCAGTTTGTCATTTTGATAGGCGTAAGTATAGTCGTGGTAATAATGAGTATACAACTGATTGGCGGTATTGGAGAACTTATCCGGAATATTCCTCCCCTTGAATTCGATTATGTCTACAATAATGTCCATTATGACGGTCATTATCTGATAGGCATGTTTATTATTACGACGATAGGTGTTGCAGCAGGTGGAGCGCAGCGGTTCTACAGCGTTCGCGATGAAAAATCTGCAAAAAAGGTAGGACGGATGGCAGGTATATTGTTCCTTAGTTTCCCGTTAATATTTGGCGTCCCACCATTAGTTGCACGGGTTCTCTGGCCCGATCTCTCGCAGGTCGAGTTTTTCGCAGATCAGTTTCAACCGATGGACCTTGTATATATAGGCGTTGCACTCAAGGTTTTACCTATCGGTTTAGTGGGAGTTTTAATAGCGGCATTGCTGGCGGCAACGATGAGTGCATTAAGCTCTGTATATAATCTTGTCTCGGCTATTATTGCGCGGGATATGTATAAGGATGCGTTCAAACGGGATGCAACCGAGCAACAAGTGTTCCGTGTCGGAAAATTAGCCACAATTTTTATGGGACTGCTGGTGATGGGTTTGGCGCTTTCATTTGTGCACAGCGATTTAGGAATATTCAATATTATGATGGCTTTCTTTACGCTTTTAAACCTGCCGACGGCAGTACCCATTGCATTCGGGTTATTGTTTAAATGGGTTCCGCGATGGGGTGCATTTTCCGCCACAATATGGGGATTATATATCGGTATATTGACGCGTTACCTCCTCGATTGGGGATTTGGTCCCCAAATATATTTGGTTGCCGTCCTTACCTTTGCGATATTCGTTGCATCGGGATATCTGGGCGTATTATATAAAACAAATAAACTGCGGCTGATTCTGATTTCTGCTCTGTTCACTATAGGGTTATATATACTTCTTGCGACTAATGTGTATTCTGAGTTTGGTATTCTGGTGGATGTGCTTTTGCCGGTTGCCGTTATTATAATGGGGGTAAGTATCTATATCTTTTCAGGATTATTTGCCAGAGAATCGGAAACAGACCGGGAACAGGTAGAGCAATTCTTTAATAAATTATATAAACCGGTGGATGTTGCCAAAGAGGTATATGCCCGCGGCAGAAAAGAGACCACAACATTTCCGTTAGTGGGAATCAATACAATCGTCATAGGATTATTTATTTTTACTATGTTTTTAGTACCGCTGGAGGGAACGGATTCGTACTCATTCATTTTACTGGGAGGGATATTGACCGTTTTCGGCGGATCTATGTATTATTTCGGCAAACGATCGGAGATGAGATCGTGGCAAAAATACCAGGATGAAATTATTGAACGGGGACTGGATATAGAAGAATAATAGTTTGAAAACAAAACATATTTACCTATAGAACTATGAGGCGTGTTATGAAACAACATGTAATAAAATTGATGCAATTGACTGTTGCAGTGTTCTTTGTGCTTCAGTGGTGCGGAATAAATCATCAGGCAATAGGTTCTGAAATTGAAGATGAAGAGACTCCATTTATGTATGTAGTGTTATTGAGTAATGATTCCTATGTGGTGGGCAGGGACAATCCCGCAACAGGATTATTTCGATCGGCCGACAGGGGAAGTACATGGGAACATCTGGGTTGGGAAAATATTCGTGCTTTCGGCAAGGCGGTAGTTCCCGGTACCGGTGGCGAAGTGATTCTTATTGCATCCGGGAACGGGGTTCTGAAAACCGAAGATGCAGGAGAATCCTGGAGATTAACTACCGATTGGAGGATTACTGAGGTCCTTGACATCGCCGTCGATCCCGTCAATCCGGATATTGTATATATAGCAACGGCATACGGACCGAATAAATCGGAAGATGGCGGTGAAACGTGGCAATTGATAGCCGATGGGATGGATCAGCGATATTGTTCGGTTCTCCACATCGACCGGGACGATCCGTCGGTTCTGTATCTGGGAGGTGAAGGAGGTTTATACAAGTCGACCGATGGCGGCGAAAGCTGGTCGCTGCACCATTTTGAAGGTCAGGCAGTACGTACTATTGTACAGCATGCTGCCGATAGGAACGTACTGTTTGCCGGAACCGAAAAGCATGGCATATTCCGTTCCGAGGACGGCGGAAATACGTGGACCGCGGTCAACAATGGTATACTCCCAGAGCCAATATATACCCTGGCTTTACACCCGCAGGATTCAAATATAGCATACGCCGGCGGTTGGGAGTCGGGTGTATATAGAACTACCAATGCAGGAGCATCATGGATGCGTGTTACACAGGGTTTTGAGCAGACTACGGTTATGGCTCTGAAAGTAGATCCGGATAATCCTGATGTGGTGTATGCCGGTATGTATCGGGGCGGTTTATATACAAGTGAAAATGCGGGAAGGAGCTGGAACCAAACAGGTTTCGGTATTGCAGATGTTTGGGGAATTCTCATTACTAATTAAAAAGAATTAATGTTATGAATACTATTAACAAATTTTTATTACTGCTGATCGTCACCATCCTCGTTATTACCGGATGTGATACGTACGAGCCGACTGAATTTGATATCGCCTATGAAAGCAGGCGTGATAGTCTGATTGACCATTATGCAGCAATGGAACCTGCTGCAAATTATACCATCATTACCGCAAAACTGCATCGCGGTGTTGATGTTGAAAAATCGTTGGAATATCTGGATACATTGTTTAAAGCACCGCGTGGAGATATGTTCTGGATGTATCCGTCGCTATCAATGTACCTTTATTCAAAAGAGGTGCTGCCCGATGAATATCGTGAGCGGTACCGGGACCTATGGCGCACCTATACACCCTATCGCGGTGATACTGAAAACCACTGGGTTATGTATTATACCTCGTTGTATCTTGCGGCCCAGGAATGGCCCGATGAGCCGGGCGACCGGTGGTACACGGGTAAAAGTTCGGCAGAGAACATGCAGGAAGCGGAAGAATGGTTGAATCTCTGGATGGAAACTACCACAACAATCGGACAGGGAGAGTTTGATTCGCCGCATTATATGACCGTATTCCTTGCTCCAATGTTTATGCTCTACGAGTTTGCAGAAGACCGCACTATGAAAAGGAAAGCAGGGATGATGATCGATTATCTCCTTGCCGATTTTGCTGCCGAATACCTGCGGGGTAATTACGGCGGAGCTCACAGCAGGGTCATGATCCGTACGGCTACTGATCCATTACAGGCCGCTATGACGGCGTTTGGTTGGTTGTTCTTCGGCGATACCGATTTCCATGCACGCGGTGAAACTTTGATCGCAGCACTAAGTTCCTACAGGTTGCCGGAGGTTATTTATCATATTGCTACCGACCGGAGTGAACCATATGTTCATCAGGAGCGAAAGCGGTTGCGTAATGTGATGCGGTTCGGTGACGAGTTTAATCCACCTGTTTATAAATATACCTATATGACGAAAGACTATGCTCTGGGATCGCTGCACGGCGGCATAGCCCAGCCGATACAACAACATACCTGGGATGTAACGTTTGTATCGGATAAACCGAACAATACGATTTTCACGATTCATCCGTACTATTCGGAATACGAAGTCGGGATGTTTTTCCCTGAACCGTTAAAGATACTCGTTCATGGCATATCCCGTGTTCGGCCGAAATATCCGGATCCAAATAAATGGGTAGGAAGTTCCCCCTATACGCAGACAATGCAACACGAAAACGCGATCATAGTTCTCTACGACATAGCAGAAGGTGTTTCGCATCAGCATATAAACGGATTTTTTCCGAAGACACTCGATGCACGCATAGAGGATGAGAGCGGCTGGATATTCTGTAAGGGAGGAAATGTGTACGTTGCGTACTATCCGTTACAGCAGTACGAATGGATAGAAGAGGAAGTAAACTGGCGGTTGCGGAGTTATGAGCGGAAGAACGGATTAATACTTGAAGTAGTGTCGC
>PWXV01000297.1 GCA_003568415.1 Ignavibacteriales bacterium
CCATTATACCGTTGCGTTTGAAACGGATACCATGTTTGCAGCACCCGTATTCTGGAAGGCAGTTGCTCATCTTAATCTGGGTGAATGGAGTATAAGCGATTCTCTTACAGTCTATATAGAAGATAATTTATACGATAATCTTATACCTTCAGACCGTGTTATGGTCGAATGGATCCGGGCTATTTTAGGCGGAGACAGACGCGGTGCGTATGAGGCAGCCAGACAAGCCGCCCGGATTGCTCCGGGTTCGGAATATCATTACCAGTGGGGATATGAAGCGCTCAGGATGAACAGACCCCGTGAGGTCATCGAGGCATATCAAACACTGGATCCTGAATCTCACATCATGCAGGGTTGGTCCCCCTATTGGAGTCAACTTTGTTATGCTTATCATATGTTGAAAGATTTCGAGGGTGAATTGCAATGCGCACGAGTGGCCCGGAAACAGTATCCGGATATAGTATCGATCCTGTGGCTTGAAATCAGACCGAATGCAGCTATGGGAAACTATGATGAAGTCGAAGAGTTAATCGATCTTGCGAAAAATATGACCGCTCGGAGGATTTGGCGGTGGGAAAGCCTGTTACTCGATATGGCACGGGAGTTTAGAATTCACGGATATACAGATGAAGCTCATGCTGTGTACCGGATGTTGCGTACACATTTTGAAACTACCTATACAACATATCCGGAAGGTATAACGTCATTGCGGGTTCTTGGTGATATGTTTTACGATCTCAACGAACTGACCGAATCGCTTGCAGTCTTTAAGATACTGATAAACCGCGAACCTGAGGACATTCGCTGGATAGGACGGCTCGGTGTCGTATTGGCGAGAAAAGGGGAAAAAGATAGAGCTCTGCACATATGGGAACAAATGAGAGACCGGGAAGAACCTTATCCTGGTAGTGCAAAATATGTATGGATGGCATTAATCCTTGCAAATCTTGATGAACTTGATTATGCGGTCGATCTGTTAGCGGAAGCACATAATAGAGGTGCTTCTTTTACTACATTTCATCGTTTAACCGGACTTGAACCGTTAGAGAATCATCCGGCATTTATCGAGTTCATGAAACCAAAGGGATAATAAATGTTTATATCTGGAGAAACTATATCTCATTATCGAATATTAGAAAAACTTGGCGAAGGCGGCATGGGAGTCGTCTACAAAGCCCACGACACCAAGCTCAACCGTACCGTTGCGCTGAAGTTTCTGCCTTCTCATGTCGGCGCCGATGAAAATGAAAAACAGCGTTTTCTACGCGAAGCACAAGCAGCATCCGCACTCGATCACAGTAACATCTGCAGTATCTATTCGATAGAAGAATCTGATGAGGGACACATCTTCATTGTGATGGCATACTACGAGGGTATGTCGTTGAAAGAAAAAATCGAGCAGGCTCCGCTTCCGTTAAAAGATGTGGTAAATTACTCGATACAAATAACATCGGGGTTACAGAAAGCTCACGAAAAAGGAATCGTCCACCGGGATTTAAAACCGGCAAATATTTTTATAACCAATGACGATCAGATTAAACTCATCGACTTTGGATTGGCGAGAGTGGCGGAACGAACGCTCCTTACCAAATCCGGCACCACGCTCGGCACCGTACCGTATATGTCGCCCGAACAGGCGCAGGGACAGAAAGTCGATCATCGTACGGATATATGGTCATTGGGAGTGGTGTTATATGAGATGATAACGGGACAGCGACCATTTAAGAGTGAGTATGAGACGGCGCTCGTGTATTCGATCATCAATGAAGATCCGGAACCGGTAACGGGTTTGCGGAGCGGTGTACCTATGGAGCTTGAACGAATTCTGAATAAGTGTTTGGAGAAAGAACCGGACGACCGGTATCAACATACGGATGAAATATTAGTGGACGTGAGGAAAGTGGCAAATGAGATATCCTCCGGTGGGCGTACGAAAACCGGGGCAATTGAAGATAAAAAAACCGTGATTGATAATCGCGATCGATCGGTTCAGGAAAAATTGAAACCGTGGGTTTACGGAGTCCCGCTTGTATTGATTATACTTCTCGGAATATATGTATTCATACCCGGCGAATCGGCCGTAGCTGAGCTTGACCGTTCCATAGCTGTTCTCCCGTTTGTGAATCTGAGTCCCGAACCCGAAGATGAGTTCTTTGCCGACGGCATCACCGAAGATATCATAAGCACGCTTTCGAAGATAGCCGATCTTCGGGTGATATCAAGGCGATCGTCAATGCTGTATAAGGGAACCGATCTATCTCTCGGAAGGATTGGAGAGGAATTGAATGTTGCCACCATACTTGAGGGGAGCGTCCGGCGTTTTGGAGATGCACTCAGGATCTCTGTACAATTGAACGATGTAGAAACGGACAATACACTGTGGGCCGGGCATTACGACCGTCAACTGGTCGATATCTTCGAGATACAGAGCGAAGTCGCTCAAAATATAGCCGAGGTTCTGCAAGCCCGATTGACCCCCGATGAGGTTAAAAGGATAGAAAATCCGCCGACAGAAAATCTTGCCGCATACGAGATATTTCTCAAAGGCCGCGAGATGTGGGACTTTAACCGGGATGTCCTCGAAGAAGTTGCCGAATTGTACCGTACGGCAATACGCATGGACTCCGATTTCGCGCTTGCGTATGCGCATCTCGCACTTACGCATTCTTTTTTATCGCAATTCGGCGTTGAGAGTGCACGGGCTGAAGGATTCGCATCGGCACAGCGGGCGCTGGAGATTGATTCAACGCTTGCTCCCGCCCATTGGGTTATGGGACAACTATTGATGAACGATGGTCAACTGAGTGAAGCGCGTCGTTCATTGCAACGTGCTATCGCTTTCGAAGCACCATGGGGAATGCCCGATCTCTCCATCGTCGAATTGCGCCTCGGTCGTTTCGATGAATCGCTTCACCTTGCTCGTCTTGCTCTGGAGCGAAATCCGAGGGATGCGAACCTTTATCACCATGTTGGTTTACCGCTCATTGCGCTCGGTAATGATGAGATTACCGAACGATTTTTACGGGCAGGACTCGATAAAGAACCGTTAACGGGAGGACCGAAGCCGTATCATCGCATTCCTCTTCGCCTTGCGGAACTCGAAGTGCTGCGCGGCAATGATGAGGCGGCTCTAAGGTGGGTTCGTGATGCTCTCGACTTAAGACCTGATAATGATGAAATATTGAGAACATATGGACAATTGCTTATCGATACTCGTTCTGCTCAAGCCGATAGTGTTGTTGAAGCGCTTTATCACCAAAGACGGGCGTCTCGTACTTCGTATGCATATATATTATTGCAGAGAGGAGAAGCGGAGCGGGCAGATTCACTTCTGAATCAGGAACATACAAGGTTTAATGATTTGTATGAAGAAGGACATGAATCTCCGGCACTCCCCGCTGTAATTGCCGGTATACACGCGCTCCGGAATGATGTTGATGAAGCACTCAACTGGCTTGAACGTGCATACGATATGGGCTACCGATTCCCGAGACCCATTGAACAGAATCCGTTCTTCGATAGCATCCGGAATCAACCCCCGTATCGCCGGCTTATCGAACGAATGCACGCGGATATAGAACGTATGAGAGCACGTGCGGATTTTTCGGGTTTACCGGGAGCGAATGTTTGATTGAAATTAAAGATGAGAGCTGATTTTTCGGCTATTCCTAGTATAGATAATTTTAAAATAGTCGTTATTGTAGTTCGATTCCACCATAAATCAACCGGGAGGTTACTATGAAATTAAAACAACCATTTACATTCGTTATTGCCTTGAGTTTCCTTTTGTTATCCGTGTATTCGTGCGGTGAAGATGCAGAGGGGGTGCTGGGGCCGGCTATGCCGGAACGGCACGATCTTGCATGTATGCTGGTTGATGATGTCTGGAAGATAGTAGATGCTCAGGATACGACCGAAACCGAGATATTTGTTGCACGCGGAGACACGGTCGTGTGGCAGGCACCCGAAAACAGAGACATCTATTTCCAATTCATGGACGAAGATCTTACCGGCGTTTTCACGCAAGAGGTACTGCAGGGTGAATCTCTTACGTTAATAGTCGGAAATGAAGCAGAAGCAGGTGAACATCCGTATGCTGTTTTCGTCCACGGAGCGCGAGTATATGCAGCGGGCGATTCACCGCCAACAATGATCATCGATGAATAATGGCAGAAGGTTAAGAGTATGTGAACCTTACATCGATTGTTGATATTTACAAACTAAAAAGATAGCCGGATTGGAAGCTGATAGCGAGAGGAAATTTCTATCGCAGGTAAGTATATCTTCCATTATCGGCAAAGTATTACCTTTACCCACAAAGGTTTTTCAGTGATGGGTTGAAATTATGACTCCGGAAAAGTTCGGAGCGGCATTTTTTGGTGAGACTAGAGAGAGAATGTGCTTATGATAGGACAAACGGTATCTCATTACCAAATTATAGAAAAAAGGAAGAAGCGCGGCAGGTTGCAGAAACCTTACGTACCGTCGATCAGGAATATCTTTAATTGATTTTGTTTCTCATTATGAAAAAATACGGGCAGTACCGTTACCGATAAACGAGGTGACTGATTAGAATATATAAATATACACAGTACATCATTACCACCCATTGAGGGTGTGTTATATCATAAAGAAACAGACCGTTTTGTATTTATTACAAAATAAATCCCCTGAACAGGGGATTGCGACTCTGATGATCTTGTAGTAGCATTTTGTACAACCACTTAGATAACCATTTACGGGAGGGGCGATGGTTGGCCGCACCATATCTCATTATGAGATTCTTGATAAACTCGGCGAAGGCGGGATGGGGGTCGTATATAAGGCCCGGGACACCAGGCTCGATCGTGAGATCGCGTTGAAGTTTCTCCCTGCCGATATTACTGCCTCAAAGGTAGATAAACAACGTTTCATCCGCGAAGCAAAAG
>PWXV01000223.1 GCA_003568415.1 Ignavibacteriales bacterium
CGGCAGATTCTGTCCCCGTATTTCTATGTAATCGAAATCCATCCATCCCCAGAATCCTTCGATCATAATGGAGTTTGTACCGCTCTGGAGCTCAACGGTCAGATCCATAGTAAGCCACTCATTGGCGGGCCCGGTGAACATAACTTCTTCGTAGACCATTTCATCATTGACGTAAATATGCTGACCCTTTTCACCGTGCGGTAACCGGTAGCCGATACGAAGTCCGTAATAGCCGGTATCGTTGATCTCTATTTCATCCCAGGTCAATGTTGAATGTGCGTCGGCGGCATCTTCCATTTGTACATAGGCGCCACCGCTGGCGGATGCGGAAGATATAACTTCGACATCGCCGGTCAATAATGCATCTTCGGCTTCAAACCGTATGCTGTCAGCTTCGGGACTGATAAGAACGTCACGGGGAAATGAGTGGACTTCAAATTCCTCATCGATGACAATCGCCGAGAGCACATACGATCCTTCTTCAGGATCCTCCCAGATATATTGATACGGTTCTTCGTTGACAGTGCCGACGAGATCATTGTCTATATAAAAATCGACTTGCTGGATATCGAATGAACCGGTGGTTACCTGGGTCTCAATGGTTACCGGAAGACGTGCCTCGAGAAAAGCATTCTCAATAGGTGATGTGATTGTGATCTGTGGCGGTTGAATATCCGACGGTAAACCGTAGATCTCAAATTCATAGATTGAGAATCCCCATTCCGTTGCACGTTCAAGCCCATGCATACGTACAAACCGTGTATCAACCGTTGGATTGATGGCGATCGAATCTATACCGCCTTGACCCTCACGCTCTTCGTAAATAGTTTCCCAGTTAACTCCGTCGAATGAAAAGTCTATATTGTAGGATTCTCCGTAAGCAGCTTCCCAGTTAACAACAACTTCATGTACTGCATACGATGCTTCGAGATCGATGAATATCCATTCATCATCCTGCCATTTGCTGCTCCATCGGGTATTCGGGTTGCCGTCGTTTACATGATGAGCGGGTAGGTTTTCACCTGCAACTTCGTCCTGTACGCTGGATGCGTAAACAGGTTTCCCGAGTGCACGGTTTACCTGCATCGGATCGAGTACGGTAACGGTTACTTGCCACTCTTTTGTATCTCCTTCGGCATCTTCAGCGGAAAGTATGTACGTAGTGGTTTCTTCAGGACTTACCTCAAGAGAATCTTCCGGTTCTACCGGATTGTTGTTTAAGGTTACCGATACCGGCTCGCCGCGAACGATCCAGGAAAGCGTACTTGTACCACCTTCTTCGATCCCCTCGGGAAATGCCGTAAATCTCCCTCGCAGACCTGGTAATAGTAATTCAACATCTTCACGGTGGAGATCCCACATTATTTGCATATTTTCAAGTGCATTCGGCCAGTTATGAGTAAGCCCCTCGCGATTTGCATATTTGTCATACCATTGCCATCCCAATGCTCCTGCATACCCACCTTCATAAAGTGTCGTAAATAATTCATCATACGGGATGCCGATGGTTGTCTGAACATAAAACTCAGTAATAGCTACGGGTTTATCGAGGTCCCAGTGATCAACATCGTTGTGGAACGGAGAGAGTGCCGTTCCACCCCAGGCATAATAATGGACTGTATAAAAATCAAGAATACCATCTTCTTCTCCGCCTGCTTCTATTAGTCGATCGTCACGGTAGTAATTCTTGTAATCGGGATTGCCGGTGAAAATGTCGCTTGATGCATGGAAACTCCATGAGCCGTTTGTGATGAGTGCATTCGGGTCAGTTTGGCGAATAGCACTTACGGTTCTGTTAACAAAGCGCTGGACGTCGGCCATTGTTACCCGCTCAGTAGACCACCCAAATTCCTCAGTCATTCCCTCCGGCTCATTGAATATCTCCCATGCGAGAATGGCGGGATGCCCTTTAAGCGAATCTGCCATCGGTATCAGGGCATTGTCTATATAGGCCTGAAGTTTATCATCTTCTGTCAGTAATGCAATGTTCCGTGGACCGTCAACTCCGGTTTGATGTGTCTGCAACATATCGAACGACCAGAGACAGAGCACAAGACTGATGTTGTGGAAATATGCAAGGTCAAGAATATCCCTGAGGTCGTCAATTGTACCCTCTCCCGGACCGATCACTTCGGCATCCGAGCCGGTACCGCTGAATTCCGGCGTGCTTGCTCCATTTGTGTGTAGCCAAAGTCGAAACGTGTTACCACCGTGTTCGTTCATTTCCACGAACATTTCTTCAAACAGATCGAGACGGGTGTTGCCCGGACCGATATCCCGGGCAAAGTTAATCCATGCGACATTTCCGCCGCTTGCAAACAATTCCTGGTCACCAATTGGGATCCTGTCAGGGGGCATAGCCATTCCCATATGAACTGCAAACAGAATCATTATTGAAAATAATAAAGAAAAACGCATAACTAAGTTCCTTGGTTATTTTTATCGTATTTAGATATTATTTATGTAAACGGTTTCATCCCATTCGCCATGCCAGCAATCGTCGATGACGACGTATTCATACCCGGCATCCTTCATTCCCGATTCGACCATCGCATCGGCAATTCCTTTTACTAAATCTTCGCTTACGTTGCAGGTGAAATGATTCCAGCTATTTCATCCCATCGGCGGAGTTTTTGCAAGGCCATCGAACTTTTGTCCGTAAGCATTGACGGTAACAAACATTGAAATAAGAACGAACAACTTTTTCGTGATGCAACCCTTCTTAAATAGAGTTGTTACTTATTATTCCGGTAATATTCTATCGCTCCGATCGTATAAACGAGCGGGGCATTCCAGTTAATGGTAACTTCGTTCGTTGTATAGCTGCACCAATCGTCACGATACGAAAGTGCGGGCATCGTCGATGGATACCACGTACAACCGTCAATATGACGGTACGTAGGTCCGCCCACAACAAAGCCTGGAACGGGATCTACATTCCGTTCATCGGCAGCGGAAGCCCGGTGGTGCGGATACATCGGGGTAAAACTGCCGAAGCCGGTAACGAACGAATAACCGGTCGCATTTCTTCCCAGCAGATAATCAAGATTTGCCTGTGCCGCATTGAGATACGATTCGTCTTTTGTTAATCGATATGCCTGCAGCAGCAGCACGGAATGATTACCCGCCATACCGTTGCTTCCCCATACAAAGTCGTCTTCATATAAACCCTTGCTTATGTTGTATGCAGAGGTGTTATACTCTTCGAGTAATTCATTTCCCTGATCGATGATGCGCTGTTCGATGAGGTCAATATCCGCAGCGTCGGTTAAATTATCCCGGTGATGGAGTAACGAAACCCATGCAAGAGGGCGGACGTATTGCCATGATGGTATACCGACTCCAATCTCGTGGAAGTTGCGTGCATGCCAGTATTCGTCGTTGCCGGTTGTGATATAGAGTTCCGCAGCTGCCCAGTCAAACTCATCGCTGAAATCGTCATCGCCGTACTGACCGGTGTGAACATCGGGCGGTTGAATATAGTATGCTTCGGGATTTTCAATAGCCCATTCCCAGGCATATTCCGCTGCTTCCAGGGCGGCTTGTGCAAATTTCGGATCATATTTTTCATAAACCCGTGCTGCCGTTGCCATAACCGCAGCAAAGTTTAACGCTGCACTGGTCGACTTCATCACAACATACCGGTCGGCAGTTACCTCGTGCGGCATCATAGTTCCCTGAAAATTCAAATGCGTAAGTTTGTGATATACACCGCCGTCGTTCGGATCCTGCATGGTTAACATCCAATCGAGGTTCCACCGGGCTTCGTCAAGTATATCCGGATTTTGGTTTGATGATTCAGGGATGTTCAGATACAATTTATCATAATATTCAGGGAAGTGTTCGTAAGCAGCGAGAAGAGTATAGGTGCTGATACCCGAGTTGACGATATACTTATTAAAGTCGCCGGCATCATACCATCCTTTCGGTGAGGAAATGACATATCCCTCAGGTCGTTCGGGAGATGCAGCCGATTTGTGGACATAGATAACCGTATCGGGATGACCGGCAGGGCGATGCCATTTACCGGCATGGATCTTTGTTAAATCAATCGAAGCTCGATTATAATAGTACGCACGCAGTGAGGCTTTGTGAAGGTTTCGGTGAACATCATTTTTTATCTTAAAATTGTAAGAGATACCGACAGTAGGGTGGAGGACGTAGTATTTCCCCGGTGTAGTATAGTCTGTGAAATCTGCTAACATTACTGTCTCTCCCGAATGAATCCATTCAGAGGGATTATTGACTTCACCTTTATAAACCACTTCATCGGTTATTGCATCGATGATATTAAATTCTCCCTCATCACTGCCGGGTATAATTGCAATCTTCGGTGAATCTGGATAAAATCCGATTTGGTTTAATTTGATCGGTTTTTGTGCGGTTGCGGAAAAACCGAGCATCAGGCACAAAGAAAAAGAAATGAATAGCTGAATTAAATTATTATGAATAACTGATATCATCGTATCCCTCATTTAATGAGAGTCATCCTTCTGGTTGATTGGTTATGTGGTGTTTCAAGCCGGTACATATAAATTCCCGACGGCATGTGCGATGCATCGAAATGCACGTCATGATATCCGGCAGGTTTTTTCTCATCGATCAGAACTGCTACCTCCCGCCCGAGAATATCGAATACACGCAAGGCCACATTACTCATTTCGGGTAGTATAAATTGAATTGTGGTTATAGGATTAAACGGATTAGGATAATTTTGTAATAAAGTAATTTCCAGTGGAAGTTCTGCATCTTGTCTCAGCCCGGTTACCTGGCTTATTTCATCCAGTTTGTTCTGGTATACCAATTCAATTTGTGACGGTTCCAATGCAATATTAAATATGACAACCTCATCAATTCTCCCATTGAAATAGCTGTCATTATATGGGGAGTTTACACCGATACCGAGGTTTTCCGTATTGATTGACA
>PWXV01000116.1 GCA_003568415.1 Ignavibacteriales bacterium
CCGAAATGCTTCATAAATGAATACGCCGAAAGCCATAGTTTCGGTTCTGCAGCCCCGCGAATATGCGGTATTGGCGAACGACTGAAATACAGTGCGCGTCCGTGTTTGTCTGTAACAACCTTTACGCAATTAGTGTTATTAATATCGCCTGCATCGGTAATAACACGTGCCGGAGTAGAAACACCCGCTTCCGGTACATCAAGTAAACCCTGTATTGTCTCGTCAATCATTGCCGGAGGGATAATCGGTTCATCTCCCTGCACATTGACTACAATATCCGCATCTATATCAACAATTGCGGCAGCTACGCGGTCGCTGCCGCTCGGTAACCCGGGATCGGTAAGGACCGCATTACCCCCAATCGCTACTACTGATTCCACGATACGTTCGTCATCGGTAGCAACTATTACCGTTCCGACCAATCGGGCTCTTATCACCTGTTCATACACCCGCTGAATCATTGACTTGCCATGCAGATCAATGAGCGGTTTTCCCGGCAATCTCTGTGCAGCATATCGGGCAGGAATAACGGCTATAACGGAATGCTCTGTTTCCATTAAGTACCGCCAATCACTTTTGGTACTTTAAAAAATGTATCTGTTTTCGATGGTGCATTTTTCAGCACTTCTTCTACCGGCAATGATTGTTTCACTTCGTCTTCGCGAACCACATTCGACAACTCGATTACATGAGACAATGGTTCTATATCGTCGGTGTTCAATTCGTTCAGTTTGTCGATGTACTCAAGTATAGTGTTAAATTGCTTAGTGAATGTTTTTTTCTCTTCATCCGAATATTCAAGCCGTGCAAGTTTTGCGATATATTCCACATCTTTGATAGTTACCTTCATCTATCCTCCGAAAAAAACTCCGAGTTGTAGTCCACCTTGAAGGTGGGACTGCATCCGATTTTCATTACACCGTTACCGGTTCTTTAAAATGCATTCTTATCGCCTCTGCAACACGATTCATGAGCGATATTTCAAACTGTTTGCCTTCACCTTCATCGGTCGGGATCGGCTTTTCGATAACAAGTTCAATTATGCCGGGTCGGATCAGGAATTTTCCTTTCGGTCTGCGATCGTAGCTGCCGTTAATTGTCAACGGTATGATCGGCTTATCTGTTTTTGCTGCAAGCGAGAATGCACCCCGTTTAAACGGCTGCAAGCGGCCGTCTTCGCTTCGTGTGCCCTCTGCAAACAACAGTACCGATGCACCATGCTTTATCCGTTCGGCAGCAAGTTCGAGACTCCGCATTGCACTAAAGCTTTTTTTTCGATTGATCGTTACATACGGACCGTGTTTCAATACCCACCCGAATATCGGGATTTTCTCAAGCTCTTGCTTGTAGACAATACGAACCTGATCGGGAATTCCGGCCATAACTGCGGGGATATCGAACAAACTCGCGTGATTTGATACATAAATATAGTTAACTCCCGGCTCAATCTTCTCGAGTCCCCGTACCCGTACATGTATTCCGCAGATCCACAAAACGACACGCGCCCAACCACGCCCGAATGCATGAAAAATCTTGCCTCTTCTATCAAACGGTCGCAGCAGTAATGTCGGCAGACCGAATGCAAGTGTTGCAATGACTGCAGTTACAAACCTGAGCAAGGTAATCACCGTCTTCATATCACTTCCTCCGCTGCATTAATTCTTTTCTTTATTGTCGGGTGGCTGTGAAACAGCACCTCCACCCAGCGTGGTGGTTCGGGATCGCTCAGGTTCATTGATGCGAGCTTGGTCATCGTCGATTTGAAAGCTTCTTTATTACCTGTGAGTTCAAGTGCAAACCGGTCTGCCTGATATTCGTGCCGTCTCGAAAGCCAGTTATCTATCGGACCGGTAAGTAATCCGTAGAGTCCCATCCAGATCGTCAGCAATGGTAATGCTGCAAGCTGGGTGACTGACTCAAACCCGAACCATCCGATCGAAAGAGCATAAAATTGTGCTGCTATAAACAATGCAATCATGGTGCTGACGATACTCACCGCCATCATTCGTTTGATATGACCGAGTTTATAATGACCGAGCTCATGCGAAAACACAATATCAATTTCATCATGATTGAATTCATCCAGGAGTGTATCACCCAGGATGATTCGTTTTGCCTTGCCGATGCCGGCAAATGCGGCGTTTGCTTTCTTTGTCTTTGTGCTCATATCGAACTGGAAAATCCCCTTCACGCTCATTCCCACTTCCCGACAACGCTTCAAAATCCGATCTTTTAGGTCGCCATCATCTAATGGTTTAAACTTATAAAATAATGGAAAAATTAGCGTTGGCGCAAGTCGTGCCAAAATAACAGAAAAAATTATCATGATAATACCAACCGGCAGCCACCAGTTCGTCTCATATGTCCGCAGAAAATAATAAAAGATCAACAATATCGGTATGCCGATCACCGCACCGACAAGCATCCCTTTGATACCGTCCCATATCCAGGATATGAATGACTGATTTGACAATCCAAAACGATGTTCAAGTATGTATCCGGAGTAAACTTTAAGCGGGAATGTGATCACACTGTTCACGACTCCGAAAATCAATGCGAATATAATAAGGGCAATATACGGTGATGAACTGGCTCCGTAACCGGCCTCCTCCATCCACTCCGTTATTCCAAGTGATACTAATAATAAAGTTACCACAAAAAACAGAATTGTGGAAATGATACTTAATTTAATCCGTATGCGGGAATACTGCCGCGCCCGTTCAAGTCGACCGTTATCTGATTCGGGGTTATTCTGGTTTGGGGGTAGTGATTCCTCTGATTGCTGAACGGCGTTTTGTTGAATATTCAGAGGATCATGGGCGAACATACTGCTGTTGTACAATTAACAATTTGTAGATCAGGTTTTGATTAACATACTTAATTCAGCCGTGAAAATCAAGGACTCACAAAAAAAGCGAGTCCACCGGCGGACTCGCTTTTCACTTTCTGCAAAAGCGTTCGGTATTTCCGTAATTAATTTTGCCTGGGTTTAAAATACCGGCAATAAATACACACACCAAAAATATTTGAAGATACCGTCTCGACTTTAAAATTATACTTCTTGCATATCGCCTCGGTTTCAAATTTTATTTCTTCGTTACCGAACTCAAGAATTTCTCCGCACACAACGCAGACCAATCGATTAGCGTTCGCTACATTGTAAATCTTTTCATATTTCCATTTTCTGTTCTGGCTGCGATATCGTATCAGCAGTCCGTTCGACATAAGGTCTGCCAGTGTCCGCAACATAGTGGATTTCGCGACCTTTAAATCATCCTGCCGGAGTATATCATGCAATTCATCAGCATAAAATGTACGTCCCACACGCGCCATAGCAATGATAATGGTCTTTCGTTTTTTCGTTAACCGTATCTTTGTACCGCTTCCGGTTTTCATAAACGTATGGCGCGTGTGTTTCATCTCTTTCGGATTTTCGAAATAGTTTAAAAATACCACTTGTACATTACATGAGCACTTCGTCCGGGCATCGGATTATCTCTATCTTCGACACGGGAGAGATGGTCACGGTAAATCGTGTTCAATGAGTTATCCATTCTGAATGAAACCACATGTCGTCCTGTTGCGTCAAAACGATAGCCGGCATCAAATCCGAACAACACATATCCATCTGTTGCTTCTTCTTCAACTGCAATCCTGTTTTGTTTTGATGCCATGCGGGTATTCATACCAATCCACCAGTTCCGTTTATCGTAGGTGATACCGAGCATTGATCGAAACGGTGGCATAAACGGTAACGGAGTACGTTTAACATCACAACGGGTACCGTGAACGTAATCGGCCCGGGCATTCAGGCGAATATTTTCATTCATTATAAATTGTAATCCGATCTCGCCGCCGATTAATTCAGCATCGCTTGCTTCATAAACAATGATCGGAAAACCTGACGGTTCATGTATTTCACCCGTCGGTTGCCGAACGATGTAATTGCTCACCCTGTTATAAAAACCGGCAACATCCAGTAAAAGCCGGTCAGTCGCATACTGCATGAATACGTCAAATCCGTGTCCGACCTCATTATTTAAATTGGGGTCGCCTATCTCATATGCTCCTGCTGCAAGATGTGCAGCATCTGAAAATAATTCCTCTACAGTCGGGACACGATGCGCACGGGCAACCTGGAATCCAATCTCAATATTGTTGACCGGCTGTATGTTGAAACCTGCCGAGCCGGAGAAGGTTGTTGAACTGCGGGTAACATCAAAGTCCAAATACCGTTCATTCTCGACTGCATTGATTTGTTGAAACTCCACACGTCCGCCCATCTGCAGACTGGAAATGGTACTTAATGGAATTTCTTCATACACGAAAAAGCCGATAAACCCCGAACGGGCATTCGGTGTCAGCGCCTCGGGACCGGTCGTATCAAGCCTTCGTAAAATACCGTTAATGCCGATGATACCATTCTCGATCGGGCCGAGAGAACCATGTTTAATAGTAAGTGTTGAACTGAGTGTGTTCTGAGTGAAATCAAGTTCCATATCTTCTTCTATTGTTCCATCCTCTCCCGGTTCCATCTCAATCTCCTCGTGGAAATAACGTGAACCGCTTACCCGTAATTCATAGTTTTTGAAGAAACCGCTGCTTTGTATGTTTACATGACTACGAAACCGCTGGCGATCCATTCGTATTTCTATATCGGTATCGGGATCATCGAGTTCCTCCGGCAAGCCGTATATTTTATCGAGAAATTCTACCGAAACTCCGCCGTGAATGTTATTGTGAGTGAAACCAGCCCCCGCTGCGCCGGTAATTTGCTTCAAATGCGTACCCGGTAATCGCCCTTCCGGAGTATACAAATTACCCGCTTCACGATACGATGCCCGTCCGGTAGCAACCCAGGTATCACTTCCATAAATCAC
>PWXV01000070.1 GCA_003568415.1 Ignavibacteriales bacterium
CCTTCGCGCGCGCGTAGCTGTGGTGGCTGTAGCAGAACCGATGGTCCGCACTGAGGCGGAAGGGGTCCGCCTTCAGCCCATAAAAGCCTTCATACATGACTGCGGGGTCTCTCGTTGCCTGCCCGGGCAGCGGGCATTGCATGGCATTGCGGTCAGTCTCAGGGGGCTGACACTCTTCGTCAAGCGCGCATGCGCCATGTTGGGAACCCATTCCTGCGTCGGGTTTCCACCGGCCGAGGCTTCCACCGCGCCGGGAGATGGTTCAAACTGCGCGCAGAGTCGGGTTGTATTCTGTATTGTGCACCTTTTGGTCCCTTGAAATCCGAGTACGGCATGGAGGAACGGCAGTGAAAGCGATATCCCTTGTAGCCAGTCGAATCCCCGCGGCCCTGGTGCTGCTTATCGGTGCGATCCTGTTGTTGCCTGCCTGCGCCACCGGCCCCAGCTTCCCGCCAGCACCCACGATGCCGGCGGACCAGGCCGCACCCGACTACATCATCGGCCCCGGCGACAACGTGAACATCTTCGTCTGGCAGCAGCCCGACCTCTCCGTCACGGTGCCCGTTCGACCCGACGGCCGCATCACCACCCCGCTCGCCGAAGACGTAGTCGCCGCCGGCAAGACGCCGACGCAGCTGGCCCGCGACATGGAGCAGCAACTCTCGGCCTACGTCCGCGACCCCGTGGTGACGGTGATCGTATCCGGCATCGTCGGTCCGTACAGCCAGCAGGTGCGCGTGATCGGCCAGGCCGCGAATCCGCAGGCCATCCCCTACCGCGAGAACATGACCGCGCTGGACGTGATGATCGCGGTGGGCGGGCTCACCGACTTTGCGGCCGGCAACCGGGCCAGCATCGTTCGGGTCGTCAATGGCGAGACCCGGCAGTACGGCGTGCGCCTGAACGATCTGGTCAACCGCGGCGACATCCGTGCGAACGCGCACATGCTCCCGGGGGACATCCTGGTCATTCCGGAAACGCGATTCTAGTCCTGCGGTGATTCGCGGCGCACCCGGGGCCTCGGCGACCTCTATTCCAGGTCGGGCCGCTCGGGCGCGCCGGGACCGCCGGTCGTTGGGCGATCGTCATTCATGACGCAGCTACCACAACGATACCGGGGCCGGGCCCCGTTGGAACACCAACGGAACCCGGCATCCACAGCCACGGTTGATGCAAACATGGCCATCATGGAGCGACGACATGATTTCTGACAGGTTGGCCCGTGGCGCTGCCGCGTGCCTTGTGCTGCTGCCAATTTCTGCAGGGGTGATGGCCCAGGGCGAGCTCGCCCTCTGGGAATTCACACCGCGAGTCTCCATCGGGCAAATCTATTCGGACAACATCGAGCAGGCGCGTCGGGGCGAGGAAAACAGCGAGGCCGTTACCGAACTGAATGCCGGATTCACGCTGAATCGCAATGGCCCCAGGGGAAGCGGACGGTTCGACTACAACCTGCAGGGCGTCGCGTTCTGGGACGAGAGCGGTTCGAACGAAGTGTTTCAACAAGTTACCGGGGCGGGCGACGTCGCGCTGGCGCCCGAGCGAGTGTTCGTCGAGGGTTCAGTAGACTTCCGCCAACGCGCGGTGGACCGCAATGGCTCCCTGTCCGATAACCTGACGCTTGACGCGGACCGGACCGATGTGCTGTCCCTGCGTATCAGCCCGTACCTCGTTCAACGCTTCGAGGACGTAGCGGTCGGAGAATTGCGGTACGCGTACAGTCGCGTCGACTACGGATCCGAGGCGGACGAAGTGGACAGCGAGACCAACCGTTTTCTCGCCGCGCTGGACAGCGGACCGATGTTCGGGCGGTTTGGCTGGGGGCTCTCGTACGATTATTCCAAGGAGGATTTCGACGACGGCTCCTCGTTCGAAAGCCAGGTCGTCGAGGCGCTTGGGCGCTGGGAGACCACCGAACGCAGCAGCGTGTTCGCGGTCATCGGGTACGAGGACAACGACTTCGAACAGGACCCCAGCCTGGCAGCGCCCGACGACACCTTCTGGCGGGTCGGGGCCACCTATCAGCCCGCAGCGCGCACGTTCGTTGAGGGATTCTACGGTGAGCGCTTCTTTGGCAACACCTACGGTCTGGAACTGCGCCATCAGGTACGCACGGGCCGGTTTTTCGCCAATTACAGGGAAGAGCTGACAACGACCAACGACGACGAGTTCGGGCTTCGTCCCATACGGGATGAGTTCGGAGACCCTATCTTTGACCGTGAGACGGGAGCCCCGCTGTTCGAGGAGCCAGACGTAACCACGAACGTCTACCTGAGCCAGCGGTTCTCCGGAGGGTTCAGGGGGCGCTCGACCAAGACGGATTGGGGTGTCCGCATTTACGACGATCGCCGCGAATTCCAGAACGACGGCAGCAGCGAGCGAGTAACAGGCGTGGCCGGCAACCTGACCTGGAGGCTCGCCCCGCGCACCAGTCTCGGGGTCAATGCACGTTGGGAGGAGAGCACCTTCGCGGACGAAGCGGACCGGGAAGACACCATCATCCGCTTCGGTGCGGGCCTGAGCCGCGATCTCGGTCGGGGCGCGGACCTCTCCCTCGAGTACAGCTACCGCGATCGTGATTCGGACAGAGAAGACCGGGAATTCACCGAAAACCGCATTACAGCGACGCTGAGCAAGGTCTTTTAATCGGCATCACGGGAGCGCGTACTTTCATGCCCTCAACGGGGACAGATTTATAAATCTGTCCCCGTTGAGAACACCGTTAAGGGCACGATCGACAGCAAGCGTCATCAAGGTGACAAAATCCGTCAGCCCCCGGTTGGCTCTCCAGCCCATAGAATCCCGTTTCTAATCCGTGGCATGCAGCCGATCGGCTCGGAAATCATTGGTTACAAAAGGCATTTTTTCGGCGCGGACCAGGCCGTGATCGCTACCGCAAACAACGGCATGCGGTTTGCTTGGTTCACCAAGGAGACATGGGGACACTTTAATAAATCTGTCCCCATTTAACGATCCCAAGGCATCAACTTGGCACCATCCTGAGGAGCAAGGAGCCAACATGAGCGATTCACCTGAACATCCAACGTGCACCACCGGATTCGCTGGAAAGAATCACAACTACAGCGTAAACGCAAAGACCCGACGGCCTTGGCTATGGGCAATGGTCATTTCCATGGTCGTCGCGTTGCTCGCGACGACCGCCTTTGCCGCCAGCCTGCAGATCGAGCAGCTGCGCGTAACCGCTGAGCAGGTGGGAGAACCGGTCAAGGTCCGGGTAATCGTAACCGAGGACGGGAATCCCGTTTCCGGTCTTGCCGCTGAAGACTTTTCGCTTCGGCTTGGCCAAGAGGATATGGGGAACCTGGCCGTGTCTGTACCCGCTACTGAGGACGCAACGCAACGATTGTCCTTGGTCTTTGTGATGGACTTTACACAAACCATGCGAGATTCAGGCGCATTGGAGCCCCTGCAGAACGCCACCAGCCAGTTCGTGAAATCGTTAACCCCCGGCGACTTCGCCGCAATCGTCAAGTTTAACGGCACGCTAGGGGCAAGTGTCGAGCTTGGGTTCACGGAAATCATGGAGGGAGACAATTTCTCCCATTTCGACGATGTCATCTATCGGAAATACGGCGGTAGTTTCACCAACCTGTTTGACGCCATCCTGCTGGCGGTCAACGAATTCAGCGAAACGGATGCGAACCTGCCAGCGGGTCCACGAGCTATCATCGTTGGCGCCGACGGCGAAGAGGATGGAAGCTCCGAGGTGGCAACGGCGCGTGGCACAGTCGTGGATGCTGCCAACCAGAACAACATCTCCATCTATACCATCGGGCTGGGTGACGTGAATGACCCGGAGAACACCGAGTGGCTGAACAATATGCTGCAGTTGGCCGACGGTACGGGTGGTGAATACTTTGACGCGACCGCAGATCCGAAAAGCAAGGTCGACGAGGCCTACGCAGTGGTGGCTGACAACCTTTCCAATGAGTATGTGATCACGTTCGACAGCGGGATCAGTGACTGTGAGGTCTACAAATTTACACTCAAAATCGCAGATGCTGAAAAAGATTTCCAACTCCAGCACCGAGGCTGCATTCCGCCCGCAACGGGCTCCGGCGGGGGTGGCGGCGGCGCCTTCGGCCCGCTCGGCCTAATCGCCGGCCTGTCGCTCCTGGCCATGCGCCGGCGCCTGCGAGACCTTTGAGCTGGGGATACGGACCTCCGGCGGCTGCGCGCTCGGCGCACAAGCAGCACCTACCGAAACCCCGGCGCCCGCAGGGCCGGGGTTTCGGTATCGCCATCGCCGCTCAGGCGTTGCGGATGCGCCCGGTATGGCAGCGCGCGAGCCAGTCCAATCGGTTGCGGCTGCGGCAATCTGATGAGGGCCTGTTTTCGAACGGCCAAACGATCACTATCGAGATACCGGGCTTCGACCGGCATGATGAAGCTTTGCGGCGTGCTTGTTGGCGGACTCGGACTACCGTCCTTCCCAGACTCAAGTTTCCGCATTCAGTGCCGATTGCTGATCTGAGCCTGCGCCGCTCATACATTCATGGCCGCGCCACGATATAGGCAAGGTTCGCCCACTTAGCCTTGAGCACGCGCGACGATATCTGTCGCGGCTTCACCCGGGTACGATGTCTGGGAACCACCGCAGTACGTTCTACAGGAGAAAGGGCCCCATGAAGGTAGTCATCCTAGCCGGAGGCTATGGGACCAGAATCAGCGAGGAGACGGGAACGATTCCCAAGCCCCTCGTCGAAATCGGTTCGATGCCGATTCTCTGGCACATCATGAAGATCTATTCCGCCCACGGTATGAATGACTTCGTCATCTGCCTGGGATACAAGGGGCACCTGATCAAGGAGTACTTCCTCAACTACTTTCACCGCGC
>PWXV01000247.1 GCA_003568415.1 Ignavibacteriales bacterium
CCTTCGGCCGCTTTTTTTAGGGCACGTAATTTTTCACTGACAGCATTGTTGTCACGCTCGGAGCGTACTTTGTTTAAAAACGCGATTTGTTCCTCCTGCAATTTCAAATCGACTTCGTGCAGTCCTTCGACGGGGGGATCGTCGGTCTGGTATTTATTGACACCGACCACAATTCGTGTGCCCGTTTCAAGTTCCCGATTAAACTGATAGGCTGATTTTTGAATTTCACGCTGCACGTATCCACTTTCGATTGCCTGAGTCATCCCGCCGAACGAATCGATCTTGTCAATAAATTCCTGAGCGTCCTGTTCGATCTTATCGGTCATCGTTTCGATATAATACGAACCGGCAAGGGGATCGATTGTGTTTGTAATACCGCTTTCGTGTGCGACTATTTGCTGTGTTCGCAGTGCTACCCGTGCAGATTGTTCGGTAGGGAGGGCTAAAGCTTCGTCACGGGCGTTGGTGTGCATACTTTGTGTACCGCCGAGCGTTGCAGCGAGAGATTGTATAGTCACACGAACAATGTTGTTGTCTATCTGTTGTGCGGTAAGTGTCGAGCCGGCAGTTTGTGTATGAAAACGCATCATCCAAGATTTTGGATCCTTTGCTGTAAACCTTTCTTTCATTATACGTGCCCATAATCTTCGCGCGGCACGGTATTTTGCAACTTCCTCAAGCAAATCATTGTGTGCATTAAAGAAAAACGATAACCGCCTGGCAAATGTGTCGATATCCATTCCTGCATCAAGTGCAGCTTGAACATAAGCGATGCCGTCGGCAAGGGTGAAACCCACTTCCTGGGCAGCGGTGGATCCTGCCTCCCGGATGTGGTATCCTGATATGGAAATAGTATTCCAGCGGGGTACTTCCTTCGTGCAGTATTCAAATATATTTGTTATAATTCGCATCGATGGTTTTGGCGGGAATATATATGTTCCGCGGGCTATGTATTCTTTGAGGATATCATTTTGTATTGTGCCGCCGATCTTATCTTTTGGAACTCCTTGTTTCTCGGCAACGGCAATGTAAAGCGCAAGCAATACCGAAGCCGGAGCATTAATGGTCATTGAAGTTGTTACCTTATCGAGCGGAATATCCTTTAAAAGAATTTCCATGTCGGCAAGCGTATCGATTGCAACACCTACTTTGCCGACCTCTCCGTATGCCAGCGGAGCATCGCTGTCGTACCCGATCTGTGTGGGTAGATCGAATGCTACAGAGAGTCCGGTTTGTCCCTGTGAGAGGAGGTAGCGATACCGCTTATTCGATTCACTTGCGGTTCCGAACCCCGCATACTGGCGCATCGTCCATAACCGGCCGCGGTACATTGATGGCTGTACACCGCGCGTATACGGATACTCACCCGGGTAGCCTGTCTGCTCGTTATATCGATTAAGCTCGACGTCAACCGGAGTATATAACGGCTTTACCGGTTCAAATGAGGCGGTTGTAAAAGTCTCCTGTCGTTCGGGATTTTTCTCTATGGATTTTTTATACGTATTGTTCTCCCATTGTCGGTATGCAGTTTGGACTTTTTGTTTAAGATCTTGTGCTGACGACATTGTAAATCCTCTGTAGGTTCGGATGAAATAATCCTTAATATAACCACAAAAACACTAAAACACTAAATTCCGAATAAACTCCATCATACTTTCCAACACAACCGGTCTTGCCTGAAAGTGCGGCACGTGGCCACAATCAGAAATCATATGCTTTTTCGAATCACCCTGCACAGTATTTACAATTGCATCGACCTGTGCTTCGGTTCCATATTCGTCATCGTCTCCCTGCATGATTAATGACGGTGCGGTAATAGTCTTTAATTCTTTGACGATATTCCAGTTACGGAACTCTGCCGATAACCATGTATCTGCCCAGCCATAAAATAACGCATCTGTTTTATCGCCGTGATATTTCGACAATCCTTTTTTTAGTTTGCCGGATTCGTATGTTTCGACGGCACGTTGTATGCCTTGAATGGTTATATCTTCAAGAAAAACATGAGCCGCTTCGGTTATAAGTCCTGCGGTTTTATCAGGGTATTGTGCAGCATAGAGCAATGCAATTGTACCTCCTTCACTGTGTCCGATAAAGAAAGGATTATCAATCCCGCTTACATCAAGAATTGGAGTGAGGTATTTCAGGGCTTCGTCGTGTAAATAGCGGGGAGTTCTGCGTTGTGGTAATGGATCGGACTTACCGTGACCGAGCCGGTCATATACCAACCCGGTTAAGCCGGTCTCGTGGCAGATTTGTTCGGGGAAATCGCGCCAGAGATCTATGCATCCGAGTCCTTCATGCAAAAATACTAAAACCGGAGATTGAGCTGATTGTGATGGGGATACCCACTTGACAGCAAAACGGTATTCATCTACCGTAACATATGTATTTTCTATTTGTAGTGTGTTTACTTCTTTGTCCATTCTTCCATCATTTTTTGTAATTCTGTTTCTGATAATTTTGGTAAATCGTAATGACCGCACCGATGCCGTTGTCGCAATGCTTCAAACAACGTAACGGCACAGGCAACGGATACGTTCAGGCTCTGTATCATGCCAAACATTGGTACCTGAAAAGTGCCATCGGCTTTTTTTGCCGCTTCATCGGAAACGCCGCGGTTTTCGTTACCGAAGACAAGAGCAATTTTTTGATCGAGATCGAGATCGTATAAATTATTTGTATCATCGGCAATTCGGGTTGCATAAATTGCAAACCCCTCATTTCGCAAAAATTTGTAACAATCGTCGATAGATCGGTGTTTTCTCCGGTTGATCCACTTTTTTGCACTTGCAGAACTTTTTTTCCCGATATCGGGGAATGATTCGATGGTATACACTAATTGTACTTCTTTAACGCCCACGGCATCGCACGAGCGGAGGATTGCACTGACATTATGCGGATCGTGTATATTTTCAATTACAACAGTTAGATCCGGCTGCTTGTGGCGTAAAACACGCTCAATTTTTTTTGATCTGCGGTCGGTTATCATAAATATTTTATATAATATTCCATCAAATATTGACTATAATCACGATGTTTCTTAAATTTACAAAGATTTTTTGTTTTAATAAATGATAACAAAGCAGTCGACAACATAAACTTCAGTACATACATACCACCGGGTACATGACCACACTTCTGTCTGTCGTTGCACCGCAATCGGTAAATGTAAATTTTAAAGAGGAAATACTATAGATGTTCTCTGTATTGTGGGTAGTATTTATACCGTTCATTTTTGCAGCTCTCACACCTTTAATTCAAAAATTTATTGGAGAGGATCGAATCGGTTTATGGGGAGTGATTGCTGCTTTACTTTCCTTTGGCGGGGTGCTATCGCTGGCCGGTTATGGGTTAGGTGACGAACCGCTTTATGTCATTTATGAATGGGCACCCACGTTTGGTTTAACCCTTGGATTTTATATTGACGGATTAAGCTGGCTGTTCGCGTTTTTGATATCGGGTATCGGGGTTCTCATCAATCTGTATGCTTATTGGTATCTGCATAAGCCCGATCCGTTCGGTCGTTTCTTTGCATACCTTCTGTTCTTTATGGGCTCAATGTTGGGGCTCGTCCTCTCATCAAATTTGATTATTTTAATAATTTTCTGGGAACTGACGACAATCAGCTCGTTTCTTTTAATCGGCTACTGGTCTCACACAGAACGTGCCCGGTACGGTGCGGTGAAATCTATTCTGGTTACCTCGGTAGGCGGACTTGCGATGATCGGTGGCGCTGTAATACTTACCGTTATTACAGGAACCGCTGAATTTCCCGAGCTCATAAAAAAAGCCGCTTTTATTCAGGAGCATGCATTATTCTTTCCCATTCTACTCTTACTCATGTTGGGTGCGTTCAGTAAATCTGCACAGTCGCCGTTTCATATCTGGTTGCCCGATGCTATGGAAGCACCGACACCGGTCAGTGCATTTCTCCATTCCTCTACCATGGTTAAAGCAGGTGTGTTTCTCATTGCCCGTGTGCATCCGATATTTTCAGGCAGGGAGGAGTGGATATTATTAATTGCATCGATCGGTTTAATTACTATGGTGCTTGGAGCGTATTATGCATTGCGGAAAGTTGATCTGAAGGCGATCCTTGCATATTCGACGGTGAGTCAGCTCGGCTTGATGATCATGGCACTTGGTTTTGCGGATGTACTCGGGGCAAAGGCAACGGCTTTTCATATTATGAATCATGCAGCGTTCAAAGGTATGCTCTTTTTGGTGGTCGGGATTATTGACCATGAAACGGGAACACGTGACATTTCCAGGTTAAGTGGGTTGCGGTTCACTATGCCGAAGACCGCCGTGCTTGCATTTATCGGTGCGTTTGCTTCGGCGGGTATCCCGCTCTTTAACGGATTCCTCAGCAAGGAATTGATATTCGAGGCAGCGTACGATCAGATCGGTGTTGCTTCATGGATGGCAGTCTTTCCGGTATTTGCTGTCGTCGGAAGCATTTTGACATTTACCTACTCGATGAAAATTTTCTTCAGAGTGTTTTACGGTGAGGAAGCCAAAGAGTTGCCGAAACATCCCCACGATCCGCCATTCGGTATGCTATTCTCACCGGGATTGCTTGCTGCGGTCACTGTCATAGTCGGTATTCTACCATTTATTGCAGAAAGGTTTGTCAATGCCGCAACGGCTGCAATAACGCAGCAACCGGCAGACTTTTATCTCACAATCTGGCATGGATTTACCCCTGCATTATGGATGAGCGTGGTAACCGTTGCTATAGGTATTGTGTTATATTCCCGGAAAGCTCTGCTTGAAGTGCTTCACTCGAAGCCGCCATTCGGGTTGACGGTGAACGCGATGTATGACTGGTGGTATCCGAATATAATGCTTGGCGCAGAGAAATTGATCGGTGTGTTCCAGAGCCAGAAGATCAGATTTTACTTTATGTATATTCTCGGCATGGTGGTAGTTCTGTGCGGCTGGGTACTGATACGTGACGGCCACTTCCGTTTTATACCGCACGATCTGATGCATGCAGAGACCTATGAATATCTAGGAGCACTCGCTTTTATACTCGCGACAATTGGTGTGGCATTGTTCAGAAGCCGGCTTGCAAAAGTCATCTCTCTTGGTGTCGTCGGCTATATGTTGTGTGCAACATTTATCGTCCTCCGGGCACCCGATCTTGCATTGACACAGCTGCTTGTCGATATCGTTACGGTGATATTGTTTGTTCTGGTAATCTACTTCCTTCCGCAGCTTAAAGAGGTAAAGGAATCGTTATCGGTAAAAATACGTGACCTCGCTGTGGCTGGATTAACCGGAGCATTTGTAACGGTATTCGTACTGGCAGTATACGCACACCGGCACACGACATCGGTGGCGGAATATTTCCTTGATAACGCCTACGAACTTGCCGGGGGAACCAACGTCGTTAATGTAATTCTGGTGGATTTCCGTACTTTCGATACGCTCGGCGAGATCATCGTTCTTGCAATTGCGGGACTCGGCGTGTATGCGCTTGTTCGAATGGGAGTTGCACATAAGAAGAAAAAGGATAGCAGCATATGATAAGCTTAATATTGCATCGAGTAACACGCGTTATCATACATATTTTATTGATATTTTCAATTTTTCTTTTATTGAAAGGACACAATGAACCCGGCGGCGGATTTATTGCTGGACTTATGGCCTCCGTATCTATTGTGCTGGTGTACCTCACGTATGATATCGAAACGGTGAAACGATTTATGCCGATCTCATATCCGGCGATGATCGCACTCGGTTTATTTTTTGCAACCGGTATGGGATTGGGCGGTGTCGTGTTGGGGTATCCTTTTCTTACTCAAACATTCGATTATTTCCAGATACCTTTGGTTGGTGAAATAGAACTCGCAACCGCCTTGATATTCGACATCGGGGTTTTCCTGACGGTCGTGGGTGCGACTTTGTTAATTATCTCGTCTATCGGAGAAGGTTCATAATGATAGGTTTGTTGGCAATAATTATCGGTTTCCTCGTAGGAACCGGAACATATCTGATACTAAAGAAAACCGCCTTCAAGGTGGCGCTCGGACTTGTGCTGTACGGCCAGGCGGCAAATTTATTGATTATTACAATGGGTGGCGTCAAACTTGGCGAACCACCAATTATTTTACGTGAAGCTGGTATCAGTTACAGTGATCCGCTTGTTCAGGCGTTGATCCTGACCGCTATTGTTATCGGATTCGGGGTGACGTCGTATTTACTCGTGCTCGTGTACCGTGCGTATCAGGCACATGATTCAGACAGCGTAGACCTTTTTGAGGAAGTAGATGATAAATAATCTTGCGGTTTATCCGATTTTAATACCGCTTGTCGCGGCAATCATTCAATTATTCTTTGCAAAAAACACGTTCGTGCAGCGGGTTTTAAGTGTTGTTTCATCGGCACTTATACTTATTGCCGTTGTTTTCTTGTACATCGATGTGCGTACCAACGGCATTCAGGTTTACTGGATGAGTGACTGGGTGGCGCCCTTTGGTATTACGATTGTGGCGGATCTCCTGGCTTGTTTTATGCTTTTCCTGTCAGCGCTCGCGTCGCTTGCGATGTCGGCGTATGCGATGGTAGATATCGATGCGAACCGGGAGAAATATTTCCACTTTCCGCTGTTCCAATTACTTTTAATGGGAATCAACGGTGCGTTTCTGACCGGCGATATATTTAACCTCTTTGTTATGTACGAAGTTATGTTGATGGCTTCGTATGTATTGCTCGCACACGGTAGTGAGGCACGCCAGCTCCGCGGATCGTTGCACTATGTGATGATCAATTTGTTTGCATCCACGTTTTTCCTCTTCGGTATCGGATTGATTTACGGAATTACCGGTACCTTAAATATGGCTGACATTGCAGTCGCGGTACAAAATGCAGATCCCGACACTCAGGGATTGCTGACGGCGGTATCGATGATGTTGTTTGTGGTGTTTGGTGTGAAGACGGCGCTGGTTCCCCTCTTTTTCTGGATGCCAGACGCCTACCCACAGCCGCCCGTTGCAACAGCAGCAATGTTCGCTGCAATTATGACAAAGGTTGGAGTGTACTCTATTACCCGTACATTTACTTTAATGTTTCCGGGCGATGAGTTTACGTTAACGGTGATAAAAATTGTAGCAGTTGCCTCGATGTTGATCGGTGTGCTCGGTGCTATTGCACAGACGAATTTCAGAAGGCTGCTGGCATTTCATAGCGTGAGCCAGGTCGGCTTTATGGTTCTCGGTGTCGGTTTCTTTTCACCGATGGGATTGGCTGGATCGATATATTTTGTGATGCATCATAGTATGATAAAATCGTCGTTGTTTTTATGTTCGGGTATAGCCGAGCGGTTAACCGGTAACCGGGATATTAAAAAGATGGGTGGAATCATTGAGAAACATCCATTTTACAGTGCGTTGTTCCTTATTGCGGCGTTCTCACTTGCCGGTTTGCCGCCATTCAGCGGTTTCTTCGGTAAGTTAATCCTGCTCTTTGCCGGCGCTGAACTGAATGAGTATATCTTCTTAGCGGCAATACTTGTCGGCGGTTTTCTCACGCTATTTTCTATGGTTAAAATATGGCAGATGGCGTATTGGGGAAAACGCGAGCCTGAGTTTAACAAAGTGAAAGTCGGTTCGTTTATATGGGGGATTATCATATTGGTCGGTATGTCGATGGTACTGGCAATCTTTGTTCAACCGGTTTATGATATGGTGCTTGAAGCCGCTGAACAATTGCTGGATCCATCGCAGTATATTAATGCGGTTTTAAGAAAGTAAATAAAATTTCTAAGGACATATGAAAATATCAAGAATAATATTTCACATCGTTCTTGCTTTGCTCTGGTGTATGATGCACAATAGTTTTCATCCGGCAACGTTCATTATCGGTTACCTGCTGGCGTGGGCAAGCACCTCGATGTTCATGATTTTGAGCAAATATAAACCTTTCCGGATGAATATTTGGGAAGCAATAAAACTATTTTTCGTATTTCTTAAAGAAATGATAGTAGCAAATATTCAGATCGCATATATCATCATCAGCCCGCCGATGAATATACGACCGGGATTGGTGGAATATCCGCTTGATATTAAAAATGAGGGGGCAATCGTATTGCTTGCCAATATGATATCGCTGACACCGGGAACCCTGAGTGTTGATATTGCCGAGGATCGAAAATATATCTATGTCCACGCAATGGTAATGGAAACGCCCGATCAACTGAAACAGAAGATTAAAGATACATTTGAAAGACGAATTCTAAAAATGCTCGGTGAAGAAGCGGAGGAGCGTAGACCATGATTGAATATCTGGCACTGATAATTTTAATTATAATATCTCTTTCTATAGCTTTATGTATGATACGGGTTTACAAAGGTCCCTCGACACCCGATAGAGTGATGGCACTCGATACTATTGCTGTGAACGTCCTTGCATTTATTGTTATACTCTCTATTGTTCTCGGTACTGAAATGTTTTTCGATGCGGTACTGGTAATAGCGGTGATTGCGTTTGTCGGAACCGTTGCGATCTCTAAGTATTTAATGAAGGGAGATATCATAGAATGAATTTACAGGAGATCATTGTTGCCTTTTTCCTCTTGGTCGGTATCTTTTTTATTATTACCGGTACGGTCGGATTGTTACGGCTCCCCGATTTTTATAATAGAATACACGCACCGACAAAAGCAACCACACTTGGCGTGAGCAGCACTATTCTCGGTGCCGTTATTCATTTTTACGGCTTTCCGCCGGCCGACGGTTTTAAAGAATTGCTTGCAATCCTGTTTATTTTTCTAACCGCTCCGGTAGGTGCGCATATGCTTGCCAAAGCTGCGTACCATTCAAAGATAGATTTATGGAAAGATACTATTGTAGACGAGCGTGCCGGTAAACGTGTGATCGGAGAGGAAAAAATGCCGAGTGAAGAAAAATTGGAAAAAGAAGAGGAAGAGCGAACACCAGAATAATTACTTTCCGTGCAACTTGACTTTTAATAGACAGTTTCCGATTCTTAATAGTAACCCGAAACACTTACCGGAGAGTTTATTATGTATTCTCGGACCTTCATGCTTTTAAGTGTGAGCACTCTGCTCACATTTTTTATTTTATCGTCCTCTCAATCACAGGAATCGTATCAACTTCCGCCACAAGAGGTTGTCGATATACTCGATGCGCCACCTCTTCCCATTACCCGTATCAGTCCTGATGGTACTCACATGTTGTTTTTACACCGTGAGTCAATGCCGGTAATTGAAGATCTTGCCGTTGAGTATATTAACCTGGCAGGATTCCGTGTCGATCCACAACGAAATACGCGTTATTCACCGTCCGCAAGAGTATATGCATTACGGGTAAAAAATATTGAAACCGGTGAAGAGTGGGATATCCGCGTGCCGGACGACGCTAACCTCGGTTCGATCGAATGGTCGGCAGATGGAAGAATGATTGCGTTTAAACACACGACCGACGAGGGCGTCGAACTCTGGATTGCAAATATCACAACGGGTGAATCACGTCAAATACCCGGTGTGTATATTAACGATGTGTATGGTTCACCATTGCAATGGATGCCGGGTGAACGGACTATCCTCGCACAGATTGTTGTCGATGATCGGGATCCAGAGCCGGCGCCGTCGATTATTCCAGACGGCCCCATTGTACAGGAATCTGACGGTACTCCCTCACCTGCGCGAACCTATCAGAATCTGCTGACGAACCCCGATGATGAGCGATTATTCGATTACTATACTACATCTCAATTAGTAAAAATCGATGTTACGGATAATTCAATAACAACACTCGGGGAACCGGCGATTTACCGGAATATTTCTCCTTCTCCACGTGGAGATTTTCTTCTTGTTTCACGGATCGTTAAACCGTATTCATATCTTCTGCCTGCATTCCGTTTTCCGAACGAAGTGAAGGTGTGGTCCCGGACCGGTGAAAAAGTTGCACATCTCGCATCAATACCGCTTGGCGAAGAAATTCCGTTATTCGGTGTTGTTACCGGTCCCCGCGGTCATCGATGGGTGCAAACCGCTGAAGCAAGCATAATGTATATTGAAGCACTCGATGAAGGAGATCCGAATGTTGAGGTAGATTATCGCGACAGGGTAATGGTGCTCGAATATCCATTCGATGGCGAACCAAAAGAGTGGACAAGCACTGGTTATAGATTTACCGGTGTTACCTGGGGGGATGATGTTGCTATATTGAACGAGCTCGACCGGCCGAAGAGTCACTTGCGAACGTGGCTTCTTGACCCAACCGATCTTGATGCTGAGCCGCACCTTCTCCACGACCGTGATCCGCAGGACAGGTATAATGATCCGGGAAGACCTGTCATGACCTATGATGAATTCGGAAACCGGAAAATACTTCATTCACCGGACGGTAATAATATTTATCTAACAGGCGATGGTGCTTCTCCGGAGGGAGATCATCCGTTTCTGGATATATTTAATCTCTATACACAGGAAACCGACCGTATATGGCAAACCGGCAGCGATCACTATGAATATGTTGTCGATTTACTTGACCGCGATGCCGGGCGACTTATAACGCGGCGTGAAACACAAACCGATCCGCCAAACTATTATCTGCGTGATCTGGTTGAAAATTCAATTTCATCACTTACAGAATTTGCCGATCCTCATCCTCAGTTAACCGGTATACATCGTGAGATGATCACCTACGAGCGTGAAGACGGCATACAGTTGTCGGCAACGTTGTATCTGCCGCCGGGATACGAGGAGGGGGACCGCCCGCCGCTTGTCGTATGGGTATATCCGTGGGATTACGCGTCACCCGATGCAGCCAGTCAGGTGCGTGGTAATCCGAACCGGTTTACTTTTTTCCGTGGTTCATCACATTTGTTTTTCCTGACGCAAGGGTATGCAATTCTCGACGGTCCAAGCCTTCCTATAATCGGTGAACACGGTAACGATACCTATGCCGAGCAATTGGTTATGGGTATGGAAGCGGCAATCGAAAAAGTTGAAGAGATGGATGTTGTTGATACCGGAAGGATGGGAGTCGGCGGGCATAGCTATGGAGCATTTTCAACGGCCAATTTATTGATCCATACCGATATGTTTCGTGCGGGAATTGCACGTAGCGGAGCATATAATCGTACACTGACTCCGTTCGGTTTTCAGCGTGAGCGCCGCACATTCTGGGAAGCGCGTGATACCTATATGGAAGTATCTCCGTTCACGCATGCGAATAAAATCGAGAAACCGATTCTGCTTCTGCACGGAATGGATGATAGCAATTCAGGTACCTATCCGATGCAATCCGAACGTTTGTATCACGCACTACGCGGACTCGGCGGGGTGACACGCTATGTGCAATATCCGTATGAAGATCATGGTTACCGGGCACGTGAATCGGTAATGGATGTGTTGTATCATATGGTTGACTGGTTTGATATGTATGTGAAAGATCATCCGGTAACCGCTAATTAAATTGTTTCATCACTTAGAGCAAACAATAGCACAAGGAGCGATAACATGGGTATCGTAAAGCCCTTTTCAACTATCACCGAAATGTTCGTTAATGTTACCGATACGTTCATTAACGATTCAAGACCGATGTACCGGTATAAAAAGGACGGGGAGTATCACGACCTGTCATTTAAAAGAATGCGTGAATGGGTGGAAGAATTTGCAGCCGGATTGACTTCGCTCGGTCTTGCAAAAGATGATAAACTTGCTATTATATCCGAGAACCGCCCGGAATGGGTAGTTGCCGATATAGGAACATTGTATCTGGGAGCGGTTGATGTACCGATTTATCCGACATTAACCGCCAAACAGGAAGAATTTATCCTGAACGACTCGGGAACGAAAATAGCAGTTGTTTCAAATCAGTATCAACTCAACAAGATACTTAAAGTTCGTGACGAGATACGCACACTCGAACATATTATTGTTATGAATGATATTAATGTGTCCGGAGAGAAAAATGTTCATACCATGTCGTCAGTGTGCGAGCAGGGGAAGAAGTATCTTGAAAAGGATCCCGACCTGCTTAAAAAGTCCCGGGCCGATGTAAAACCGGACGATCTCCTGACCATTATTTACACATCAGGCACGACCGGCAATCCGAAAGGCGTTATGTTAACTCATAATAATCTTGTGTCGAACATTATCGGCACTACATCGATTATCGAGATAAGTTCAAAGGATGAGTTGCTATCATTTCTTCCGCTTTGCCATTCTTTCGAACGTATGGCAGGATACTACACGGCAATGGCCTGCGGTTGTACCGTTGCGTATGCCGAGAGCATTGATACCGTTCGGGATAATTTGCTTGAAATACGGCCGACTATAGTAACGACCGTTCCCCGATTGTTTGAGCGAATTTATTCACGAGTCAAACAACAGGTGGAAAGCAGTCCGCCGGCCCGTCAGAAAATTTTCAACTGGGCAATTGATGTAGGGAAGCGGTATATCGAAGCGTCAAAGCAAAACCGCACCGGTATAGTTCTTAAGGGACAGCATGCACTTGCAGATAAACTTGTTTTCAGTAAGTTAAAAGAACGGACAGGGGGAAGGATTAGATTCTTTGTTTCAGGTGGAGCAGCGCTTGCCCGTGAACTCGGTGAATTTTTCGAGGCACTCGGTATTATCATTGTAGAGGGGTACGGTCTTACTGAAACATCACCCGTCATCACTGCTAACCGTCTCGACGATTATAAGTTTGGTTCTGTTGGAAAGCCTATTACCGGTGTCGAGGTGAAAATTGCACAGGATGGTGAAATCCTCGCACGTGGTCCTAATATTATGAAGGGATATTATAATAACAAAAAAGCAACCGAGGAAACAATCGATAAAGACGGGTGGCTCCATACCGGTGATATTGGTGTCTTCGATGCAGAAGGTCACCTGATGATAACCGACCGGAAGAAACACCTCTTTGTAAGCTCGGGCGGAAAAAATATAGCACCGCAGCCGCTGGAAAATCTCTTTCTGCAATCGAAGTATATAGATCAATTTGTGCTCATCGGCGATAAACGGATGTTCTTGAGTGCACTTATCGTTCCCGATTACGATGCATTAAAAGAATACGCAGATTCAAACAAATTGCCGTATAAAACGAAAGAAGATCTCACAAAAATTCCGGAGGTGCATAAACTTATTGACGAAGACATTCGCCGGCTGCAAAAAGACCTTGCAAACTACGAACGTGTGCGTCGGTTTGCTATCCTTGAAAAACCGTTGTCGATTGAGGATGGTGAAATAACACCGACAATGAAGGTGCGCAGAAAAGTTGTTGAAGAACGATATCGTAATTTAATTGAAGGTATGTACCGGGGAGTGAATTAAATCCCTACCTTAGCATGGAGCGGAATATTATTCCGCTCCTTTGTATTCGTTGACTTTAACACTTTTTTTCGGTAATTTTACATATCTTTTTATCTTAAATATTAATAAGCAGTTACATTCCCAAGAAATTAAACGATGTTCGATGCTTGAAAGTTATTATCCAATCTTTTTGATGCTCGGCATAGCGGTTCTCTTCTCCGTTGTAATGCTCAAAGCTTCCACACTATTTGGTCCGAAACGCCCGACGGACGAAAAATATACTACTTATGAAAGCGGTATGGAACCTGTTGGCCAGGCACGCGACCGCTTTTCGGTGAAGTTCTATATGGTCGGTGTACTCTTTATCCTGTTCGATATTGAGCTTGTATTTCTCTTCCCATATGCGGTAAACTTCTACGAACTCGGGTTGTTTGGATTTGTAGTGATCTGGATCTTTTTGGCGATCCAGCTTATCGGATTTATTTATGAATGGAAAAAAGGAGCTTTGGAATGGGATTAGAGAAAGCAATGGGTGACAGCTTTGTAATTACAAAACTGAATGAAGCAATTCGTTGGTGTCAAAAAAATTCCATATGGCCGCAGCCGATGGGCATCTCATGCTGCGCAATTGAAATGATGGCGTTTGCCAGCCCTCGATTTGACGTTTCACGGTTCGGTTCTGAAGTGTTCAGGTTCTCGCCGAGGCAAGCCGATCTTATGATCGTTGCCGGAACGACGACCTATAAAATGGCCCATGTAGTCCGCAAGATTTACGATCAGATGCCCGATCCGAAATGGGTTATAGCGATGGGTGTGTGTACTTCATCCGGCGGCATGTACCGTACATATTCAGTAGTGCAGGGTATCGACCAGTTTATTCCTGTCGATGTCTATGTTGGCGGATGCCCGCCACGACCCGATAATCTCATTAACGCGCTGATGATGATCCAGAAAAAGATACAGCAACAGGGAAGTCAGGAGCACCATCAAGCGCAGCCCATATACATTGATCAACCCGCAAATATTTCTGTTTAAAATATGATAGCACAACGAGCAGTAGAAAAGCTCAGGGAACAATTCAACGATGTAGTACACGAAGTTATTGAATTCCGCGAGCAGCTATTAGTCAGAATTGAAACTTCATCCATTCGTGAAGTATGTCAGTTTCTTCGAGACGACGAAGAACTGAAGTTCGATATGGCAATAGACGTACTTGGTGCAGACCGCCTGGTACCTGTGGATAACCCCACAATGCACGGATATGTCAACGATCCGTTTGATCGCGAGCTCCGCTCAAAACAAGAGCATATACCGGCGGATGAACGATTTGAAGTGATATACGTCCTGTATTCAAATATGAACAACGAGTATATACGATTAAAAGTGCGTGTAGCAGAGGAAGGGCAAAGGGTGCCGTCAGTTGTAGCGGTATGGAAGTCGGCTGATTGCGCAGAACGTGAAGTGTATGATATGTTTGGTATCGAATTTGAAGGCCATCCTGATTTACGGCGTATCTATATGCCGGAATATTTCGAACATTATCCGTTGCGAAAAGATTTCCCGCTGATGGGAATACCGGGATCACTGCCATTGCCGGATAAACAATGAGATGAGTCTAATATTCAACTGACCCTGTCTTTCGAGAATAAATCAATAGACATATGAAAACCGATTATACACCCGATACATCAAAAAGTAAAATCTACGAAGCACTGATAGACCAATATACCAGCATTGAAAGCGACGATCCGCTCGGTAGTGATATGGTGCTCAATTTCGGACCACAGCACCCCGCTACACACGGTGTATTACGGTTATTGCTGCGGCTCGATGGCGAACGTATTATTGGTTGCGTTCCGGAGGTCGGATATCTACACCGTGGATACGAGAAACTTGCCGAGAACATGACCTATCACGAATACATACCACACACCGACCGGCTCGATTATCTATCACCACTTGCAAATAATATGGCGTATGCTCTTGCCGTCGAACGACTTGCCGGTATCGAGGTGCCGCCGCGGGCACAATATATTCGCACAATTTGTTCAGAGCTTGCCCGGATTTCTTCGCACCTTATGGCGACAGGATCAATGGCAATGGATGTTGGGGCCTTGACGGTATTGTTGTGGACCTTCCGCGAACGCGAAAAACTTTATGATATTTTTGAAGTATTAACCGGTGCGCGTTTTACGACAAGCTATTCACGCATAGGCGGTGTGGCGCAGGATTTGACCGCTGATGTGGAGAAAATGATACATGAATTTCTCGATTATTTACCCGAAGCAATTCACGAATGTGAACGCCTGTTAAACAGAAACCGCATTTTTGTTGAACGATGTGACGGTATTGGTATTATTAATGGAGATGATGCGATTGCCTATGGTTTAACCGGTCCCAACTTGCGCGGTTCGGGAGTCGGCCGCGACCTGCGCCGTGATCGTCCCTATTTTGTGTACCCTGAACTCGATTTTGATGTTATTACCCACGAGGGGGGTGATTCGCTTGCGAGATATTATGTCCGGCTTGATGAAATGTATGAAAGTGTTAAAATAGTCAGGCAATGTCTTGATAAAATACCGGAAGGCGAAATTCACGCAAACAAGCCAAAGAAAGTATTACCACGAAAAGAACGTGTCTACACACGTATGGAAGAAATGATTCATGACTTTATGCTCGTGAACTTCGGCATCGATCCGCCGGCAGGTGAAGTATATTCGGCAGTTGAAAATCCGAAAGGTGAATTAGGATTTTATATTCAAAGCAAGGGTGGCGGTGTCCCGTGGCGGTTGAAAATACGTTCTCCCTCATTTGTCAACATCCATGCATTACCGCATATGCTTAAGGGTGTCATGGTATCGGATGTTGTTGCCGTTATCGGCAGCCTCGATCCGGTTATGGGAGAAGCTGATAAATAATTTTATACATCAACAGGTAATTCAGTAAAGGTACCATTAGCTCCATGTTAAACGAAACAAGACGAGAGCAATTAGATAAAATTATCAAAAGATATCCATACAAACAGGCGGCATTGCTGCCTGCATTGCATCTTGTTCAGGAACAGGAGGGGTATATTACAAAAGAGGCAATGCAATATATCGCGGATTATCTCGAAATTCCTTACGGCCATGTGCTCGGCGTCGTTACTTTTTATACAATGTTTTATGATAAACCGATGGGCCGGCATCATATACAGGTCTGCACCAATATTAGCTGTCAATTGCTTGGTTCTGAAACGCTTGTGAGCCACATAAGCAAGGAGTGTGGTATTAAACCGGGAGAAACGAGTGAGGACGGTACGTTTACTCTTTCCGAGGTTGAATGTCTCGGCTCGTGCGGTACAGCTCCAATGATGCAGATTAACGACGATTATTATGAAAATCTTACTGTTGAAAAAGTAGAAGCAATTTTGAAATCATTGAAATAAAACTATGACTGACACCGATATAAAATATTTATTACCAGAAATACCGGAATTGCATAAAATCGAAGTGTATGAAAAAGAGGGTGGGTACGAAGCTTTACAAAAAGCACTCGCTATGAAACCTGATGATATCATAGAAGAAGTAAAGAAATCAAATCTCCGCGGACGAGGTGGTGCATGTTTTCCAGCCGGTCTGAAGTGGAGTTTCATGCCGAAGAATTCCGAAAGGCCGAAATACCTCTGTGTTAATGCCGATGAAGGTGAACCCGGTACATTTAAAGATCGTGAAATACTTGAACATAATCCGCACGCATTGATTGAAGGTACATTAATTGCTTCATATGCAATGGGAGTGACAACGGCATATGTTTATATTCGTGGTGAGTATGTAAAATGGATGAAATTGCTTGAAGATGCCATTGAGGAAGCTTATGCAAAAAATTATATAGGGAAAAATATTGCCGGCTCGAAGTATTCCGTTGATATATATGTCCATAGAGGTGCCGGTGCGTATATATGTGGAGAGGAATCTTCATTGATGAATTCATTGGAGGGAGAACGGGGATACCCGCGGGTTAAACCACCGTTTCCGGCACAGTTTGGTTTATGGGGATGTCCAACCACTATAAATAATGTTGAAACGCTTGCAAACGTTCCGGTAATTATTAAAAACGGTGCCGAGTGGTATCTAAAAATTGGTGTTGAAAAACATCCCGGCACATTACTATACGGTGTGAGTGGCCATGTTAATAATCCGGGAGTTTTTGAATTACCGACCGGGGTATTATTAACCGATTTAATTTATAAATATGCAGGTGGAATCAGGGATGATAAAAAGCTGAAAGCGGTAATACCCGGTGGCTCATCGACTCCGATACTCCGTGGCGATAGTATCGAAGGTGTGCGGATGGACGCAGATTCGTTGATAGAAGCCGGTTCGTCAATAGGAACCGGAGGGGTAATAGTAATGGATGAGGATACTGATATTCCGAAAATTCTGGAAAGAATCTCCCGATTTTATCATCACGAATCCTGCGGTCAATGTACTCCGTGCCGTGAAGGTACCGGTTGGATGGAAAAAATCATCAGGCGAATAAACAGGGGGGAAGGAACAATGAAAGATATCGATGTGCTGCGAGATGTTGCCGATAACATTGAGGGCAATACAATCTGTGCACTCGGCGACGCTGCGGCCTGGCCTGTGCAAAGTGCTATTAGGCGTTTTCGTGGTGAATTTGAGGCAAAAATAAAAATGGAAAAAACTGTTGCCGCATGATGTGGAATTATTCAGGCAGACTTCTTATATTTTAAATACAGTCTGCTGTACGAAAATATAATTATTCAGCATAGTGGAGGCGGTTACGTGCTATTGAATAATAGCAAACGAGAGTTTAAGTCCCATTCCAGGTGGGACTTTTTTGTTTTGCTGATAATATCGATTCTCATATTTAATCCTACGGTTGTAGCACAGGATACCGATAAAGGCTCAATCAGCGGGACCGTAGTTGATGCTGAAACAGGTGAACCTCTCCAAAATGTCAATATCATCCTCGCCGGCATCGGAATTGGAACGACAACGAATGAAAAAGGAGAGTATTTTCTCGATAACATACCGGCTGGAAATCAAACCGTAGAGTTCAGTTATGTCGGTTACATAATCTATAAGTTTACGAGACAATTTTATAACGGCGTTGCAATAAGTGCTGCTGTTGAGTTAATACCGCATCATGTACGATTTGAGGAGATAGAGGTAGTAGGTGAGACGACGCCCCGGGATATTCGTAGGCGTGGCGCTGAAAGTGATTTAGTGACACGGACACAAATTGAGGGATCCGGGGTTGGAACATTTAGTGAGCTAATAAGAAGTTTAATTCCACGCGCTACCGTCCGTGAAAATGGGCCAGATCTTTATATTTCATTGATGCGGGCCACTTCGCTCGTGCGTCGATATCATGGTGATAATAATCCGCTCATTATTATCGACGGTTTTCGGTACGGAACAAGTCCACACGGATTGGCAAGTATTATTTCTGTCGATGAAATAGATAAGTTGGAAGTTCTCCGCGGTTCGGCTGCGCTTATGTATGGAACCGAGGGAAAACATGGAGTCATCATCATAGACACAAAGCCGAAAACTCAGATGGGTGGTGATATTTTCTCAACATGGAAAATATTGGGAGGATTAACACTCGGAATACTGATGTTTCTTTTATTGTAACAATTTTGTTATTTTTCCGTACACAATAATAAACAATCAGGATTGTGTACTATGACAGATCAAAATATTGCTTGTCCCCGATGCGGCCATAAAAATCTCCCGGATAGCAGATTTTGTAATAAATGTGGTGCCGCAGTTGTCGCTGATGCGGCAGCTACTATTCAGCCCCCTCCATCACAGAGTGCAAGTGCCAGAGCCATAATTGCACTTATTCTCGGATTACTCTCCATCTTTATGCTTGGTTTTATTGCAGGTATTCCTGCAATGATTCTGGCAAAACATGA
>PWXV01000132.1 GCA_003568415.1 Ignavibacteriales bacterium
CCGGCGGGATGATCTCGATACTTCCTTCCCATATTGCAAGTTCCTGTGTAAGCATACGAACCGTTCCGGTTTCCTGCTTTACCTGAGCACCGGGCATCGTTTGGTGGAGGAGACGATCGTAGGCAGCTTCAATCTCATCACGTCCCCGCTGGACGTCACCGAATGCACCGATTCGCACGGCGTCTTCGGTGAAGAAAGAAGCGGCTTTTTTGGCATCTCCATGGTTCCAGGCATCTGCAAATGCCCGGGTTTCGGCGATAATCGATTCGGATTCGTTATGCATGTTCATTTCTCCTTTGCTTGTGCAACCGGTGATCAAGAGGATAAAGTTAATTAAACATATACAAAAATTGATCCTATTTATTTTAAAACGGATTCCGGTTTGTTCTACTGACATATCTCAATCCAAAAGAAATTGTATAATTTCATTTAAGAATAGCTCTGGTGCGGTACTCATTGCGGCATGTCCCTGACCGTTCAGTATGACAACTTTATCGTTCGGAAGAACTGAAGCAAGTTTCTCCGTGGGTTTTTTAAGAAACGGCGGACTTTTTTCACCGAGCAACAGGAGTGTGGGGACGGTAAGATCCTTAAATCGTGGGGGTTCAAACCGATAATCTTCATCTGCCATCTCGCGTACAAGCGTGTGTGCAGCAGCTAACCGGGCTTGCCATGCCGGTTCGCTTTTTAAAACATCGATATCTTTTTCCGTCATCTTGACTATATCCCGAAAAAACGACACAAGAAGTTTTTCCCGGTCGCCTTGCTTTGCTATATCTTCAAGCTTTTCTCTTGCTCCCGGTTCATACAATTCGATTCCTTCCACCGGGAAGACCGGTTCGTAGAGTATCAGCTTATTCAGACGGTCGGTTCGAAGTGCTGCATCCATCGCACAGAGTGCGCCGAAGGAATGACCGAGAAGATTAACGCGTGACCCGGCGGCGTCCACGACGGCAACGATGTCCTCAAACTCACGTTCAAGGTTATAGGTATCGTTGTCGCCGCTTTTGCCCCGGCCGCGGCGGTCTACGGCATAAACGGTGAAACGATTTTCTAATTCAGGTAGAATTGAATTCCATCTGGAGTGATCTGCGGTGCTGCCGTGAATAAGAACAAGCGGTGAACCGGTACCGCTTTTCCGGTATGCTATTGTGGTTCCGTCTTTTGAGCGGACTGTTTCCATTGTTTCTCCGTATGCTGATATTTAAAAAACATAAGAGGAGATAATAAGTTCCTTCAAAATACCGGTACCGGAATGCCGTTATAAAATTCGGTCTCGGGAGGATTAAGCACGCGCAAAATCCGCTGATTGGGGCGGTCTATCCATACTTCGAGGAGCGGGGATTTGTTGACCGCCCGCCGGAGTATATCACGACCGTCGGCAGTGCTTTCGCCGCTAAAATGTGCCAGGGTGAAAATTATCTTGTAACGGCTCTGATCTTTTCTTCCCGGCGAGTGATGTGCCGTCCGGACACCTTCGGGGATATACATCGGCACTTCGGATATATATAAATCGACAGGCATAACATAGTTGATAAACCGGTTCTTCTCTGTTTGGTAGGGAGAGAGTGCGTAACCGACATCAGGATTGTTCACGGCAAGTGCGGCAAGCGCGGCGATTGAATCGCGATCGAGCCGGCCGACGGAAAGATAGACATCGGTTTGCGTTTCGTATACATAAAGACTATTGATCGAATTCTCATGTACCAGCCGGGCGCCTGCAAACGCGATGAAGATACAAAAAACGTATAATGCAAAACCGGTGAGTATTCGTACGTTACGTCCGTCCGGAAACGGCAGGCGGTGAATGTATTTTTCAACAGAGTACGGAAAAAACATGCCGGTCCGGATTGTGTATTCATCATAACCCGGAAATTCGCGCCGGCATATCCTTTCCTCCATTCGGGCGAGCATATAATATGCGAAGCAGACGGTGATAAATCCGAAAAGGACAAGATACCTTGGCCAGAGGAGAAGCATTCCAAAACTTGCGATCATCAATGCGATGTACTGGGGATGTCTGATCCATCGATACAAACCGCCTGTTACCGCTTGCTTGTTGGTGAGTTTGCTCCGGTATATTTGTACTACCCCGATCGCAAATGTCAATAAACCGGCTGTCAGGATGACTCCTCCGATCGCTTCATGCCATGTGATTAACAACGAAGTTGTCTCCCGTGCGATGTGCGGCATAAAGAATCCAATCAGCCAACCGGTTGACTCGGTGAGTTTTAACGCTTCGAGACCCGGGCCGTACACACTGTAAATATATGCCGCAAACGGACTCACCATATAAAAGAATTCAAATGCGACCAGAGCATAGAAACCGATACTTGCCCAGAACGTACCGCGAACCCACGGTGATCGTTTGTTTTGCGTTGTCATAAATCTTTTATTGCCACAATTCTTAAAGGTCCGCCGCTGCCGTGTTCTATTTTCATCGGGAGTGCAATTATGGTGAATCCGTCAAACGGGAGCTGATCGACATATGCGACGTTTTCAAATATCGGGATATTCTCCCGTGCAAGAATGACATGACTTTTAAATTCGGTTGATTGCCCGTAATCGATGCTTGCCGTATCGATGCCGATCGCCTTGATGTTACGTTCATTTACCAGCCATTCGGCAGTTTCATGATGCAACCCGGGAAAACTTAATTCAGGTATTGCTTCCTCACCGATTATATCGGTACCGAGATATGCGTTACGATCCGGCCAGTATTGTCCCCAACCCGTTCTGATAATAATAATTGCTCCGTCAGGTATTCTTCCATGCAATTGCTCCCACGACTGAAAATCGCTTATCCGCACACGGTAATCGCGATCGGCCGCTGTCTGTTCGGTAACATCCACAACAATACCGGTGCCGATTAAATCTTCGAGTGGTATTTCATGTGCTTCGCGGCGACCTTCGTAGAAATGGATCGGTGCATCGAGATGGGTACCGCCGTGTTCTGCTGTGCAGAATCGGTTTGCCGTATAATAATAACCGGCATCGGTGTATCCCCGGTGCAGTTCTTCAAGCTCAAAACCGCGTTCTTCGGTTGGCCAGAAGATTGTCTCTTCACCGAACGGATACGTGAGATCTATTATCTCACCATCGAGCAAATCTCTTGGTTCTTCAGGGGCACACGATATGAAGAATATTCCGATAAGAACAAATATCAAAAATGGTAATCGATGCATGCCATCCTCCTCACTTATGTTTTTATATTTGTATAGTACTGATTTCTACTATTAGCTATTATACACAAATATAGTATAAAATTTCAAGTCTGGCTTGAGTTGAATCTGATTCTTCAAAAAGTTATTTTGTATTTAAATATCATAATCGTAGATAGAGCAGAGTGCATTTATGAAATCCGTATTCCTTTTTTCAGTTATCAGTATGGTTTTTATCGGCTGCACACAAGCCGATAACCCTGATTCTGAGGTATTCACTTCATTTCTTGAGATTGAATCACCGGCAGAGGTAAAGAGCGGACAACCGTATGTGTTTGCCGGTAACGACGGACTTTTTTATATGAGCTGGATCGAGCCGGGGAATGAAAAAACACACGCATTTAGATATGCTACATTTGACGGGAACGACTGGAGTGATCCTGTTACCATTGCAGAGGGAGAAGATTTCTTCGTCAACTGGGCGGATGTGCCTTCTATATTCCGGTCGAACGATGGAATACTTGCGGCTCACTGGCTTGAAAGCAGCGGTGATTGGGTCTTTGCCTACGATATCAGAATGAGTGTATCGGATGACGGTGGATCAAGTTGGAATGAGCCCGTTACCCCGCATCACGACGGTACACAAACCGAACATGGTTTTGCATCTTTTTATAATCACCCCGAAGGCAGTATAGGGTTTGTATGGCTTGACGGACGGGAAGCAGAATATAGGGGTGCTGCTGGAGGCGATGATGCTCACGGGGGCGACTGGAATATGCAGCTTCGTTCAACATTTATTAATTCAACCAACCAACTTTCAGCTGAGATGGTATTAGACGAGCGGGTTTGTGAGTGCTGTCCTACAAATGCGGTTGAAACGGAAAACGGTGTTTTGATTGCCTATCGCGACAGGAGTACTGATGAAATCCGGGATATATCTCTCGTCCGCTATGAGAACGGTGTTTGGTCGGAACCATATCCGTTACATCACGATGGCTGGAATATTCCCGGATGCCCGGTAAATGGCCCGGCGTTATCTGCAAATGGGAGTGATGTTGTGGCTGCATGGTATACTGCTGCCGATAATGAAGCAAAAGTTAATATTGCCTTTTCTGAAAAAAGTGGAAAAATGTTTACCGAACCCGTGCGTGTTGATGACGGTTTGCCGTTGGGAAGAGTGTCAGTTGAACTGCTTGATGATGGCTCTGCGATGGTGATGTGGATTGAGATACTCGAAGAGGATGCAGGTTTGATGGTACGCCGTGTAAATACTGACGGCAGTACCGGTCAGTTGGAAAAGATTGCACGAATAAGTGATGACCGATCAAGTGGTTACCCCCGAATGGCACGTGCAGGCGAGAATATATTGTTTGCGTGGGTTGATACGTTTGATGAAAACTATATCCGGACTGCCGTTGCACGTTTACAGGAATAAATGATATCCTCAATTTCCAATAAATACGAACCCTCCCCAGAAATGCGGGAAGGCACTGTCCTCATTTTCAATCATTGTTAATTTTGCAGACCTGAGTGCCGTTGCATACGATTCACCATTCAACAATGCATTATAAAATTCATGCATGAGAATATTCGTGTGCCGGTCATATACTTTCC
>PWXV01000160.1 GCA_003568415.1 Ignavibacteriales bacterium
ACGCCGGTTACCTGAAGTATAGAACCGTCGGTCAATTCAAGGATATTGCCGACGGGATCACCCTCTCCGAAATATCTCCGTGCCGACTCCTCGGTAAGAACGACGGCATCGGGATTTTGTAACGCCGTTTCCGGTGTGCCGGAGATGAAATCGACCGTAAACACATCCAAGAAATGTTCATCGACAAAAAGAAAATTATTTTCGATAATATATTCTCCGCGATACCGGATGGTTCTCCCCTGCCGTATGAGCTGAGTTGCGGATTCAACCTCCGTAAATTGGCTGCGAAGCGTTTCTCCGACCGGGACTGGTCCGAGCGGTATCGACCATTCGTTATCGCCGAATTTACCGTCCCATATTGTACGATACATGCGGTCGGCGTTTTCGTGGAAGCGGTCGTAGCGGAGCTCATCCTGCACCCAGAGAAGAATAAGAAAACAGACCGCAACACCGACAGCCAGACCTGCGATATTGATTACGGTGTATCCTTTCTGGCGCAGCAGCATCCGCGCTCCGGTTTTGAGGAAATTTTTAAGCATGGTTCCTCCCTCAAATGATTATAGCACTTATTCTACTGTTTATTTTACTTATTCGGTGAAATTTGTATAATGTTTTGGAATCTGTAAATCCAAAATGCTTAGCAAAATGGAATTATAATTTTAGCATAGCGCAAAGCGTTGTGTTTTCATCTCCTTTACACGCTTTGCGCCATGCTCTCTGCTCCATGCGCTTTGCGCCATGCGTTGGTTCTTCGTTAACTTGACAATTTTCCCACAATTCCGTATTTTTGGAATATCTAATTCCAAAATGCTTAGCAAAATGGAAAAATATATTCCAAGATTCTTTAAAAGTCCCGATCAAAGCTTTTTTCTCTTCGGTCCACGTGGAACAGGGTAATCCACTTATTTGAAATATCACTTTTCGGATGCCCTTTGGATCGATTTGCTTAAACCGGATGTATTCCGGTCTTACGCAGCCCGTCCGGAACGCATTATAGAAGCGGTTCGCGGCAATCCGGACAAAAGAACAATTATCGTCGATGAAGTTCAAAAAGTACCCGATATTTTGAGCGCCGTTCATAGTCTCATCGAAGAAAAAATAAAGAAAACATTTGTGCTAACCGGTTCCAGTGCTCGTAAGCTGAAGCAATCCGGAATTGATTTACTTGCAGGTCGAGTGTTGTATCGAACATTCCATCCGTTCCTATTATCCGAATTAGCACAACCTCCCGACTTTGAAAAGCTATTGGAATTAGGTCTGTTACCCATAGTGATTTCATCTCCAACTCCCAAAGATACCCTCGATGCATATGTCACTCTCTACATTCGTGAAGAAGTTCAACAGGAGGGATTGGTTCGTAGTATCGGTAATTTTTCCCGCTTCCTTGAAGCCGTGAGTTTCTCGCACGCATCTCTCCTGAATGTCAGCAACGTAGCCAGAGAGTGTGAAGTAGAGAGAAAAACCGTCGAGGGATATATACAAATCCTCGAAGATATTTTGCTGGCATTTCGCTTGCCGGTTTTTACCAAACATGCACAGCGTGCGTTGGTTTCCCGTCCGAAATTCTATATTTTTGATGCCGGTGTCTTTCATAGTTTGCGTCCTAAAGGACCGCTCGACCAGCCTGAAGAAATCGCCGGCGCCGCTTTGGAAGGTTTGGTTGCTCAGCACCTTCGCGCCTGGAATGCCTACAAGGGTAATCACTACGAACTTTACTTTTGGCGTTCGCGGAGCGGCGTCGAAGTCGATTTCATATTGTACGGCAAAAATGATATGCATGCGATCGAAGTTAAAAACAGCAATCGTATTCGCCCGAAAGACTTGCGTTCGTTGAAAGAGTTTCGCACCGACTATCCTCATAGCCGGACTATTTGTTTGTATCGGGGGAATGAAAAGCTTCTGATCGATCATATTCAGTGTATTCCCGTTGAATTATTTTTAAAACAATTGTCTCCGGATTTCGAGTTATCTTCACTTTTCGCATAGCGCAAAGTGCGAAGCGCATAGCGTGGTGATTCCGACCCATTTACACTTTGCTCTATGCCCCATGCACCATGCTCATTCATACCGCAATGCTTCCATCCCGCTGAAGACGGGATCTCCGCATTGAGATACTACTCGTATCTCAATGCTTCGACCGGGTTCGCAACCGCAGCCCGCACCGCCTGAAAACTCACCGTTGCAATTGCAATAATCGTGGAGACAACGGCGACGAGTGCGAATAACCACGGCTCAAGAGAAATTCTATAGGCGAAGTTCTCCAGCCAGTTGTTCATAAAATACCATACAAACGGCCAGGCGATTACATTTGCAAGAAGTATTAGTTTGATGAAATCCCACGTTAATAACGTTACAAGCTGCGGCACCGCTGCGCCGAGTGTTTTTCGTATGCCCATCTCCTTCGTGCGGCGTTCGGCGGAAAATGCCGATAACCCGAACAATCCGAGACTGCCGAGAAACGCGGCGAATATTGCAAAATAAAGAACGATCTTCGCAGTCCGATCTTCGTTGCGATATAAAATATTGTGATACTCTTTCATAAACCGGAATGAAAAAGGTATTTCAGATTCAAATGTACTCCATGTTTTTTTAATATGTTCAACAGCACCCGGTACATCGTTTCCAGCGATGCGTACGTTCATATATTGTATGAACCGATCATTCGGAAAATTCGTAATCACCATCGGTACCGGATTGACGTGCAGAGATTCAAAGTTGAAGTCCTTGACTACACCGATGATGGTACCCGTTCTCACCTGTTCCAATTCCGCGCCTTGACCGACCGGATCGGTGAGACCGATAGCTGCCGCGGCCGTTTCGTTGATGATGAGCGCTTCTGTCCGGTCGGTATGAAATGACGGATCGAAATGCCGTCCCGATTTCATCTCAAGTCCGAACGTATCGAAAAAGTCTTCGTCGGCATAAAGAGCGGTTACATCGTATTTCGTACCGGGATCGAGTCTCAAGCTCCACCCGCCGTAAACATTCCCGATAACCCGATGAGTCGACGATGCATGAATGATTGAAGGATGACGAAGCAGCTCGTTTTTAAACTCCTCCGTCCGGTTCTGTATTGAAGGCGTTGTTGTCTGAAAGAATAGCAAATTCTCCTTATCATAGCCAATATCGACGGATTGGAAGTGCCGCATCTGATAATAGATCGTCACCGTCGCAAATATTAGTCCGATAACGAGGGAGAACTGGAATACGACAAGCACTTTGCGTATGCGGGTCTGCGACCGTTCGGAATGAAACGCTCCTTTGAGAATTCGCGCCGGCTGAAAACCCGACAGGTATAGGGCGGGATAAATACCGGAGAGTAGTCCGATCACCACAGTGATTGCACATAAAAATGCAATAAATCCGGGGTCGCCAATGTAATGAACCGGTGCAGGTAGCTGTGCAAGTGTTCTGAATGAAGGAAGCATCAGTTCGGCGAAAACGAGTGCGAATACAAACGCGATCATCGATAAGAGAACCGATTCGCCGAGAAATTGACGTATCAGCGAGAACCGGTCGCTCCCCGAGACTTTTCGAATGCCGACTTCACGGGCGCGGTGCATCGACCGGGCGGTGGTAAGGTTCATGAAATTGATTGCCGCGATGAACAGGATAAGTACGGCGATTGCGGAGAATATGTACACATACCGCACATCGCCGTTGACCGCTGCATATTTTGTATCGCTGTAAAGATAAATTTTCTTAAGCGGTTCGAAGAACGGCCTGAATATCCTTGATCGTTCATCGCTTGCATATTGATCAAGAAATGCCGGCAATGGTTCCACGATGTCTTCGGGCGAAGCTCCGTCGCCGAATAATACGTAAGAATAAAAGTTCGCTGAGTAATAAATATCGAGCGCTCCGGGTCCCATTTGCGATTCGTGTTCCATTGTGTTCAATGAAATCAGGAAGTCGAACCGTAAATGAGAGTTCCCGGGGATATCCGTAAAGACTCCCGTTACGGTAACATCGTATTGTTCGTTAAAGTTAAGAACCTGTCCGATCGGATTTTCATTGCCGAAGTATTTCCGGGCTGTCTGCTCAGATATAGCTGCGGTAAACGGTTCGCGAAGTATCGTTCTGGAATCGCCCCGGATGAGGGGAAACGAAAAGATCTCAAACAACGATCCGTCGGCGAAATGAATACTTTGACTGAACTTTTTATCACCGGCAGTAATAGCGACGGGGCGCCATGGTATAATGCGGGCATAATTTTCGATAACGGGAAATGTTGCCGTCAATCCCGGTCCGTAACCCGGCGGCGACATGGCCAGCTTCTCCGATTGTCCGTTCGTTTCCATGGTTGAACCGATGCGATATATATTTCCCAGGTTTTCATGAAAACGGTCGTAACTCAACTCATACCGTACCCAGAGTGAAATCAGAATAAATCCGGTCAAGCCGACTGCAAGCCCGAAGATATTTATTGCTGAAAACAGTTTATTCCGTGTCAGGTTACGGAACGCTATTTTGATATAATACGAGATCATTATTATTCTCTATTTTTAGTAATTGTAGAATGAATAGTTGGACTGTGCGCTCTGCGTTCTGCGTCATACTCTCTGCGCCATGCGCTATGCGCTATGCAACTATTCATATCGTAACGATTCGACGGGATTCATCATCGCTGCTTTAATCGATTGATAACTTACCGTCAAAAATGCGATCACCAATGAAACAACCGCTGCAGTTACAAAGATTGCAGGACCGACATCGATCCTGTATGCAAAATTCTGGAGCCAGCGTTCGA
>PWXV01000189.1 GCA_003568415.1 Ignavibacteriales bacterium
GTTACTGGAATGGAGGATGAAGAATTTGAGTGGACCGCCTTTGAAGGTAAGGTTACCCGCATCCGTTATACAGCCCCCGAAGGACGCTCGGAACTTGAGGTTCATCGAAATTATCAATTAGCACTTCAGGATGCCGGTTTTGAATTTATCTATGAATGTATTGGAGATGATGCTCAATGCCGTGAAGTCGTTGATTCCGATGCACCGCTTGGATATGCTGGTGTGTTTAGACGGGGTAGTCATCGTCACTACTCGTTAGCAAGACTTGCTAATTCGGCAGGTGATATTTATGTGGCGGTTTATACAGCCCGGCGGCATGATGAAAACCATTCGATGCTAATAATTTTAGAGGAGCAACCGATGGAGACAGGCATGGTTCAGGTTCAATTAGATGCCGAGGCAATGGCAAGGGATATTGATGAAACGGGAAGCGTTCGAATTTACGGTATCTACTTCGATACGGATGAAGCCGCGTTACAGGAAAAATCGGAACCGGTACTGACTGAGATCGCCAGGTTACTGGAACAAAACCCGGATCTGAAACTCCGTGTTGTCGGTCATACGGATGCTGTCGGTAATCTTGAGTACAATATGGATTTATCGCAGCGGCGCGCAGAAGCCGTCGTTGAGTTTCTTACGTCCGAAAAGGGAGTTTCACCGGATCGACTTAAAGCCCACGGTGTCGGATCTCTTGCTCCCGTTGCGGGGAACGAAACAGAAGAAGACCGCGCTCTAAACCGGCGGGTTGAATTGAAAAAGATGTCTGAACAATAATAGTAAAATCTTTTGTATTTCTATTAAACACTGAATTCAAAAAAGAGAGAGGTTATCATGTTACAAAAAGGTGTTTTCTGTTTAATTTCGTTATCAATTATGTTTGTCGGGTTTAATTCAGCCATTGCGCAGAATGGAGAGGCCATGTATTCCGGCGAATGGGAGGGCTCTTTGGGAATAGCTCCATTAACTATGGAATATAGTGGAACATGGCAGTTCGAAGTTGACTTTGACGAGGGAGAAGTAGAAGGATGGTTCAGAGGCGACGGTGCCGGTGATATCACAGGAACAGTTTCAAACGGCATTATTGAGGCCTCAGGTGAAGCTGCATTTGGTGTTGTTTACTGGTCCGGTGAATTCTCTTCTGATGGAGAAGAAGTTTCAGGCACATGGGAAATTTCCGAAGAAGCTTCTGAATTTGGAGAAGGAGATGGAACATGGAGTGGATCTTTAGGCGAATTAGAGGAAGAATCTCCTGAAGAAAAGGAGCGAGAAGGATTACCGCAAGAAGACCAAACCGATGTTGATGAAACTTTAGAAAGGTATCCGGGATCAGTTGCTTTGAACCATCAAAGTATGCGAGCCCCGGAAGGTTCTATGACTAAAATTGATTATGCGACTGAGGATAGTCTGGAGGATGTAGTGGAATGGTACAAAGAAGAATTAGGCGAACCAACTTTTGAAGAATCCAGCGCAGGAGAAACTAAACTTGGATACAGATTTGATGAACCAGCCGGATGGGTTGAGATAGAAATTTCAACGAACGATTATACTACAATAGAAGTAGAGCATGTCAAAACTGCGAATTAGAAGTCAAGTTTAGTCTAAATACTTTTTTCTTCTTTCACGGTGAGTTAATTATAGTTTTAATCTATTATGGGAATGACATAGTCCATTAGTGTGAGGGCTGTCATCCTGAGTTTGGAAATTGTCACGCTTCCCCGACTCGTCGGGGCTCAGCGTGACAATTTATCATGATAATGACACAATCCAATATAGTGTGGGGGGTGTCAGATTGAGCCCCGCTGATGCGGGATAAACTCCGTCGAAATCTGAGTGCGATGGCCTTTGCGTCATTGGCAGCGGAGTCGAAGGATGCAAGCGCTGGCGCTCATGTCATTGGCAGGTGTATCAGTACCTACTTTCCGGGGATCGCCAAACTGTTGGAGCAGAACCCTGAACTCAAGCTGGGTCATGTCGGGCACACCGATGCCACCGAAAACGTTGATTACAATATGGCCCTATCGTGGCAGCGCGCAGAATCGGTGGTGGATTTCTGAAATCCGGACATGGCGTTGCCGCAAACCGGTTTACCTCACGGGAGCTGGGCCCATAGGCTTTCATTGCCAGTAATGAGACCGAAGAAAATCGGGCGCGTAACCGGCGAGTTGAATTGATAAAAATGTATGAAGAATAGGGAATGTACCGGAGTACATAGTAATATCTGTACTATGTAATGGTTGTTAATGGGGTCTCACATAAAATTATATGAGCGATTTGAATAACGGGAAACACAGGCGTAATGCATAAACTCTTTAATGTAGCAATCCTTCCAAAATATTCCTATATTTCGAAGCTATATCCTTTTTGAATTGAAATGCAATGAGAAAAAGCCAACAACAGAAACATCCTTACCCGGATATTATTGCGACGAAGCTGCACCCTCCGCAGCTGCGAACCGGTGTCGTCCATCGAAGGCGGTTATTGGATAAGCTCAATGTTGCACCTTCAAAACTTGTGCTCGTGGCAGCACCGGCCGGCTTCGGAAAAACCACGTTTGTTATTGATTGGCTGAACAAAAAAGAGGAAAATTTTGCCTGGCTCTCGTTGGATGAATCGGATAACGACATGCAGCGGTTTTTGATTTATTTTCTTTCTTCGCTACAAACCGTTGAAAAGAATATCGGAGAAAAACTTGTTGCCGGCTTAAAGGGAACATCCGTCCCGGCAGCAGAAACAATATTGACCCATCTTCTGAACGAATTACTTCTCTATGCAAAGCCGGTCACGATCGTGTTTGATGATTATTACTTTATCCGGGAACGGGAAATACATCGTGCCGTCGCTTTCTTTCTCGACCACCTTCCTCCGAATGTACGCGTTATCATCTCAACCCGTATCGATCCGCTGCTCCCGCTGCATCGTTTAAGAGCCCGGGGTGAGTTAAATGAAATACGGGAGCGGGACCTGCGGTTCACGGTAAACGAAGCTGTGGAATTTTTTGAATCGACCATGCAGATTTCACTAACACAGGATGATGTTGAAAAACTCGCCGGACGCACCGAGGGATGGATTGCCGGTTTGCAGCTTGCGGCAGTATCTCTGTATGAGACCCGTGACGTCAAGAAGTTTATAGATTCATTTACGGGGAGCAACAGATATATTTTGGATTATCTTCTCGAGGAAGTTCTCAACAGTCAATCACGTGAAGTGCAAATGTTTCTTTTACAGACTTCGATATTATCACGCTTTAACGAAGAGTTGTGCAACACCATTACCGCCGGTATGAACGCAAAAAAGATTCTCGATTATCTTGAGCGGTCGAATTTGTTTCTTATTCCGCTCGATGACCAGCGGGAGTGGTTCCGGTATCATCATCTCTTTTCCGAATTGTTGCAGCACCGGCTCAGACAGCTCTATCCCGGACTTATCGAAGAACTCCACAATAATGCAAGCATCTGGTTTGAAGAACAACAGAATATTGACGAGGCAATCAACTACGCACTTCGGGGGAAAAATTTCGAGCGCGCTGCATTTTTGTTAGACCGTTACGGTGTGTTGTTTTTATCAAGAAGCGAGTTATCTACACTTATTAATTTAGATCAAAAAATACCGGCTGAGATTACAGCAAAATATTCGTCATTGCTGGTAATCAAAGCGTGGGCACAAATGCTGATGCACAAGACTGTCGATATCGAGAAAACACTAAAGGCAGCGGAATATTTAATTGAATCTGACGAGAACGATAGTACGCCGGATGATATTATCTATGCGAAAGGACATATTGCAACAATTCGTGCATTTATTCTAAGATTGCGTGGAGAACTCCGACAGTCACTCGATATGTCGCTTGCCGTACTTGAAGCTATTCCTCCGGAGCAATTTCAAATTCGGGGATTGCTGCAATTCAATATCGGCAGAATTTATATGAAGCAGGGATATGCTCACAAAGCAATTACAATATTTGAAAATGCATTCGATGATAATTTCAGGGCGGGCAATTATTATGTTTCCCTTGCGATGTTGGGACATACCGGGTACTTATACTCCATTACACGATCGCTTGCAGTCGCCCGTATAAAGCTGGAAGAGGCGTTACGTTTTGCACGGGAAAACGAAATAGATTCGCTGCCGGCAGCGGGTTATATATATTATCAACTGGGACGGGTGCTTTATCATTTGAATGAACTCGATGATGCACGAAATATTCTCGAGCGTGCAATCGAGCTTGGGGAATTAGGTGATGAACCGGATATTGTCTGCAATGCATTGTTTTTATTAACGGTGATTAATTCTCTGTGTGGACAGCATGAGCAAGCACTTGGAACCTTCTTAAAGGCAGAAATTCTTGTGAACAATAGTACCATTCCGGTTTATGAAGCGGATATTGAAATCGAACACATTGCCCTCGCTTTATTAACCGGCGAGTACGATAAGGTGGAAAACTGGGTGAAAACGACCAATGCTGCAATTTCCGATGAATACACCGTAATTGATGAAAGTCGTTACCTGGCAATGATGCGTTATTATCTGCTGAGCGAAAAGTTTGAAGATGTAATTGCGGTTGCACAAATACTGAGAAAGTACGTTACCGAACGGCAGCGCAATCATATCCTCATTCAAATTGATCTAATGGAAGGCATAGCACGGTGGCACCTGTCGGATAAAAATAATGCATTAACGGGTTTACGTAACGGTATTGAAAAAGCATCGGAGATGGGATATAAAAGAATATTGTTGAATATCGGA
>PWXV01000014.1 GCA_003568415.1 Ignavibacteriales bacterium
CTCGAACAAAACTATCCGAATCCGTTCAACCCGAGCACGACTATAGACTTCTCGATACCTGAACAAGTACAGGTAACACTTGAAATTTATAACGTACTCGGTCAGCGGGTGGCGACGCTTGTTTCCGGCGAGATGTACGATCCGGGACATTACAATGTAGTCTGGGATGGTCGTAATCAGGCTGGGAACCCGGTATCAAGCGGTATGTACATTTATCGCATCCAGGCAGGCGACTTCACGGATGTTAAGAAAATGATGTTCCTGAAGTAATGGATAAAAACAAGACATAGAATAGCATACCCCGCATAGGGATATGCGGGGTATTTTTTCTATATATGCTTGATTTTATGGAAAATATCCCTATGAAAAAATTTCAAAAATTCGCAGATGTATCTTGACAAATAAGAAATTATTTTATATTATGCAAACACTTTAAAGCACGCGCAAATCGGTGCTCTATGGTTTATTTCTTTACCCGTCATCCAAAATAGGAGGGACTTATGACGTTAATTAAAAAAGTGATGACACACGTTCTTGTTATCATTACTATTTCTGCCCTTATCATGGGGTGTGCCCGACGGCCAAGTGCTGAAGAATTAGCGCAGCTTGAAGACCTCAGAGCTGAGGTTGCCGCGCTTGAAAGAGAAATTGAATCGAAAGAAGGAGAAAGATCAAGTTTGCAGCAGCAGGTATCTGAATTGGATCAAAATCTGAGAACTTGTGCGGAAGACAAAGAAAAAGTCCGCCAGCGTCTGCAGCAATGGGACTAAGACGCGTAATTATACCTGACCCAATTTTGATAAAGTTTATAAATAACTAAAATAGAATAGTAAGGAGTTTAAACATGAAATATAGATCACTACTCTATCTGCTTGTTGCTGCGTTATTCGTAACTTCATTCGCGGTTACAGATCTTTCTGCACAGAACGACATGACCCGCGACGAGTGGGAGCAGCAGATGGCAGAATATACACAACAGCGAGATGAATTGCGACAACAATTGGATGCACTCGAAGCTGAGATTGAAGAGTTGAATGAACAAATCGCAAGTAAGCAAGCAGAATACCAGGCATGCCGTGAGGAAATCCTGGCGATGGTAGGTGCAACAGAAGCTGAGATTCGTAGCCTTGTTGAAAGAATTCAGCAACTCGAAAATCAGGTGAGTGCACTTGAAAGATTGTCTGATCAGGAGTTATTACAACGGCGTGATGAGGTTGATGAGGTGAAGGAAGCTGTTAATGAACTGAAAGGCAACAGACAAACTGCCCATCCCGATACCTATGATCGGTTGATGGCACTTGATGAACGTGTAAATAATTTATTGGATCGACTCGAAGGAATGGTAATTACCTATACCGTCGGGACGTGGTCGCGAGACCGGGATTGTTTATGGAACATCGCGAAGAAGCGTGACATCTACGATAATGCATGGCTCTGGCCGCGCATCTGGCAGGCAAACCGCGATAAGATTCGCGATCCCGATATTATTCATCCGGGTCAGCGGCTCCAGGTTCCGCCGAAAGGCGATGGTAGAATGACTTCAGGAGAGCAGGATGCAGCAAACAGATACTATCGTGAAGTAAGAGAAGGTCTTCGATAACCACAAACAATAAAGTGTTCGTATTTTAGTTTATTGATTCAAATACGTTATATAGCATTTAAGCCCTTATGGCATCTTCAGTTTGCCTGAAGATGTAGTAAGGGCTTTATTTTTTATTTCGGAAATCATTTGTTGAGTAATTACAAAAGGAGGGACGAGCATTACGAAAGAAAAAAAGATTTCATTGGAAGGTGTTGATAAGCTGTCGTTACTCGGTTTCAACGACAAGCATTTAGCGATTCTCGAACAGCGATTTGATTCAAATATAGTCGTACGGGGAGATCAAATTACCCTGCAGGGTGATGAAGCTGAGATCGTGCAGATAGAACGTGTCATCAAAGAGCTTATCTTCATTCTCAACAAAAATAAAAATCTTACTGCTAATGATGTAGAGACCGTGATCGACCTGGTTGATTCCTCGATGAAACCGTCCAACGGAACTTCGCGGGAACAATTACCCTATGAAAAGGAAGACGCGGACAATGCCGTCTTGTTTACCAAGAACGGTATGATAAAAGCCAAAACCGAAGGCCAGCAACGATATGTTAAGGCAATTATGAAAAACGATATTGTCTTTGGTATCGGACCAGCCGGAACCGGAAAGACATACCTTGCCGTTGCGTCGGCTGTGGCTGCACTGAAGAACAGGCAGGTGAATAGAATTATCCTCACCCGGCCTGCGGTTGAAGCAGGTGAAAGTTTGGGCTTCCTGCCGGGTGATATGCGTGAAAAAGTAGATCCGTACCTTCGGCCTCTCTACGATGCTCTTGATGATATGATACCCGCTGAAAAACTTAAAATATACATCGAGCGTCGGATTGTGGAAATTGCTCCGATTGCCTATATGCGCGGTAGGACGTTAAATAACGCATTTGTTATTCTCGATGAGGCGCAAAATGCAAGCAGTCTGCAAATGAAAATGTTTTTAACACGGCTCGGGGTTAATTCCAAAGCGGTCATTACCGGTGATATTACGCAGATTGATTTACCGTTTAATGCCATTTCCGGTCTTGTTGAGATACAATCGGTTTTGAAAAAGATCGAAGGAGTTTCGTTTGTGTATTTCAACAAGAATGATGTCGTGCGGCACAAACTGGTAAAAGATATTATCGATGCATATGAGGACTATAAAACAAATGGGCCGAAAAAGCAAGGTAATGACAAGAAGGATGACGATCTTGAATAGGTAATGAAAGGTGAACCCGAATCAGCGGGTTCACCTTTTTATTTTGCCTTTTGTCTCTTCCCAGATTTTATCCATCTCTTCCAGGGATGTTTCGTGTATATCCTTTCCTTGCTCTTTCAGTCTTTCTTCAATTATTTGAAATCGCTTAATGAATTTTTCATTTGTTCTCCGTAATGCATCTTCCGGATTAATTTTCAGAAAGCGGGAATAGTTTACGATTGAAAAAAGCAGGTCTCCGAGTTCGTCCGTTATTGTCTCTTCATCATTATCCTCATCTGAAACAGTTTTGAATTCAGTGAGTTCCTCCTCAACTTTTTTCCAGCAGTCTTCTTTTTTTTCCCAATCAAAACCTACCTTCGATGCTTTTTCCTGTAATCGTAGTGCACGCACAAGTGCAGGCAGAGCTGCGGGGATACCATCGATTACCGATGTGCGTCCTTCATCAAGCTTAATACGTTCCCAATTCCGAATCACATCATCCTGACCGTTAACAACTGTATCGCCAAAGACATGCGGGTGGCGCCGTATCAGTTTTTCGCTGATGAGTGATACCACTTCTTCGAGTGTGAACTCTTCTTCTTCCTCGGCGATTACCGAGTGAAATACCACGTGTAACAAGAGGTCTCCCAGCTCCTTTTTCATCTCATCGATATCACCGGCATCGATTGACTCTACAACCTCATATGCCTCTTCGATGAGATTTTGTCTGATGGATTCGTGTGTTTGTTCGCGATCCCACGGACATTCCCGCCGTAACCGTCTGACTATCTCAACAAATTCTTCGTATGTATGACTCATAGTTCCTGTTATTGTTATTTATTATTTATGTAGACTAATGTAAATGCTAAAAACATAGAGAAAAACCTCTTTAAAATCAACAAATTAGCATGGCTTTTTAACCGGATTTTTTTTATCTTACATTGCTATGAATGTTGATAAAACCCTCACCTTGCTATCAACGGAGAACCATGAACCCTCGCAATATTTTTATACTATTTGTTGTAATGACAATCGCAACGATAGGGTATTTTATAATGATAGATGATACTGCTGTGGATATGATAGTGCACAACGGCACTATTTACACTATGAATCAGGAAAATGACATTGTAGAAGCACTTGCAATAGGTAAGGGTAAGATTATTGCAGCCGGTACAAATGATGAAATAATGCAATTATATGAGTCTGAAAACGTCATCGATCTTCAAGAACGAACCGTTATACCCGGATTAACAGACGCTCACGCCCACATGCTCGGATTAGGTACCAGTATGATGATCATTAATCTTGTCGGGACACAAAGTGAGGAGGAAATAGCTGAACTTGTACGGGAGGAAGTTGCCGATATCGAACCGGGTGAGTGGATTCGCGGACGGGGTTGGGATCAAAACCACTGGCCGGAACGTGAATTCCCGGATCATTCAGTGCTCGATCGTGTCGCACCTGACAATCCGGTGTACCTTACGCGTGTAGATGGTCACGCAGCCTGGGTAAATAGTAAGGCACTTGAACAAGCAGGAGTTACACATGATACACCCGATCCCGATGGAGGTCGAATTATCCATGATACAGATGGTAACCCGACCGGTGTACTTATCGATGCTGCTATGGGACTTGTATCCAATCAAATCCCCGATCCCACTCCATCTCAAAAACGTGAAGCACTACAGCTTGCAATTAACGAGTGTTTGTCGTATGGTATTACGACCGTTCACGATATGGGAATCGACCTTGAAACGATCGATATTTACCGGGATATTATACGTTCGGGAGATTCTGTGTTTCGACTATATGCCGCCATCGATGGGCCCGGCGATACCTGGGAACATTTTTTACAGCGTGGACCACTAACCTGGCAGGCGCGTAATATGCTTACCGTTCGGTCAATAAAACTATATTCCGATGGTGCACTCGGTTCACGTGGTGCTGCATTGATAGAACCGTACAGCGACGAACTTGAAAATGACGGCTTGTTGCTAAAGAGTGAAGATGAAATTTTCGATATTACTGTACAGGCACTTGAAAACGGATTTCAGGTATGCACCCATGCAATCGGCGACCGCGCGAATCGTGTTGTGCTTAATGCGTATGAACGGGCGCTAAGAAGAATTCCTGCACATAATCATCGGTTGCGAATTGAACATGCGCAGGTCGTTCATCCTGATGATTTTATGAGGTTCAGGGAATACGGCATTATTCCCAGTATGCAACCGATCCATTGTACATCGGACATGTTCTGGGCTCTTGATCGTCTCGGTGCAGAACGAGCTGAGGGTGCATATGCGTGGCGTACATTTATTGAACAGGGCTCGATTATTGCCGGTGGTTCCGATTTTCCTGTTGAACCGGTGAATCCTTTACTTGGAATCTTTGCTGCCGAGACGCGACAGGACGAGAATTTTGAACCGGAAGGTGGATGGTATCCCGGGCAGCGTGTAACCCGTGAAGAAGCATTCAGAATGATGACTACATGGGCGGCGTATGCATCGTTTGAGGAAGGACTCAAAGGAACTCTTGAAGCGGGTATGCTGGCTGATTTTGTTATTTATCCCGATGATGTTATGCAAGTAGATGTATCTGAATTGTTGCATATCCGGCCGGATCAAACAATTCTTGGCGGAACTATAGTATACGACCGGAATGCTGTGCCGGCGAATGATTGAGTATTATTGTATATGAGTGAATCATATCGGATTTTAGAGCACACTGCTGATATCGGTTTTGAAGCATACGGTGCTACACGTGAGGAGGGACTAGCAAATGCTGCTATAGCACTTACTTCAATAATAACCGACCCTGATTCTGTAGCAGTAAAAAATAAACACACTATCGAGGTGAGTGCCGGTGATTGGGAACAATTACTTGTGCGGTATTTAAATGAAGTCCTGTATATAATTGACGGTGAGTCGTTTCTGCCGGCAAAGGCAGATGTGAAATTGCAGGAAGACTATTCACTGATCGCTGTTTTGTATGGTGAAACCAGAACCGAGGATCATGATGTTCGTACTGATGTAAAGGCAATTACATATCACCAACTTAAATTTGAACAAGTAAATAATGGATTTATTGTTCGTGTATTTGTCGATATTTAATTCGGAAATCAGGAGGTGACGGACGTGGCAAATTTAGAATCAATAGGAAAATACAGATACCGATTATCGAAGACATACCGGGAAGGAATGAAAAGCGATGGCAGAATCTACGCGAACGAAAAACTTCTCGAGGCAATTACTAAAGATCAAACACTTGATCAGGTAGCAAATGTAGCAATGCTGAACGGACTTGTTGGTGATTCTATTGCAATGCCCGATGCGCATCAGGGGTATGGATTTTGCATAGGTGGTGTGGCAGCGGTAGATCCCGACGAGGGTGTTGTGTCGGCAGGAGGAGTCGGATTTGATATTAATTGCGGTGTGAGACTCCTTGCATCACCGTTTGAAGTCTCGGATATCCGACCACACGTGGATAATTTGCTTGAAGAATTATTTAAAGCCATTCCTTGTGGAACGGGAAAGGAAGGAAAGAGAAAGCTCTCAGAAAAAGAAATACATGATGTGCTTCAAAACGGTGCCCAGTGGGCTGTTCAGCAGGGCTATGGTGAGGATATCGATGTGTCGCGTATCGAAGAGAATGGAACAATTAAAAGTGCAGATGCAACCAAGGTAAGCAATCGTGCAAAACAACGAGGTATCAAACAACTCGGTACACTCGGTTCGGGCAATCATTTCCTGGAAATTCAGGTCGTGGAGTCTGTATTTGATGATGAAGCGGCACGCGTATTCGGTTTACATGAAGGACAAATTGTTATTCTTATTCACACGGGGTCCCGCGGACTGGGTCATCAGGTGTGTACGGATTATCTGGATATAATGCAACAGGGATTAAAGAAATATAAAATTTCATTACCTGACCGACAACTTGCATGCGTACCGGTTCGATCTGAGGAAGGTGAAGGGTATCTGAAGGCAATGGCGGCATCGGCAAACTTTGCTTTTGCAAACCGTCAGATGATAACGCACTGGACTCGAGGTGTTTTTAACCGCTTGCTCAAGAACGGTAATTTACGGCTTGTCTATGATGTCGCACATAATATAGCAAAATTTGAAAAGCATCAAACCGATAAAGGAGAGCGCGAGGTGCTGGTACATCGGAAAGGGGCAACCCGTGCATTCCCGAAGGGGCATCCCGATGTAAATGAAGAATATCGCGGGGTTGGCCAACCGGTTCTTATACCCGGCAGTATGGGAACGAGTTCGTATGTTCTAGCTGGTGAGGAAAATTCTATGCGTGAAAGCTACGGTTCGACGTGCCACGGCGCTGGTAGAGCAATGAGCCGTAAGAAAGCAAGTCGAGATATATCGGCTAATGAATTATTGCAGCAATTAAATCAAAAAGGAGTAAAGGTGCGCGGTGCTTCCAAACGCGGTTTGACTGAGGAACAACCCGATGCTTATAAAGATGTGGAGTCGGTGGTTGATGTCGTACATGAAGCGGGACTATCAAGGAAAGTTGCACGGTTGATACCGATCGGTGTTATAAAAGGGTGAAATACGCAAACTTAAATTTGAATTAAAGAATTGTAAAAGGAAATCGTAATTCCATGAATTATGCTATTCTTGTCGCTGATGACGACGACGGAGTGAGAAAATCGCATCTGCTTGCCATTAAACAAGCGGCAAAAAAATTAAAGGCAAAGATCGAAACTATTGAAACTGAAAACAGTGTCAAGACTCGTGAGATGATCCACGATAAAAAATTCGATCTCATTATTATTGATAACGATTTTAAGGACGAAGAAGTAAAGGGCCGTTTACCCGGTATCGCAATTTTGCAAATGGCGCGCAAGGACGGTCCGAATACTGACACTCCCATCATTTTTTGTAGTGGCGAAGTGTATGAAACACTGAGACCGATGGCCGAAAAGTTTCGTGCTGAATATTTAGCGAAAGCAAACTATAAGCTTGAAGATTTCTCAAATATGCTGATTGAAAAACTCAAAGACTCTAAATAATTATAACCACCGACTAGAAAAATACGGAGGGAAATATGAAATCCGTTAACCGGTTCATCATTGTATTATTTGTTTTTCTAATTCTTCCATGCATAGCTGAAACGCAGGAACGAATTCTGACTCCTGAGGATATTGTTCAAATTCGTAATGTACATTCTGCAGTTATTTCTCCGGACGGAGATCTTATAGCTTTTGTAGTACAACGACATAGGACCGAAGATGATGGTCCCGGCAGTCCTTTCAATGATATTTGGATATATAATGTGGCGGACGACGAGTACAGACGGTTTACCTGGGATCCTCAAAATGATATGTCGCCCGCATTCTCACCCGATGGTAAGTGGTTGGGATTCCGGTCCACCCGGGATGGATCACCGCAAGTATATCGTATACCTGTTGATGGTGGTGAAGCAGATAGAATAACCGATGCACCGACGGGAGTTCAATCTTTCCAGTGGTCGCCTGATGGCCGTGAAATTGCATATGTAAGCCAGGATCAAGTCCCGGAAGAAAAGCGACAGGAGCACGAAGCAGGACGTGATTGGAAAGTCGTAGATCAGGATCATCGGACAATACGCCTGCATGCAATTGACGTTGAAACAAAGGATACCCGTGAGGTGGTTCGCAATGATATAAGTGTATGGAATTTCTTCTGGTCACCTGATGGAGAACGAATAGCACTTATCGGTACAGAAGTTCCGACTATTGATGCAAGTTACTATGGAGATCTCTATATGGTCGACGCACAGGGTGGAGATGCAGAATTGTTCGTAGAACTTCCCGGTAAAACAGGACCGGTGCATTTCTCACCCGATGGCAGAAATCTAGCAATTAAAAATGCTCGCGGTGAAGGCCGCGAACCAATTGATGGCGGAGTATTTCTTGTACCATTTGATGAAGGTGAATGGACTTCGATCATCGAAGATTTCCCCGGTACAGTTACGTCACACAATTGGATATCCAATAACGAAATTTGGTTTACAGCACAGCAAGATACAAGAACAACGCTGAATCGCGTCGATATTCGTAATCAAAGGGTTACACAGATTATCGACTATCGGGGTGTGCTCTCCGGTATTAGCCTTGCTAACGATGGTAACATCTTTGCAACCACAGGTCATGTACCTGATCGACCGTCTGAACTGTGGAGTGGTTCATTAGGAAATCAGTCTGTTGAACGGCTGACTGATTTTAATGCTCATATTGATGATATCCGTCTTGGAGAAGTAAGCGAAGTGAGTTGGACCCGACCGGATGGTTTCGAAATCCAGGGAGTTTTAATAAAGCCTGTAGATTATGAAGAAGGACAACGGTATCCGACTATTCTTCAAATACACGGTGGTCCCGAAGCAGCATATTTACAAAGCTGGCACGGAAGCTGGTCACGTTGGGGGCAACTATTGGCCGGCAGAGGATATGTAGTTTTATTACCCAATTATCGGGGCAGTACAAGCCGCGGATATGATTTTATTGAAGCGAATATGGGGGATATGATGGGTGAAGAATGGTACGATATTGTTGCCGGCGCGGATTTTCTCATCGATGATGGGATAGCAGACGAAAACCGTTTGGGAATTGGTGGGTGGAGTTACGGCGGCTACACAAGTGCCTGGGCTGCCGCAACAGCAGCTGACCGATTTCAAGCTGCTATCATGGGAGCGGGAATTGCAAACTGGATTAGCTTCGGAGGAATGACCGATATCCCCGACGAAATGGCGTTGGCTCACTGGGATGGATATACCTGGGATCAGATGGATTTACAGTGGGAGCGCTCACCGCTGAATCATGTCGACGGTAACGATGCACCGACATTGATCCTATTCGGAGAACAGGATGATCGTGTGCCACCGGGTCAGGGCTGGGAACTTTACCGTGCCCTTCAACACTTTGATGTCGATACTGAATTCGTTCTCTATCCCCGGGCAGGACATGGTATCTCGGAACGTGAGCATCAAATCGATATGTTAAACAGAGTAGTTGACTGGTTTGACCGGTACGTGAAATGAAATAGTATGAAAACTGGTATAGCCGAAGCACCATTGCACGGGGGTAAAGCGCCCCCGTGGCTTTTTAACCGTATGGTTTCTTTATCACGCGAGATAGTTCGTGCGATTGTGGAAGAATACGGACCTGATGAGGTGTTGCGGCGACTTTCAAACCCGTATTGGTTTCAGGCATTTGGTTGTGTGATAGGGTTTGACTGGCACTCGAGCGGAGTAACAACGACAACGCTGGGTGCCTTAAAGGATGGATTAAAAAAGATCAATCGAGATCTTGATCTTTATGTTGCAGGCGGCAAAGGTGGTGTCTCAAGAAAAACACCCGATCAAATCCGTCAGCAGTGTGAATCAATTGGATTGGATCCGGAGCCGCTTGTTTATGCCAGCAGAATGAGTGCAAAGGTCGATTCTGCAGTTTTACAGGATGGTTACCAGATCTATGCTCATTCAATTTTATTCACTGGTACTGGTGAGTGGGCTGTTGTTCAACAAGGTATGAATGAATCGTTGCGATATGCCCGCCGCTATCACTGGCTGAGTAGTAATATACAATCGTATGTTGTGGAACCGCACGCCGGTATAATTGCCGATAGGAAAGGCGATGCTCTTGATCTTTCTGCCGGCATAAGCGAGGATGTACGAATGAGTTCGATAAAGATTATTAATCAGCCGACAAAACAGGTGCTCAGTGATCTTCGAGAAGTTGTTCGAATCTCTCGCACGATCGATAAACCGACGCAAGGAGATCTGTTTGATGTTGCTTCGCCGACAATCGCAGGATCAGCAATGCAGACCTTTAAGATGCCTTCACGGCATTGGGTATCGTACCGGGATATTCGACCCGACCGGCTGAAATCTGTATTATTATCAACATACGAACGACAGCCGGATACATATGAATCCCTTGTCGGACTTGAGGGGGTCGGAGCGAAAACCCTTCGAGCGCTTGCACTTATGAGTGAAGTTATTTATGGTGCTTCGCCGAGTTTTGAAGATCCGGCGCGATTCAGTTATGCTGTTGGTGGAAAAGACGGAACCCCGTATCCAATTAATAAGATTGTGTATGACGAATCAATTCAGATATTGAAAAAGGCTGTTGATAAGGCAAAAATAGGACAAGAAGATAAGAAAGACTCTATTAAACGTTTATCTGCATATTTTACATTATCATAATATATATGAAAGAGAGGTACAGTGTCTGAACAAGAAAAACAATCAAGTGAAGAGAAAAAAAAGAAACGCCGCAGACGAAGAAGAAAGAAGAAAGGGGGAAGCGCCACCGGTGGTGCCGGAGTGACAGGTGGTTCTTCTCAGACAAAACATGAAGGTGATGAGCAGAACTTTAATCAAAAATTACGTGAGCTGGTAAAGAAATATAAGGGTTTTGATCCATGGGAAAAGGAACACAAAGCACATAGTAATATTGAGAAGAAGATATGTCATTATCTTGATAACAGCGGATTAGACCACAAACACCGTGGGAAAAAATTTAATGTTGTGCTTCCGGATAAGAAAGCGGTTGTATTTGAACCCGATATCATTATCCCGCATCCGAGAATACACAATAAACCGATTATCATCCAGGCGATTCATCAAAAAAATCAAACACAGATAGTTCAGTTGTTGAATGAATTTAAGAAGCAACTCGGTACAAAATATTATATTGTTGCAGTAACTAATAAAGATAATCTTACAAATGTTTCAAGTAGTATCTGTGATTTACTAATCGCGGTTGAATATGCATCGTCACTGCCCTCACAACTTCGATCACAGGCCGGGTAATAATTAGATAAATATTCAAAATGTCTGATACGGATACAAAAAAAGACTGGACTATACTATCGCTTCTTCAGTGGAGTGAACAATATCTCGCGGATAAGGGGATTGAGAGCCCTCGATTAAATGCTGAACAAATGCTCGCCGTTGCACTCGGCTACAAACGTATCGATCTGTATACACGATTTGATAAACCACTCGTTCAGGAAGAACTCGATAGGTATAAAACTCTATTCGTCAGGCGGGTGAACCGGGAACCATTACAGTATATTCTTGGATACACAGAATTTTATGGTAGACGATTTGCGGTTCGATCAGGTGTTCTGATTCCCAGACCCGAAACCGAACATCTTGTGGAATCGGTGCTTGAAATTTTAGCGGCGCAAAATATTTCACCCTCCCGTATACTTGATGTCGGTACCGGGAGCGGCTGTATTGCGGTAACGCTGGCTGCTGAACTTGAAAACGCATCGATAACGGCTATCGATATCTCGGATGATGCATTATCTGTGGCATATGAAAATGCCGGCACCTATTCAGTTGTTGACCGAATAGTTTTTAAAAAGATAAATATTCTCGATTCAAACATAGGTAATAACGGCGAGGAAAGGTTTCACGTTATCGCGGCAAATCCGCCATACATACCGAAAAACGAATGGGAAAAACTTCCCGATGAAATAAAGGTACACGAACCTAAATATGCCCTTACCGATGACGATGACGGTATGACTTACCTGAAACGGCTTGCTCAGATAGCGCCCGGCTCATTAGAAAAAAATGGTTGGTTGCTCTGTGAAGTTGGTTACGATCAGTCAGAAGATGTACAACTGCTATTGCGATCGAATGGTGCACAGGATATCAAGCTTTGGAAAGACCTGAGCGGAATAAACAGAATAGTTGGAGGTTCCTGGTGAAAGCATTAATTCAACGAGTAACGTCAGCTTCGGTTATTATTAACGGGACAGTAACCGGTGAGATCGGCAAAGGATATGTTGTGTTTCTCGGAGTAAAAGGTGACGATGATTTTATGGAAGCGGAATATCTCGCACAACGCTGTACCGATCTGCGTGTGTTTGAAGACGACATGGGGAAAATGAATAAATCATTGGATGATGTGGATGGCGAGATGCTCGTTATTTCTCAGTTTACTCTTCATGCAGATACACGAAAAGGTAATCGCCCGAGTTTCGTACACGCAGCGCCGCCCGAACTTGCTGAGACCTTATATAACCATTTTGTATCATGCGTCCGCGAGCGGATTGGTGAGGAACAGGTTAAGACAGGGCAATTTCGTGCAATGATGGATGTACAGCTTACAAACAGCGGTCCGGTTACGATTATGCTTCGGAGTAAATCGGAATATGCAAAGGATTAAATATATAGTTGTTTTATGTATTCCATTGTTTCTTGCAGCCCAGGGTGTATTGTTACAACAGACCGGTTCGAGGAACTATGTCATCCATCATGCATCATCACTTTCCAAAAATTCCATCCAAAGGATAATCGATCAACTCGAAAGTGATTATCAGGAATTCCGCTATTATTTTAATCTGACTGTACCGGGTAGAACAGGGGTATTTATTCATGCGGATCAATTTTCATTGCAAAATGCAACGTTTACACACCGATGGGAAACCGGTACGGTATATAATAATGAAATCCATTTAGCGCCTCTTGAATATATCCGGGAGAATGCTACCTTATCGTCTGTATTGACACAGCAGGTGGTTCGAATGGTTTTATACTCACGACGAATGAATGGCTGTCCCCGCTGGTTATATGAAGGTACTGCGGCGTATTTTGCAGGTATCCATAGATTACAAACGCCTCCTGTACATCTCCCCGTACGACTTCCATCCGATATAGATGAGTTATTAACGAACCCGTATGATGAAAATACTTTTACCGACGGAATTTATCTTTCTGCTCTGGCGTTCAAATCGATACTTGAACGCTATGGTGAAGCACATACGGTGACATTACTCAGATTGTTTAACGGAGAATTTGAGTATGAAGATGCGATACCTTATTCACTTGGTGTTACGCTGGAAGAATTTGAACAGCAATGGCAGCGTGATATACAGCGATTGCTGACGGAATTTCAGGAATCTCGTGAACGATAGCACTAAAAAAAATATTGCATTCATATTCCTCGATGGTGTCGGAATCGGAATAGAAGATGCTGCGGTTAACCCGCTCTTTGCTGCAAAAATGCCGACGCTTTCTTCAATGTTTGGCGGTTTAATCCCATCGGTTAAAAATTCCCGCCTGATAAATTCATACTATGCAGTAGTGCCGATTGACGCAAATCTTGGCATTGACGGCTTACCTCAAAGCGGTACCGGGCAGACTGCACTATTTACAGGAATTAATGCAGCAGAATTAATCGGCAAGCATTTCGGACCTTTCCCGTATTCAACGCTGCGTCCTATTATTAGAGACCAAAATATTTTCAGAAGAATCCAGGAATCGGGTAAAAGTTTTTACTTTAGCAACGCATATCCACAACAATTTTTTGATTATATAAATGCAGGAAAGCGGCGTTTGACCGTTACGACTATGGCATGCCTTCAAAGCGGATTACCGCTTCACACAGCGGACGATCTGCGCAAGGGAACGGCAATCTCCGCCGATATAACGAATGAACGGTGGGAAGTGCTCGGGTATCCGGACATCCCTGAAATACCCGCAGAAGATGCCGGACATCGGCTTGCAAAACTTGCAAAAAATCATGATCTTGTTTTGTTCGAATATTTTTTGACCGACCATGCAGGTCATAAACGTGATATAGATAACGCCGTTCGTATTCTTGAACGGTTTGACGCATTTCTCAAAGGATTCCGTGATACAATGAATGATTCGACTCTCCTTGTGATGACAAGCGATCACGGAAATATCGAAGACCTGCAGACGAAAACGCACACACGTAACGATGTACCGCTCTGGGTGTATGGCAACGATAGTGCGCAATTTGTTGATGGCATCTCATCGATTACCGATATTGCACCAAAAGTATTACGGTGGTTGAACGTAACGTAAAGGAGCCACACAATGTCAATGCAGGACGAACTGTTCAGTCGTGCTGCAAACATGCGGGGCAGACCTGCCGTCGTCGTAGCACTGTTTTTTATAACGGGAATAGTAGCTGCTCACCTCTTCCCGGCGCATACAAACGTGCTGCCGTTGCTATATGGCGTTACCATTCTTTTAATTATTGCCTCAGTAATAGTCTATAAGAAGCCTTTCTTCGGAATTACTATTCTTGTAGGGTTTATGATTCTTGGATACGCAAAGTATTCGGTAGAATCGGTTAATCCGCAGCGGACTTCCACGGATACAATTGTGGATCCTGCCCGTAATGTGCTTGTCTGGGGTACCGTCATAGATCGGCCGCGAATTAGCGAAGACCGAAGCCGCTTTATCCTCCGTACAGACTCATTATATGACGGAAAGGTGAAATTTTATACACGAAATGATCTCCTTGTTATAGCATCTCCGGATGCACGCTATGACAGTGATTTACTGAACATTGAGTATGGTGAATATACTTTGGTACATGGCTTTTTAAATCGTCCTGCGGGTCGACGAAATCCTTACGAACCGGATTTTAATCGTTATCTCGAGTTGCATAACATTGACGCTCTGGTGTATGTACGAGGTTATTATAATATTGAATCTCAGGGATATGGTGATGCCAGCCAGTTTATCCGAAAAATAATAGTTCCTGTGCGGAATTATATTTCCGGTGTTATCGACCGTAATCTTTCGGGAGAAAGTGCGCATTTTCTACGCGGGTTATTACTTGGTGATCGCAGCCGAATCAGCGATGATGTTCGTGAGACATTTATAACTGCAGGTGTAATTCATGTACTTGCTGTGTCTGGACTACATGTAGGTATAATGTTGATTATATTCTTTTCTGTATTTGGCTTCCTGAGAATCCCGCGCGTTCCGAAGTTATTAATGACCATTGTTGGGCTTATCATTTTTATGTTTGTTACCGGAGCTGCACCTTCTGTGGTTCGTGCAACGATAATGGCATCGATTATCTTGTTTGGTTTTATTCTCCAGCGGAAAAGTGATATTTATAATTCAATAGCTGTTGCCGCACTTGTACTCCTGTTTGCTGATTCGCGTGAGTTGTTTAAGCCGTCTTTCCAGTTGTCTTTTGCTGCAGTAGTATCAATAGTCTATTTGTATCCACTTTTTTGGAGCGGTCTACGGCGGCGTTATCCGAAACTGGAGGATACGTGGCTTGCCCGTTATTTCGTACAACTTTTTCTGGTTTCCTGTGCCGCCCAGATCGGCACGTTACCGTTTACTGCATATTATTTTGAGCGAATCAGTGTAATTGCGTTCTTTGCGAATTTATTTGTCATCCCGGGAATATTCTTTGTATTATCATTTGGTTTCTCCTCGGTACTTTTCGGGTTGATCAGTTCATTTTTTGAGCAGATATATGGATTTGTTACAGAATTTTTACTTACCGGCATACTATCGACAGTCGAGCTAATCTCAAGAGTATCCTTCGCCTCGATCGAAGTATATCATTTTGGTATTATAAACGGGCTGCTTTTTTATGCGATCATTTCAGTTGTTGTGCATATCACCCATCCGCGATTTTTTCGTTTATCTCTGATCGCATTACTCATGACATTGAATGTATATATTGTTCATTACAATATCACCTTTGATCCCGAAAGCAGGCAGCCGCTTCTTAGTATAACTATGCTGGATGTGGGACAGGGAGAAGCGTTGTTTATAGAATTTCCCGATGGGAGGAATATGCTTTATGATGCCGGACCGAGGACAATGGTGTCCGATGCAGGAGAACGGACAGTGGTGCCGTTTCTGAAACGACACGGTATTAGCTATATTGACGCCGTAGTGATATCACACGGTCATGCAGATCATTACGGCGGCCTTAATACAGTATTGGGTGAAATAAATGTCGGGATGATATATGATTCCGGACAGCCGGTTACCGGTGTATGGTATGAAGAATTGTACAAGAAAATTGAGAGAAAAAATATACCCGTAGAACTATTGCAGGCAGGTGATATAATTAAAAAATATGATAATGTACGATTATATGTAATGCATCCGGCACCGGCGTTCATACAACAACCGGGAGACGACCGAAGCTGGAATCTCAACAATGCATCTATTGTATTGTTACTTGTTTATGGAGATATTCGTATTTTAATCACGGGAGATGCTGAGATGGAAGCAGAGAATTATATGCTGCATTATTATGATGATTTTCTTGAAGCCGATATATTAAAAGCAGGACATCATGGTTCGAATACCAGCAGTACGGCACGCTTCGTAGATATAGTTTCGCCGGGAAAAGCACTCATTTCTGTCGGAAGAATGAATCGTTTTAATCATCCGGGCAATGAAGTCATCCAGCGGTTTATAAATAAAGGTATTGTTACTTATCGTACCGACCTCCATGGCGCGGTTACAGTGCGGACATGCGGCAGTGAATATTGGGTAAGAACAATCCGATAAATTACTATTCCTTGATTTTCCTTCACTATCTCTCTATATTGTTTACAGATAACCCATCCCGTTGATAAGGATGGGTTCGGTGTGTAATTGCCGTATATTTATCTCTCCGGTTATCACTGAAAGTAATGTGGTAACAAACCAGTAATTTTTGATAAGAGTAAGGATTTTCAATGAACAGAAACGACGAGCAATATATGCGTATGGCTATTGAGAAGGCAAGAGAAGGTGTCGCCAATGGACAGACACCTTTCGGAGCCGCTATTGTAAAAGACGGTAAGCTTATCACTTGTGTTCATAATGTTGTATGGCAAACTACCGATATTACCGCACACGCTGAAGTAAACGCAATACGTGAGGCGTGCAAAGTCCTTAATAGTGTTGACCTTTCCGGATGTGTTATTTACTCAACCTGTGAACCCTGCCCTATGTGTTTTAGCGCTATTCACTGGGCGAAAATTTCCAAAATTGTATATGGTGCTTCAATCAGTGATGCTCAAAATGTGGGATTTAATGAGCTTCATATATCCACTGAAACTATGAAAGAACTGGGTGGTAGTCCTGTCGAAATTGTTGGTGATTTTCTAAAGAATGAGAGTTTGGAGTTGTTTGAGACATTTCATCATCTTGTAGACAAGAAGGTATATTGAGTTTTGATAAGTGAATTCTGTTTGAGTGTATTTCCTCTCTTCGTATTAATCTATTAGATAAATTTGTTATATATGGTATATACATTGAAATTCTGTAACTTTTCGGAGTGAATTTAATGGAAAAAATATTTAGAACAGGTGGAAGGCTTGAAAAAATCGATCAGCAGATAGCCGGATTTATGGAGACATATGGATATTTTGCTCTTAGAATATCAATTGCAATCGTATTTATATGGTTCGGTGTTTTAAAACCAATGGGCATCAGTCCTGCAGAAAGTCTTGTGCGGGGTACGGTTTACTGGGTGAATCCGGATTTGTTTGTACCTTTGTTAGGATGGTGGGAAGTCGCAATTGGTGTGACGCTCCTATTCAAATCACTCGTTCGGATCGCAATTCTGCTTTTATTTCTTCAAATTCCTGGTACATTTCTGCCACTTATTTTACTCCCTGAAGTAACATTTACTCAGTTTCCATACGGCTTGACAACCGAGGGACAGTATATCATTAAAAATCTCGTTATTATTGGAGCAGCATTGGTTTTAGGTGGTACAGTGAGAAGAGATGACAAGAGGGAAAAACTATAGTTCAAGTAATACTTGAAGTTTCATCCCAAAGTTAGTATACTTAAAAATACATATTTAGTTATAATAAAATATACCGCCTATGCAATCTGCCATCTCATTTGTGCTTGACGGTACCATTACAACTATCGATTTCGCCCCCGGCTCGAAATTAAAACCCACCACTACGGTTTTGAATTATCTCCGAAGTTTACCTGATCAAAAAGGTGTAAAAGAAGGATGCGCCGAAGGCGATTGCGGCGCTTGTTCGGTCGTTCTTGGCGAGTTGGTAAACGGCTCTATCCGCTATCGGGTGGTGGATTCCTGTCTTGTGTTCCTACCGATGATTCACGGCAAGCAGCTCATTACCGTCGAGAATCTTAAGATTAATGGAGATGAATTGCATCCTGTCCAGCAGGCGATGATCGATACCGACGGCAGCCAGTGCGGCTTTTGTACGCCGGGTATCATTATGGCGATGTTTGCGTTGTATAAAAACCGGACAAATCCAACCCGTGCAGAAATCGACGATGCACTTACCGGAAATCTCTGCCGGTGTACCGGCTACAGATCGATAATTGAAGCTGCGGTAAAGTCGTGTGTTCAAAATGGCATGGATCAATTTACGAAAAACGAGCCGGAAATTAGTAAACTATTAAAATCAATCTCTTCTGAATCGGTGCACATTCTCACCGATAAACAACGGTATTACCGACCTGCAACTTTACCCGAAGCGCTGGAGTTAGCCGCAG
>PWXV01000053.1 GCA_003568415.1 Ignavibacteriales bacterium
AATGGCACAGATAAAACGGGAGATCGTCCGGATGGCTGAAAAAGTCCAGATAATGATAAACGAAATTCCTGCTGCGTTGAAAGAAGATATCACCGACCGGGTGGAAGCTATCGAGGAGCGGGATGATCAAATTGATTTCTTCAGGAGAAACATTCCAAAGTACATTACGAGAGTTACCGAAAGCGAACTCGATGAAGATCAGTCCAACGAATGCATGCGGTACATGTGGGTGGTGACCGAGCTTGAATTGATCGGCGATGATATTTCCAAGGTCATCTGTCCGATGCTGAAGAAGAAAATCAATAAAGGTCTGGAGTTCTCAAAAGAAGGTGAAGCGGAAATATTTGATTATCATGGCAAAATTGCTGAACGGTTCGAGAAAGCAATTGCGGCATTTTCAGCGGACAATAAACCACTCGCCAATGAGGTTTTAGAGGCAAGGCGCGATCTCGCGATCCTTCACCGCACCTACCGCAAGCGGCATTATGAACGCCTGATGAAAGATGTAGCTGCTACAAAAGAAACCGCATCAATCCATATCGACCTGCTGAACAGTTTGAAGAAAATTAACTCGCACATCACCGACATAGCGCGGGCAGTGTCGGGCGATATTGAACCATGGGACCGGATGAAACAGGACCTCGACTCTGAACACGATCCCGAAAAAGACGAAACCCTCGGCGGAACGGATACACTTAATCCGGGAAGCAATCCGGAGGACGATGCATGATACAGGCAGTAATATTCGATATGGACGGTGTCATAATCGACTCGGAACCGTTCTGGCGGAAAGCCATACCCGAAGTTTTATCGGCAGCCGGCATTCGTTTGAATTCCGCACAGGCGATGCAGACTACCGGCCTCAGGGTCGATGAAGTTGTGCAGTACTGGTACGAACGTTACTCATTGACGGATCCCCCGCCGGAGATAATATCACGAAATATCACCGGACGGGTGATAGAGTATATAAAACATGAAGGCGAATTAATGGAGGGATTGGAAAGCGCTGTAAATTTATTCCGGAAGCACTCTTTGCCTCTTGCCCTTGCGTCGTCATCCGATTATATATTGATCGATGCCGTTGTCGATACATTCGATATACGGTCATACTTTGATGTTATTCATTCTGCCGAGCAGGAGCAATATGGTAAACCCCATCCCGCTGTTTATCTAACCGCTGCCGGCAAACTGGGAGTTCAGCCTGCCGCATGCCTTGCCATTGAAGATTCGCTCGCCGGCGTTACCGCCGCAAAAGCGGCACGGATGGCATGTATCGCAAAACCTGAACACTATCCGGATTTTGATAAGGGATTTTATATGGCCGACCGCATAGTCGGATCGCTGCGTGAGATCAATGAAGATGTGCTGCGTGAAATAGAAGTTGTGCGGGAAGAGAAGGGGATTTAGCAACTAAATACCGGAACCCGGAACCACGAAGTTCACGAAGGTCACTAATATAAAGAACTACTATACCGGTCTCGATACGGTAAACTGGCAGCGTACCGGCGGAACGGTAATCGATTCGATAGTAAACCTTGCAAGCGTGTTTCGTATGCGAATGTATGGACCGGCGTGAACAACGATGTACATGATTTTGCTCATATTTGCACTTCTTCTCTCTTACCCGTATTATAGTATTGTGCATTCAAAACAGCAAGGTGAATTACTATACACAAGATAAATCTATGCTACAGCAGATAAAAAGAATACTTGCCTTTCTCTCCGTCATCCTGCTTTATTTTATAGCGAAAGAATTTCTGGAGTTATACATCTACCTCCATACCATTCACCCGTTTGCCGCTTACGTATTTATTGTGATCGCGGCGGCGGTGCTCGTATATTTTGTCGGCATCCCCGTCTACCGCATTATAAAGATTCCCCGTGCACCGGGACCATTGAAAAGTGAGGAACATATTGACCGGGAACTGGTAAAGCGGTTCGAATTGCTCGAGAAAAATCCCTATTTACAATCGATCGGATACGATGTCGCTTCCGTTCCGCGTACGATAGAAGGATATGAACAGGTAATGCGTATCCTGAAAAAAGAATCGACGAAGATACGGAATGCGTATGTGAACAGATTATTCTACAGTTCGGCAATATCGCAGAACGGTTTCATCGATGCGATACTGATCCTGTCCTCCTCGGTCAATCTGGTAAAGGATACGTTCGTACTCTATAACGGCAGGGTATCCAACCGCGATCTGCTGGTTATCGGCAGGCAGGTCTACTACTCCATGGCGATCGGCGGTTCGGAGACGGTGGAGTACGCCACCGGCGAAATATTCTCGAAGCTTTCAACCGAAGGTATGCGGAGCGTGCCGTTCTTCGATAAGATACTCGGCTCCCTCGCCGACGGATTTGTCAATGCCGCAATGCTGACGCGCGTTGCCCTGATAACCGATAATTACTGCAGCAAGCTGATCATACGTTCCGAACGGGATCTGCGTCCGTCGCCGGCATTCATCGTTCAGACGGCCGCGAACATCACCGGCACCGTGCAGCGCAGGTTGTTCGATGAGATGAAAAACCTCGCCGGATCGAAGATAAAGAACGCCGCAACCTGGGCAACCAATCCGGTGAAAGAACTGTTCGAACGGGTAATGGGGAAGGAAATGAGGAAAGAAGAGGACTATTTGTTTTGAAACGGGAATAGCGGAAGAATGGAATTTCGGAAGGATGGAGTAATGGAATTTTGGAATAATGGAATAATGGAAAGATTTAGTACCGGAGATTTAGTGAAACGGAGTATCGGAGTATCGGAGTATCGGGGAATTGTAGACTGCAGTAACTACATCGATTCTATGGCAGAACTTCGCACCGATTCCCCGTTTCCCCGGTTCATTTATATAGAAGAACGAACATGTCATAACCCCATTACTCCAACACTCAACCACCCCGCCTCACCGTTTCTCCGTTTCACCGGTTCATTGCAAGCCAACACTCCAACCCTCCATCATTCCGCCAACTCCACCATCCCGCCGCCCTCAACCCGGCCACAACCACGCAAACGTCCCCGCGGTGAGCAGAGCGTATATCAGACCGTCGAGTGTATTTTTCAACGTTCTGCCCGGTGATCTGAAGAACCAGATATAATCCTGCCAGAGTGCGATGGTATAACAGACGAACGCCGTCACGCCGGTGAACCTGAACACCGCCAGGTATTCCGCGCCCGGACCGAGCGCGCGTCCCGCAACGTATGCGGCAAAGATGCCGACGATAATCGCAAACAGGAACCACTGCACGAACTGCCTTCCCATCCCCTGTTCGCCGGTTTTCCATACGTTCATAATGAGAACCGGACCCTTGTTAACCTTCTGTTTGTATTCCGGCGAGTTCAGTTCTTTATTACTGCCTGCGTAGGGTACGGCATATTCACCCGGCGGGATATTGAAACCGCGGAGCGTATCCATGAGCTTATCTTCATCGGGCACTTTTTTGAAATCCTTGTTATGATACCCCAGCACCATATATATTATTGAACTGGCAATAAACACAATCACTGCCGAGAGCAGAATAGGCAGCCACAGCGTTAGAATGGAGACCATGGTAACCTCCTGTTCAGTGGATGGATAGAATTGCGTGTGTAAACAGTGCAAGTATACTGTTAATTATCGATAAATACAAGTTTGGGTAAATGTGAAACGTGAAATGTGAAACGTGAAACGGCAGGCGGGCGGGAAGATGGCGTCCACCTGTGGGGGGATTGTGTGTAGGAGAGGTGGGCTCCATCTAAGCGAGGGCAGAAAAGATGGAGTACATCTGCGTGAGGGATGTGCACCGGGAGATGGCCTCCATCTGAACGGTGGTATGGCGGTAGTATCGGAGTATCGGTGAATCGGTGTGTCAAGGTATGGGTGAGAGGTTACGCTGAATGAGAGCTCCGTTTCCCCGTTTCTCCGTCCCCCGTCCCCCGTCCCCTACTATAAAATCCATTGCAATTATCCCCGAAGCTTTCTATATTTTTACCTGAAACAAAAATCCCTCGGACACAAATATGACCATACGTGTGAAACTTCAGGATATTGTTGATGAATTACAAAGCCAGTCCGATGAATTGAGTTAATTCCTTAACAGGGAAACCGGTGAGATAATCCTTATTACCGGCGAAGCTTTCGGCGCTGCCGAACGTAACGAGCCGTTGGACGATTACCCGGAATGGGAACATGAGATGATTCAAACCGCCAAAGATATAGATGAGAATCCCGAGAAGTATATCGCTCTCCCGTCTCAGTTCGATATTCATGAGTATGACATTATGAGGCGGTTTTGTTTGTCGATAGAAGACAACGACATCTCATCGTATCTCATGAGGAGCATCAAAGGCAGCGGAGCATTCCGCAGGTTTAAGGAAGCGATCATCAGGTGCGGCGTGCGTGAGCAATGGTTTGCCTACCGTGACGAAGCATTCAGGGAGATCGCACGCGACTGGTGCGAGTATCATTCCATAGAATACGAGGAGTAGCAGGATGAACGGAAACGGAAACGGCAGAGGTAATTGGGGATTTGAGAATCTCCGCCGGTCAATCGACGAAAGAGAGATATTTGCCCTTTTTCATAATCCGTTCTATAATCCGGAGTCTCCCCTGAAGTGGCGGTCACTTTCCCCCGCGTCTTTAAATATTCTATCCGGAAGTCCCTTTTTTTCCATTCTGGAAGACCTGCTCGCTGCAATAAACAGCGAGGGAAATTTAAAATTAACTCAGCGAGGGTATCT
>PWXV01000059.1 GCA_003568415.1 Ignavibacteriales bacterium
CCCAACAGCTCGCTTGAAACAACCCCATTGTTCAACGATTTATTTAATGCGCTCGGCATTATCGATAATCGGGTATATGCTAACGAACATTCCAATAAGCGTTATATTCTTCGCAGCGGTAAACTGCATGCAATACCAATGTCGCCGGGATTGTTCCTTAAATCTAAATTGTGGAGTACCAGAGGTAAACTCCGCATACTCAAAGAACCGTTTGTTGGGCGAGCAAATGACGAGGAGTCCATTGCGCAATTCGTCGAACGCCGGCTCGGCAGAGAGTTTCTTGATTATGCAATCAATCCGTTTGTAGCAGGAGTGTATGCCGGCAATCCGGAAGAATTGAGTGTGCGGTCTGCATTTCCAAAACTCTACCGGCTGGAGGAAGTGTATGGGGGACTTATCAAAGGAATGGTCAAAGGCCGTAAGGAACGCAAGCAGCGAGCTGAACAATCCAAACAAAGCGCGAAAATGTTTTCGTTTAAAGATGGCATGGGAACATTTCCGCATGCGCTTGCTGTGGCACTCGGTGACCGGCTCATACCGAACACAACAGTAATATCTGTTGAGTATGAAAACGGCAAATACAAAGTCACAGCAGAAACCGGTGATGGACAAAAAGATTTTACAGCGGATCATGTAATTCTCTCAGTGCCGGCATATCAGGCAGCCCGTTTATTAGAATCGTTCGATGCTTCAATAAACGATACATTAAACAAGATATATTATCCGCCGGTAACAATGGTGTTCTTCGGCTATAAAGCTGACGCAATCACGCATCCGCTTGATGGTTTCGGATATTTAATACCGGCAATAGAAAAACGTAAAATTCTCGGCACTATCTGGTCATCCACGATATTTCCAAACCGTGCTCCCGAGGGCTATGCGGCATTCACAACCTTTGTCGGAGGTTCACGGCAACCGGAAATGACTGAAAACGATGAATCGACTTTACGCGATATAGTCCACGATGAAATTGCATCGATACTCGGTATAACGGAAAAACCGGAATTTTATTATATTAGGGAGTGGAAACGTGCTATTCCTCAATATAAACTCGGATATAATAAGACAATAGAACAAATAGAACAATTCGAAAAAATACATTCAGGATTGCATCTGGGATCAAACTACCGCGGCGGCATTTCTGTAGGCGATTGCGTAATGAACGCCCGAAGAATTGTCGACTCGATAGTGTATGCAAATCAAAATGGTCAAGCAAAATAATTTATGAAATCAATTATAGTTCATGGCGGGGCATGGGATATCCCCGATGAAATGATCGAAGATCATCGAACCGGAATCTCAAAAGCTCTCGCTGCCGGTTGGGAGATTCTCAAAAATGGCGGCGGTGCACTCGATGCTGTAGAAACTGCGATTAATATTATGGAAGACGATCCGATATTCGATGCAGGCCGCGGTTCGTTTGTGAATATGGCAGGTCAGATTGAGCTGGATGCGAGCATAATGGATGGAAGAACAATGCGTGCAGGTGCCGTTGCTGCCGTTAGAAATATACTGCATCCTATTACACTCGCACGTGCGGTCATGGATAAAAGTGAACACGTACTGCTGGTCTCGGACGGTGCAATGCGTTTTGCACACGAGCAGAATATCCCGTTTTGCAGAGCAGATGATCTGCTTGTTGGCCGCGAGTTCGAACGTTGGAAAGAAATACAAACACGGCCGGCGTATTCAGGCAAAGAAGCGTTTGCAGGCGGTACAGCACCGCGCGATACAGTCGGATGTGTAGCTCTTGATGATAACGGAAACGTTGCCGCAGGCACATCCACAGGCGGCACACCGAACAAATATCCCGGTCGTGTAGGTGATTCACCAATCATCGGGTGCGGAACATATGCCGTCAATTCAGTCGGCGGTGTATCGACTACCGGATGGGGCGAAGCGATCATTAAAGTGGTGCTCGCGAAATCAATTATCGACGCTATTGACATGATGAAAATAACACCCGAAGACGCCGCCCAGCATGGTATATCAATATTGCATTCGCGAGTTGAGGGGTATGGTGGTGTGATTGTATTGACAAAGGACGGGAAATTCGGTGTTGCATTTAACACACCACGAATGGCCCGTGCGTATATGAATGATGAAATGGAAAAACCGGCTGTTGTAGTTTAATAGATAGATAGAACATGCATAGCAAATTTTATATTATAATTATCTTAGTTTTAATCATTGCCGGTTGTAAACCACCGGAGGAAGAACCTCTGACATTTGATTTCAAACACCGCCCGGGAGCAGCCGTTGTCGGCCACGGCAATGTTTCGGTAGTATATTCAGATGATGCACGAACATTCAATACGGACAATCCTATACAGGGTGGCATCCAGCAATATTATTTCAATGACAATTCAAATAGCTACATTTCCGGAAGCGAAATTACCTTCACGAATGAAACCGGTGAGATCGAAACCAAGCAAGACACCTTCGGACTTGATCCATTCTTCTCACCATTTAACAAAACCGCCGGCAAAGAGTTAGAGTATCAAACGCAGCTATTTGCAACCGAAGAAGGCATAATCGTACAAAAAGTTATGATTTATGCACACCGGGATATCGATACATTTATACATTGGAAGCTGTACACTCCCGCTCAAACCGATTCCAGACAAATGACGGCAACAGATATTCTGGAAGATGGTATTTATCATCGATATGATAATGATAGCATACTCGCGATTGCCGGGACCGATGAACACAGTCAATTTACCTTTAACACTACAGAAGATATTACAACTGTAACCACCCCGCTCTCTCTCAAAGCAAACCGGGACACCACACTGACATTTTTTATCACTGCAGGATCAAGTGATACTGAAGTCATAACAAAAATGTTTGCCGCGGAAGAAAACGATTTATTTGACAATGCATACCGGTATTGGAATACCTGGCTCGCGGAGATGGAGATTCCAGCATTTCCGCACGAGCAATACAAACAAACGTATGTTTCTAATCTGTATGCGGTATATGCATCAGCGTTGAACGGGACATACCCTGCACCAATTTCAGAAACATCCGACGTATCACGTGCTCAAAAAGCACATGATCACCTCTACACCGGTGAGTATGACCGGGCTGAGCAACTTATCAATGAAATGATCGAACATGCAAACAGCTACGGACTGATACCGGCAACGATCAAGGATGAAGTCATTAATCCGGTATCACCAATTGAATGCGCTGAATTTATTGAGGTATTACATGTTTATTTTAGTACTATTCCAACATAATTATAGCAAAAGCAATGCATACGATTCAACTTGAAGTTCTCCGCAGTTTTCAAGATATTAAGTACTATGCTTTTCACCATGAAGCGACCAACCAGGAGGAGCTATGAACTATTCGGCCTTGCAAGAGAACCTATATAATTTGATAAGCGAAACATCGTCCAACCTGCCGCCTGATGTACGTCAGGCACTTTCTCAGGCAATGGATCAGGAAATCCCCGATTCACAATCGGCACTTGCGCTCAATACCATTGCAACCAATGTTGATATGGCAAGTGAAGGTGTCGCTCCAATCTGTCAGGATACAGGATTACCTACATTTTATATCCACACACCGGTCGGAGTAGACCAACTTCAGATAGAAAAAGCAATCGAAGAAGCAATTGAACGCGCAACAAAGGATGGCAAACTGAGGCCCAACTCCGTTGATTCTATTACCGGAAAGAACAGCGGCAATAATCTGGGGCCCGGCTCGCCGGTTATTCATTTTGAACAGTGGACACATCAGGACGAAATTGAGGTCAAACTCATCCTGAAAGGCGGCGGATGTGAGAACAAGAATATCCAATACTCACTTCCCGCAGAACTACCGCACCTCGGGAAAGCTGGTCGCAATCTTGATGGTGTACGCAAATGTATTCTGCACGCTATATGGCAGGCACAGGGACAGGGATGCAGCGTCGGCGTTCTCGGTGTCGGTATCGGCGGCGATCGCACAACGGGATACGAGCACGCAAAGAAGCAATTATTCAGAACCCTCGATGATACAAACCCGGTACCCGAAATTCGTAAACTCGAAGAATACATCATGGAAAACGGCAATAAATTACAAATCGGTACTATGGGCTTCGGTGGTAATATGACCATCATCGGATGTAAGATCGGCGCATTAAACCGGCTCCCTGCCAGCTTCTTTGTCTCGGTAGCGTATAACTGCTGGGCATTCAGACGCCTCGGTGTTATACTTGATGCAAAATCCGGTGAGATCAAACGATGGTTGTACAAAGATAAAGAAGCTGATTACAAACAACTGGCCCGAACAGCCGGTGTGCCATTGACCGGTAAAGAGGTTAAACTAACCACACCAATCCCGCAGGAAGAAATCCGGAAATTGAAAGTCGGTGATGTTGTTTTATTGAACGGCACAATGTACACCGGACGTGACGCACTCCATGCATATCTTATTGATCATGACTCACCGGTGGATCTTAACGGAGCCGCAATCTACCATTGCGGTCCGGTAATGCTTCAGAAGAACGGCAAATGGACTGTCAATGCAGCGGGTCCGACCACAAGTATTCGGGAAGAACCTTACCAGGGAGATATTATCAAGAAATTAGGAATTCGTGCGGTCATAGGTAAAGGCGGCATGGGTAAGAAGACACTCGACGCTATGAAAGACGAGGGCGCCGTATATCTTAATGCAATCGGCGGTGCCGCACAGTATTATGTGAAGTGTATAGAAGA
>PWXV01000271.1 GCA_003568415.1 Ignavibacteriales bacterium
CCGGGATTAAAATGCTGTATGATCTTTCGGGCAATATTCTTATCGTGAAGAAAGTTTTGTCCGAGTGACTTTTTAGGTTTGATCTTCTGCATGTTCACCGGAATAATTGATCTGAACCTGATAGCGGCTTTCGGGTAATTTTCCGTACAGCCATTGTTCTAATGAAGGCGGAAGCTTCTGAAATGCCTGCTCGATTATCTCCTGCGGTTCATTAAATATGATAGTAAACCGTGCTGCCTCGGTGTCATTATTTAAAAAGGCGGTATACGAAAACTCCTCATCATCTATAACTAATCTGCCGTTCCGCACTAGAAAAGTCCGGTCATCAAAATTTAGTTGTAATCTGCCTGATATATTAAAATCGGCATAACGAGACTTCGTTTCAGGGTTTTTGAATGTACCGCCCAGGTTACCATTCACCAACAGCATATTCATAACCCGTATCCCCTCTACTTCAAGGTCCTGATAAAAATCTTCAATTAAATACGCCTCATCGAGTGCTTCATTAACATAATGAATATCCGAGTTTTGCACACGAAAGGATTTAATATGTATATTTCCGAGATCGTTCCGGTCCAGATTTATTTCCATCCGCCTCGATTCATCCTCGTCAACCCATTCAAATCGAGAAAACGGGCGGTCGGGGTTATATTTCAGTATTCCACTGAAAGTATCTATTAAAATCGAATCGACCTGAAACGTACGGGCAAGTAGTGTTAACGTTTTAAACTGGATATACAGCCGTCCTATTTGAGTCTCAACCGGTGTGTAACTCGGATCAAGCGTAGCGTCTTTTTTAAAAAAGTCAATCGAACGGAAATCAAATGATGTGTTGAAGCCAATATGTGATTGTGTGGTTTCTATCTGGACTGAACGGTTGCTTAACACCTCAAAAACCGGGATTGCGGCGAAATTAACCCTGTCGCCGGTTAACCAGGCATTGAGATAAATAAGTCCCATTGAAAAAAACATAAACGGGGCGGCAATAATGGCTCCCCAGAACAGTATCCGTATACCATAGTATTTTGTACTTTTTGCCATCAGCTAATCTCCGATTGCTCCTTGCATAAGATATCAAGAACATTGCACTTATACAACCGATTTCGTTGATTTTTACTGTATAATGTCGTACTTTTTAATGATTACCACTTCAAGAATTATAACTATGCCTGAAGAAAAAAAAGAAACACCACAAAAGAAACAATACCGACGAAAAAGGCGCCAACCACCGAAGAAGGGACCGCAAAAGGAGGGACAATCCCCGCGCGGGCAGCAAGCAGATTCGAAAAGTATAGCGGTTTCAGTCGTCGTTCCTCTCTATAATGAAGAAGACTCCATCCCTGAATTATCCGATGAGCTCAAGGGAGTACTCGGCGGAATGGGGATGCCGTATGAGATAATTTATGTAGATGACGGCAGCACCGATGGTTCGTTTAAGGTATTGCGGGATCTGCACAGGAATAACAAGCGAATAAAAGTAATACGGATGCGGACGAATTTCGGTAAAAGTGCTGCTCTTGCACTTGGTTTCCAGCATGCATCCGGTGATATCGTCGTTACACTCGACGCAGACTTACAGGACGATCCGGCGGAAATTCCGAATCTGGTGAAAGAACTAAAGAAAGGCTACGATGTTGTCTCAGGCTGGAAAAAACGCCGCCGCGATCCGATTACCAAAACGATACCATCTAAATTATTCAATTATACCGTCCGGTTGGTTACCGGCATTAAAATTCACGATTTTAATTGTGGTTTAAAAGCATACCGGAAGAATGTGGTAAAAACAATAAAGGTATACGGTGAACTACACCGCTTTATTCCCGTTCTTGCACACTGGCAGGGGTTTAGTATCGGTGAGTTGATTGTGAAGCACCGGAGACGGAAATTCGGAAGGACAAAGTTCGGTATTACCCGGTTTATGAAGGGGTTCCTCGATTTTATCACCGTGATTTTCACAACCCGATTTGCAACCCGCCCGCTCCATTTATTCGGAACGATCGGATTGGTGAGTTTTTTCACCGGCTTTATTATCGATGCATATCTCGCTATCCAGTGGTTCCTCGGAAATATCACACTCAGCAACCGACCGTTATTGCTGGCAGGCTTTCTGCTTATTATCGTGGGCGTGCAATTCTTCGCCATAGGTTTGCTTGGTGAAATGATAAGCCGTGGGCAAAACCGGGAGGAAGAATATCCAATCCGGGACATACTTGATTGAGACCCTATGAAGTTGTCGGTAATTGTGGCAACATATAACCGCAAACATGAACTGGAAGAATTGTTTGCAAGTTTTTCACAACAAACACTTTCACCTGAACAGTTTGAGGTTATCATTGTTGATGACGGCTCAACCGACAGGACCGACAAATTCATACATGCATTGAAAAGTAAACTTCCTTTCTCTATTCAATATCACTATCAGAAAAATAAAGGTCCAGGCAAAGCCCGTACACTCGGAATGCAAAAAGCAATCGGCGATGTACTCATTTTTATCGACTCTGATTGTATCGCTCCACCACATTATCTGCAAACAATTAAAGCCGCTTTTGAGAAAACTGAAATCGATGCATTCGGCGGACCGGATAAATCGGCTGAAGCATTCTCCGCGTGGGATAAAGCAGTTAATTATACGATGACTTCATTTATGACAACAGGAGGATTGCGCGGTTCATCGGGTAAAAAACTCGCACGGTATTATCCCCGCAGTTTTAATATGGGATTACGGCGTGAAGTTTTTGAAAAAATAGGTGGGTTCGGTTCAATTTATCATTATGGTGAAGATATCGAGTTCAGTCACCGGATTATTCAAACCGGAGCAAAAGTTGAATACCTCAATGATGCCTATGTGTATCATAAACGACGCTCAAGTCCTGCAGCGTTTGTAAAACAAATATATAAAATGGGGAAAGCACGCGTGCAGCTTGCCAGAATAGATCGCTCGATGCTTGAACCGCTGCATCTGCTTCCGGCAATTCTTATTATATTAGCAGGCATTATCCTATTCGGTGCTCTGTTTTCCACTATTTTTAAGTACCTGCTTTTGTTTGTGGTAATTGCCGGATTATTAGGTGTAATAGTACTTACAGTGCATGGCAGCATGAAAACAAAATCTATTGCAGCCGGCTTATATATTCCCGCTGCTTTTATTCTACAAATTGCGGCGTATGGCATTGGAATGATCAAAGAATTTATCAGCGCACAATAATATTTAGAATAAAACACTATGAAAGGTATAATATTAGCAGGCGGTTCCGGAACGCGGCTCTATCCGTTGACAACAGCATTCAGTAAACAGTTGATGCCTGTGTATGATAAGCCGATGATCTACTATCCGTTGAGCACACTTATGCTAGCCGGTGTACGAGACATTCTGGTCATAACAACTCCCGATGACCAGCCACACTTTAAAAGACTCTTACGTGACGGAAAGCAATGGGGAATATCTATTCAGTATGCCGAACAGGCAGAACCAAAAGGGATAGCTGAGGCGTTCATCATTGGTGAATCGTTCATCCAAAATGATAATGTTTGTCTCATCCTCGGTGATAATATTTTTTATGGCGACGGATTAACCCGTCAATTAGAAAAAGCAGTCATGCATACATCCGGCGCCCGGATATTCGGATACTATGTTAATAATCCGCAGCGCTATGGTGTCGTGGACTTCGGACCGGATAATAAAGTTCTCAGCATTGAGGAAAAACCGAAACAACCCAAATCTAACTACGCCGTAACCGGAATCTATATGTATGATGGGGCGGTTTGTGACATTGCGAAACAGCTTCGTCCCTCAGCCCGCGGGGAACTCGAGATCACGGATGTAAACAATCAGTATCTTCAAAAAGATGATCTTCACGTTGAGCTTCTTGGCCGCGGTACTGCCTGGCTCGATACCGGAACACACGAATCCCTGCTCGAAGCCGGTAACTTTATCCAAATAATCGAGAAGCGGCAGGGTTTAAAGATCGGTTGCCCTGAGGAAATTGCGTTTCGAAAAGGATACATAGATACCGCACAACTTACCAAACTCATTGAAACATTTGCAGCAACTGAATACGGCCGGTACCTTAAACGATTGATCGGGTCTTTCTAATTTAATAGAGTAGTATTCGTTAATGAAAAATGTATTGATCATTTCATACTATTTCCCACCGTCAGGCGGACCCGGTGTTCAGAGAATCCTGAAGTTTGTTAAATACCTGCGCGATTTTGACTGGGAACCGGTTGTTCTAACCGTCGAAAAAGGGGCTTTCCCGAATATCGATGAATCACTCCTAGCCGGGATACCATCACAAACGGAAATTATTCGTACACAAACACTCAATCCATTTGGCGTATATGCAAAATTCTCTGGAGTTGAAAAAGATAAAGCCGCCTCGGTTGGAATGCTTTCGGAACAAAAAACCCCGGTTCGTGAAAAAACAGCCCGTTGGATACGGGCAAATATTTTTATCCCCGATGCAAGGATCGGCTGGTATCCGTACGCTGTGAGGGCAGCACGGCGTTATATAAACGATAACCGGATCGATGCGATCCTTAGTTCCGGTCCCCCCCACTCGGCACACCTCATTGCATTAAAACTTCATAAGAAAACGAAGATACCGTGGATTGCCGATTTCCGCGATCCGTGGACTGACATAAGTTTTTTCAACGAATTACCGATGCTCGGTGTCGTTAAAAACATGCATTCCCGTTTAGAGAAAAAA
>PWXV01000090.1 GCA_003568415.1 Ignavibacteriales bacterium
ATTCGGTTGAACAACAAACATACAATCATGCATTCCGGTTAAATCCCCAGGGTATGCGAACGCAGGATCGATATTCGATCGTTCACGGGTTTGATTTTACCCATACGCTTTCCAACAGAGTGTATTATAATTTATCTTTACGTCAGAATTACTATGATTACTCCGACTATGTTTATGAAGATGTGTTCGATCCGCGGTATCTGGATGCAGGCGCACCGAAAGGAGACAGAAATTATGAACTCGGCGCACTTGTACAGGGGGTCGACCTCTCGAGATATATCCAGCAAACGGATAGTTATGTTTTCAAAGGTGCATTAACCGCTCAAGTTACGAATCATCATCTTATAAAAGTAGGCGGCGAATTTCAAACATCAAAAATTAAATTCGGAGAACCAGGAATACTCGTTACAACGACCGTTGACGGTGTTGAAACGCTTGTACCGAGAATCGATCATCCGGATTATCCGGGCGTTCAGACGTATTATCCATATTTTCTTGCAGCATTTGTTCAGGACCGTATTGAATGGCAAGATTTGATGATCCGGGCAGGGGTTCGCTTTGAATATTTTGATGCAAACACTACCGTTCCAAGCGATTTACAAAATCCGGCGAATGCTATTGAAGGTGCGCCGGATTCTCACCCGCGTCAGACCACTACAAAAGCTGCATTAGCACCACGAATCGGGGTATCATATCCCGTTGCAGACAGAACATCCATATTTTTTTCGTATGGACATTTCTATCAGATGCCCGGACTGGGTGATCTTTATTCAAATTCCGATTATTCTGTTCTCGATGAACTGCAGGCTGGGGGTATTACTTATGGAGTGCTCGGTAACCCGGACCTTAAGCCGGAATTTACCACACAGTATGAATTCGGATTTAAATCGGAGTTGACAGATTTTATCGGGCTGGATGTAAGTTTATACTATAAAGACATTCGCGATTTGCTCGGTGTCGAGTTTGTAGAAACATATGCTGCTGCCGAATACGCCCGTCTGACAAATATAGATTTTGGTAATGTAAGCGGAGCCACGATTTCCCTTGTATACCGGGGATTTGATTTCGTCAATGCAACGCTCGATTATACATTTCAGATGGCGCAGGGTAATTCAAGCGATCCGAGAGAAACGGCAACACGTGCCGCTGCCGGTGAAGATCCCCGGCCGAGATTAGTTCCGTTGAATTGGGATCAGCGACATACACTCAATACAACGGTTACCTTATTTAAACCGGATAATTATTCAATCACAACAATTATTCAATTCGGCAACGGTATGCCCTACACGCCGACTGTGGGTTCCGGCTTCGGCGCAGAGCTTGAAACCAATTCAGGACGAAAGCCTAATTTCATGCTTGTCGACCTCAGAGGGGAAAAACAAATTTCGCTTGCAGGACTTCAGTTCAATATATTTGCACGTATATTTAATCTATTCAATGAGAGAACGGTTAACGGATTTATATTTACGGATACCGGTAGTCCGTTTTATTCTCTAAATCCGGTTGGAAATGCAGCGTTGCTTACAGATCCGTCGCGTTTTCATCATCCCCGGAGAATTGAAATAGGAATTTCATTTAATAATTTTATCCGGATGTAATGCATCTGTTAGAGAGGAAATAGTGAGAGGTCTTATGAAGACAATTATATCGAGTGTTCACATTCTGTTGTTTGTGTGCATTTCGCTTCATGCACAGGAATATGAACCTGTCGTACCACCGGAAAAACGCGGGCGTGTTGATGCGGAACGAATGGGTATACATGATGCTAATAATATACGAACCATGTTTTACAATTACGGTATGGTCGGCGATTATCCGCCTGAACCGTGGAGTGTTGACCTTACAACCTTCCACTCGGTTGAAGTTCCGAAAGGAACCGGAATGAATTATAGTAACGGTATTACTCCGTTTATCCTTGCACAGATTACTCAGCGAAACGGAAGAGTTGCATACATAATGGAAACCGGGTATCGTGAGCGCCAGGGTATCAGTCCGTACCGGAATAGAATTATGCGGTTTGAACCACGTCCGGGTTATTTTCAACCCGATCCTGCAATTAACGCGGGAAGATTTCCGGCAATGAGTCACGACCCGCGAACATGGCCCGATTACTGGCCCGATAGGATGGACGACAGAGATGATCCGGGATGGCCGGGATCGTGGAACGGCTACTTCGGCAAAAGAGCTGCGGCCGATCAGGAGAGCTATACCATAATGGATGACGATTTTTATGATGCGTGGGATTTTTATCCCGATTACCGGGATGAAACCCGGCGGGGGCTTGGATTGCGGATTGCTGTGCGGGGTTTCCAGTGGGCTAACCCGCAGGCAGGAAACGTTATCTTCTGGCACTATGATGTCACTAACGAAGGTACAACCGATTACCAGGATAATATTATTTTCGGCATGTATATGGATTCCGGCGTCGGCGGCTCAATGTTAAACTGCAAAGGTGTGTACGGCGCCGATAATAACAATGCCTATTTTCAACGTGAACCGGGCCTCAATCTTGTGTATGCGTGGGATAACGATGGCGTCGGTCATGACCTGAGAAGCAATTGCAGTCCGACCGGTTACCTCGGCTATGCATACCTCGAAACGCCCGGAAATCCATTCGACGGTATCGATAATGACGGTGACGGTGTTACCGATGAACGAAGAGACAGCGGTCCGGGAACTTTAATAGAAGGACAGGAAAATATTCGCGCGTATGTCGAAGCAAATTATGATCTTGCAAAGTTTGAAGCATTTTATGGTCCGCTGGAGGAGCGCCCTGCATTTCGTGCAGGCAGATGGTGGACAGGCGATGAAGATATGGATTGGGTAGCCGAATTACATGACACCGGCGTTGACGGTGTTTTCGGTACCGATGCGGAAGGGGAGGGAGATGGGATCCCTACAGCGGGTGAACCGAATTTCGATCAAACCGACATAAATGAGTCTGATCAAATAGGTTTAACCGGTTTTAAAATTAACAGAATTGTTGCCGGACAGGGTAATCCGGATACCGAGGTGGAGGATTTAGTATTTTATAACGATGGAAGAGATTGGCCCCGGCGTTTATATGACCAATTTTCAGCTCATGTCCCGGAAGAACGGTTCGATCCGCCGCTGGTAATGAATTATAATATTGGATTTCTTTTCGCATCCGGACCGTTTATTCTTAATGCCGGATCAACCGAACGGTTTAGTCTGGCTCTCGGGTACGGCAGTGATCTGCAGGAACTGAGAAATACAATTCGAATCGTACAACAAATCTATAATGCCAATTATCAATTTGCCGTGCCGCCGCCAATGCCTACTCTCTGGGCTGAAGCAGGTGACGGATATGTCAGACTAAGCTGGGACGATGTTGCTGAGAAAGGTATAGATCCGGTTGTAGGAATAAATAATTTCCAGGGATATAAAATATATCGGTCGACCGATCCGCTGTTCCTTGATCCGAGAGTGATAACCACGGCGCGTGGTACCGGACCCATAGGTCACGGCAAACCAATCGCCCAGTTCGATCTGGAAAACGGAATTACCGGATTCTCAAGCATGACCATCGAGGGAGTGGCTTTTTATCTCGGCGACGATACCGGAATTACGCATACATGGACCGATACAACGGTCACCAATGGTCAGGAATATTACTACGCAATAACTGCGTATGATTACGGTTCTGAAGAACACGGTTTCTATCCATCTGAAAATTCAATATCGGTATCGCGTACAGCACGCGGTGGTGTGATAAAACCTCAAAATGTGGTGCAGGTTCGACCTAACCCGAAAACTGCAGGATATGTACCGCCTGAAGTATCTGACTTTACACGCGTGTCGGGGGATGGGGTAGGTACCGTCGATCTTGAGGTGGTAAACTCTGAATTAATACCAGACGGTAATACTTTTACATTAAAATTCATGACACATTTATCAAAGAATATCAGAGCAGATTTTTACCGGTTAATAAATGAAGATACCGGTGAAATCATAATAGACCAGGGTACCGATCTTGATGGAGGGGGAATCGGTCAGGTCGGAAGAGGATTGTTACCGGTTGTTAAAACGCCGGAAATTGTAGAAGTTGATACTGAGAAAAGCGGGTTCCATGCAGGATCAAATTCTAATATAAACCTCAAAACAACTTATCAGCATGTATTGCCGATCAATGAACGGCGGCCGGGCTACCCCGAAGATATTTCTATTATATTCAGCGATGAATATGTAGATACATCTGTTGCCGGGATAGGTATCCCGGCGGTTCCGGTAAAATTCCGGGTTTATGCTCACACTGACGACGGAGATATGCGGTTGCGGTTTCGTTTCCGCCAACTGAATGGTGATGGTACGCTGAGCCAACAAGGAGAATACATCGACATCATAACGTACACCGAGGATGAACCAACACGACCGAGGGTTACATGGCGTGTATCTATCGATAGCGAAAATCCAGTTGTAGATGGTGAGACCATGATATTGCCCGGGGAAGGCGATGTGTACGAAATTTTCGTTAATAAACCTTTTGGTGAAGGTGATGTTTTTGAGTTCACGACACACGGACAATATATAGAAGAACTTGCAAAGGATGCGATGAAGAATGATCCGCCGTATGTGGTACCAAACCCGTATGTCGGCTTTGCCAGTTTTGAACCCGAACGGTTTGCTGTGTCCGGCAGGGGCGAAAGAAGAATTGAATTTCGCAATCTTCCTGCATCTTGTACAATCCGGATATATACTGCTGCTGGACATCTCGTTCAAACATTGCACCATGACGGTTCACCGAACGGATATGTGGAGTGGAATTTACGTTCAAAGGACAACCTTGATATCGCTCCCGGACTGTATATTTTCCATGTCGAAGCGGAAAAGATTGACAGCTACACTGGTAAGTTTGCGATAATTAAATAAGAGGGTGGAAGAGTATGAAAACAAAAAATAATATTTCGCCGACAAATAAATGTTTAATCGCTGTTATGATAATTTTACTGTTTCTGCCGGTATGTATAACAGACACTGTATACGGACAGAGCAAAACCGGTACCACGATTGGACAATTCCTGCTCATTGAACCGAGTGCACGCATTGCCGGTATGGGAAATGCGGGCGTTACCTCATACTTTGAAGTTACTTCTGCTTTTTATAATCCTGCAGCACTGGGGAAATTGTATAAATCGGATGTTCAGTTTACCCACAATGAATGGCTGGCAGGAATCAAATATGACTACGCCGCACTTGCTGTAAAACTCGATGAAGCAAACACATTGTCGCTCAGCTTTACGTCGCTGAACTCCGGTGAGATCGATGTGCGTACTGTCGAACAACCGCTTGGAACCGGTGAACGGTATACCGTTTCGAATATCTCTATAGGAATCGGCTACGGAAGAAGATTAAGCGACCGTTTCGCTCTCGGGTTGCAGATTAATTACATTCAGGAAACAATATGGCGGAGTTCGTTGTCGACGTTTGCTATTAATTTCGGCACATTATACCGGTTGTCTGAAGATGGCATCCATATCGGTGCGAGCATATCAAACTACGGCATGCCGGCTCGCTTCTCGGGAAGCGATTTGAGAATACGTTATGACCACAATCCTGATCAACATGGTACCATAGACAACGTTCCTGCGGAAATTAAAACCGACGAATTTCCGTTGCCAATAGTTTTTCGGGTCGGTATTGGATATCCTGTTCGAATAGGAATGAGCAATGAGTTATTTCTTGCAGTTGATGCATACCATCCGAGCGATAACACCGAAAGCATGAGCTTTGGTGCCGAATGGAGATTCCGGAATCTGGTATTTTTACGTGGTGGATATCAAAAATTATTTGAAGAAGATTCCGAGGTAGGATTAACACTTGGTTTCGGTCTGCAGTACGAGCTTTTCGATTATGATGTTCGTTTCGATTACGGATGGGCTGAACACGGTCGCCTTAATTCAAGTCAGAGATTTTCAGTAGGTTTAGCATTTTAATTAATGGGAGCAGAATATAAACATTGAAACAGTTTAAGAATAAGTATGGGTATTTCTCCGAAGATGGAAAAGAATATATAATTACTAATCCTCAAACGCCACGGCCATGGGTTAATGTTATTAGCAACGGTGATTACGGCTTCATTATATCACAAACAGGCAGCGGGTATAGTTGGCGGACGCATGCTCAGCTCAACAGAATCAACCGGTGGGAACAAGATCTGATAAAAGATGAATGGGGAAAATATATTTACATCAAAGATGTGAATACAGGGAAAATATGGTCGGCGGGCTGGAAACCTGTATGCCACTCACCTTCCCGCTACACATGCAGACACGGAATAGGGTACTCAATCATTGAATCATTACACAACGGTGTTGAAAGCGAGCTTCTTACATTCGTGCCGGAGAATGAACCGGTTGAAGTATGGAAATTACGCTTGCGAAACAATGGAAGGAAACCTAAAAAGCTCGAACTTTATACCTATATGGAATGGTGCCTCGGCGCCGCCCCCGACTGGCACCGTGAATTCCACAAATCGTTTATTGATACCGAATACGATGTTGACAGGAGAGCTATTCTCGCCCGTAAACGGTTGTGGGAGGTACCCTCCGATAACGGTCACTGGAACAAGGAATGGGAATATATCGCCTTTCATTCATCAAGTATAAAACCGTCGTCGTACGATAGCGATAAGGAGAGTTTTATCGGTCGGTATGGAAATGTAATGAACCCAAAAGCAGTTCGCGAGGGGAAGCTGAGCAAACGAACCGGGAATTGGTTAGATCCGGTTGCGAGTTTGAAGATACCGGTATCGCTCAAGCCCGGTCAGGAGAAGACGATTGTCTTTACAGTCGGTGCAGCAAATTCCAATGAGAATATCGAATCCATTATCGATAAATATAAGAGTACCAAAGAAGTTGATATCGCGTTTAACAATATGCGCGACCGCTGGAATGCTATGCTCGGCAGGCTCGAAGTTCACACACCTGATGATGCGATGAATGTCATGCTAAATACATGGCTAAAATATCAGGCAATATCGGGAAGATTGTGGGGACGAACGGGCTATTACCAGACAGGCGGCGCATACGGATACCGCGACCAATTGCAGGACAGTCAGATATTTCTGCCGATTGATTCCGAACTCACCAAACGGCAGATATTGCTTCATGCACGTCATCAGTTCAAAGATGGTACTGTGTATCATTGGTGGCATCCTGTTAGTGAAGTCGGACATATAACCGAAATGACAGACGATTTACTCTGGCTGCCGTTTATTGTTCAATCATATCTTGAAGAAACTGATGATTACACTCTTCTTGATGAAATCGAACCTTTTATCGATTCCGATCAATATGTATCAATATATGATCATTGTATCCGTGCTATAGATAAGGTTCTTGAACGATACAGCGAAAGGGGACTGCCGCTCATCGGAGCCGGTGACTGGAATGACGGATTGAGTTCAGTGGGATTGAAGATGAAAGGAGAATCAATCTGGCTGGGAATGTTTCTGTATCAAATTCTGAATAATTTTATTTCGATTACAGCTTATAAGAACGATCAAGAACGTTCCCGTTTCTATTCTGTTCGTGCCGGAGAATTGAAGGAAAAATTAAATGATATCGGGTGGGATGGAGAATGGTATTACCGTGCAACGAAGGATAACGGGGAAAAGATAGGAAGCGGGGAAAACGAGGAAGGACGGATTTATCTGAACCCGCAAATCTGGTCGGTCATCTCGGGAGTAGCAGATAACAAGCGTGCACATCAGGTTATGGATATGGTTGAAAAATATCTTGAGTGCGATGTGGGTCCGCTGCTGTTGTATCCCGGATATAAAACTCCCGATGAGCATATCGGGTACCTCACGAGATACAGTCCGTCTATGCGAGAGAACGGTGGCGTGTATACCCATGCCGCTACGTGGGCAGTGATTGCAGAGGCAAAATTGAAACGGGCCGAAAGTGCGTACCGGATGTTTTCCAAGATTAATCCGGTTTACCGTGCCCGCAAACCCGATAAAAATTTCGGAGAACCGTATGTCACTCCCGGAAATATCGAAGGACCCGAATCCCGCTTTTATGGACGAAGCGGGTGGACGTGGTACACAGGATCTGCTGCATGGTTGTTTAAAGCCGGAGTAGAATGGATACTGGGTGTTCGTCCGGCAAAGGAAGGATTGATTATCGATCCGTGTATACCTCCTTCATGGAAAGGGTATACCGTTAAGAGAATATTTCGAGGAGCTGAATACCGGATCGAAGTAAAAAATCCGGATAAAGTCGGAAGTGGAATCAAAGAAATATTTGTCAATGGAGAAAAACTTGAAATCCCCCGATCCGTTTGCACAAAGATTATACCGGTTCAGGAAGCCGGTACCGTTAACAATATTGAAGTAGTTATGGGAGATGTTTGAATGAGGTATGTTCTAACCGTTTTATGTATTGTGTTCATTTTGTATCAAGGTGCCATTTCTTCATCACCTAATCAATATAATAATGATGAGTTGTCCGATGAGGAATTTCTCGACATGGTACAGCAACTCACATTTGATTTTTTCTGGAACGAGGCAAATCCATCAAACGGTCTTATCAAGGATAGATCTACATCGTGGTCGCCCAGTAGTATTGCATCGGTCGGATTCGGATTAACAGCAATCGGCATCGGCATCGAACGGGGATGGATAACGAGGGAACAAGGACGCGAGCGTGTATTGACTACACTGAAAACATTTTGGGAAAAACCGCAAAGCCGGAACGCTCAAGGATATATCGGTTATAAAGGTTTTTATTATCATTTTATCGACATGAATACTGCCCAGCGTGTATGGGATTCGGAATTATCTTCTATAGATACGGCTTTGCTGCTTGCGGGGATTCTCTACGCGCAGGAATATTTTTCGGGCGAAGATGATGATGAACAACAGATCCGTGCTCTTGCAGATTCGATTTACCTTCGTGTTGATTGGGACTGGATGCGACATTGGGAGCCGACTTTGACAATGGGATGGGATCCGGTCGACGGTTTTCTTATCCATCGATGGATTGGATACAACGAAGCAATGATATTGTATATTCTGGCAAGTGGTTCGCCAACCCAACCACTTGACAATCCGGTCCGTTCGTGGAATGCATGGACAAGCGGATATGAATGGCAAACACATTACGGGTATTCTTTCGTTATATTTCCACCGTTGTTCGGTCATCAATATTCACACGCGTGGGTTGATTTCCGGGAGATACAGGATGAATATATGCGAAACAGGGGCATAACCTATTTTGAGAATTCGCGGCGTGCGACGCTTGCCAACCGTGAGTATTGCATAGAGAATCCGGGAGGATTCGAAGGATATGGCGAGAACGTATGGGGCATTACCGCAAGCGATATACCCGGTGGTTATCTTGCAAGGGGAGCGCCTCCACCCGAAGATGATGACGGAACCATTGCTCCAACTGCAGCCGGTGGCTCTATGCCGTTTACTCCGGATGAATCAATAGCTGCTTTACGGTATATGTACGAAGAATTTAAAGATGATTTATGGGGTAAATATGGATTTAAAGATGCATTTAATCTGTCACAAAACTGGTTTGCACCCGATTATATCGGAATCGATCAGGGGGCAATAATTTTAATGATTGAAAATTATCGTACGGGACACGTGTGGGATGTCTTCATGCAAAATGAATATGTGCAGACAGGATTAGATGCAGTTGGCTTTAAATCCATAACGGATGTTGAAGATCGGGAGCACGAGGTGGCACGGGAATTTAAACTCATGCAGAATTACCCGAACCCATTTAATCCGAATACCACGATTCGATTTGCATTACCGCAGGCATCGCACGTAGCCCTGAAAGTGTACAATATATTGGGACAACATGTAGCTACTCTTGTCAATGATTATAAAAATGCCGGAATTCATGATGTTGAATTCCGGGCAAATGAACATCCTTCGGGAGTGTATTATTATACAATCAACACAGGTTCTTTCAACGAAACAAGAAGTATGCTTTATAATAAGTAAATATGCTAATTATAAAAGTGAAAGAATTGAGTAAACTTGAGATAAGAAAATTGAACAAATGAATTTTATTAAGCGTAGTGTTTTAGTATTTTCTGTTATATGTGTATCGCTTTTACAAGCGTGCAGTAATAGGGATATCAACGATAACGATGTTGCGTGGGATCCGTTTCTTGATGAATTGCAGGAACGCACCTTCCGATATTTTTGGGAATTCACTAATCCGGATAACGGGCTCGTACCGGATCGCTGGCCTACCGAATCTTTTTCAAGCATAGCTGCTGTCGGTTTCGGGTTAACTGTTTATCCTATCGGGGTGGAGCGTGAATTTATAACACGCGATCAGGCAGTAGATCGCGTGTTAACGACGCTCCGGTTTTTCTGGTACGGACCGCAAAGCGATCATCCCGTCGAGAGCATGGGATATCAAGGTCACTTTTACCACTTTGTTCACATGGACAGCGGTCTACGATACGATAAAGTTGAATTATCGACTATCGATACGGCATTGCTGATCGCCGGCGCATTAGTTAGCGGCGAATATTTTGACAGGGATACTCCCGGGGAAAAGACTATTCGTGAATACGCAGATTCTTTATATCGGCGGGTAGATTGGCAATGGGCTCAGAATAATCCACCGGCTATAAGTCTCGGCTGGCATCCGGAAACGGGATTTCTTCCGTACGATTACCGCGGTTACAGTGAAGCGATGATCTTATATATTCTTGCACTCGGTTCACCGACGTTTCCCGTAGAGCCGGAAGCATGGGATGAGTGGGTGTCTCATTATGTGTGGGGAGATTTTTACGGATATGAACACGTAAACTTCGGACCGTTGTTCGGTCATCAGTATTCACATCTCTGGGTTGACTTCAGGGAAATATATGACGAGTATATGAGTGAGAGAGGGGTCGATTACTTTGAGAATTCCCGCAGGGCGGTTTACTCACAACGGGAATATGCAATTGACAATCCGGGGAGATGGCGCGACTATGGCGAGAATATCTGGGGATTAACAGCGTGCGACGGTCCCGCCGATACGGTATTGTTCATTGATGGTGAGGAAAGAAAATTCGATCGCTACTGGGCACGCGGCGCCAGCGTTAAAGCAATCCGTGACGACGGTACAATTGCGCCGACCGCTGCTGCGGCTTCGTTGCCATTTGCACCAGAAATTGTGATTCCTGTAATAAAAGAGATGAAGGATCGTTACGGTGAACGATTATACACCGAATATGGATTTCTGGATGCATTTAATCCTACATTTCCCGCTGACGATGAAATGGGTTGGTTTAATGTCGATTACCTCGGTATCGACCAGGGACCAATTATAATTATGATTGAAAACCACCGGAATAATTTCGTGTGGGAGATAATGAAGAATAACGAATATATTCGAACCGGTCTTCGCCGTGCGGGGTTTAGCGGTGGCTGGCTGGATGAATGATTTTGATGAATTGAATTGTCCGTCGCTTTAAACGGTGGGAATGTTGACTTGCGACGCACTTACCCGTGTATATAGATCTAAATATTAGGGATTTTGATCTTTGCTTTACGAGGAAGTGCGTCGCAAGTTTTGCCAAACACGGGCAAATTGTTTTAAAATTACAATAATAATATCGAATGCAAAAAGTCAGAAAAATAACTTCGTTGAACGGCGAATGGGATATAGAACCATCACACGATGGCTCACTGCCGGCTGCGTGTTCGCATAAGGTTTTTGTCCCGGGTCTGGTAGATCTTGCTGAACCTGTCTACGATTGGAGATCGCATGATTACCATTTCTACCGAACAAACATTAAGCTGAATGACCGGTCTTCAAATGGCAGCATAATATTAAAAATAAATCAGAGCAGCTTTGGTACAGATGTCTGGTTGAACGGAAAAAAGGCAGGTTGTAATATTTCTTGTTACACATCACAGGAATATTTTCTCGATAACTTCGTTAATCATGGTTCGGAAAATGAACTCGTTGTTCGTGTCGGAGCAAAACACACCTTACCTAAAGAGAGTGCGGTTGGTAACGATTACGAGAAGGAAGATTTTATTCCCGGTATCTGGGGTGATGTTTCGATAATACAGCACGGAAATCCGCGGATAAAAAATATACAGGTCATCCCGCATATTGATAACGGAATTGCTGAGGTACGTGTTTTTCTCGATAATCGGGAAGAAATAAATATTGATACCACACTTTCTCTGAGAGTAAACGAAAAAAAATCACAAAAACAAGTCTCGTCAATTGTCACATCGTCTGTATTGTCAAGAGCACGTTCGGAGACCGTCGCATCAATTTCAATTCCTTTAAACGGGATGCAGCTATGGACGCCGGATAATCCTTTTTTATATACCGTGGAAGCCGGCCTGTTTGCAGGAAAGGAGCAAACGGATTTTGATTCGGCAACGTTCGGAATGCGTGAGTTTGGTATTCGTAATGGTGATTTTTATCTCAACGGCAAAAAGATTTATTTGCGGGGCGGCAACATCGCATTTCACCGTTTTCTCTCCGATCCCGACAGAGGTTCGCTTCCCTGGCAGGAGGATTGGATAAAACGTATTTTAATAGATATACCGAAGGAACATCATTTTAATTTCTTTCGTAATCACCTCGGACAGATGTATAACAGATGGTACGATATAGCAGATGAGTACGGTATGTTGCTGCAAAACGAGTGGCAATTCTGGGGTGTGACGGGAACAAAAGAGCAAATCAAAGCTGAGTTTACCCAATGGTTGCGGGATAACTGGAATCACCCGAGTATTATTATATGGGATGCGCTGAACGAATCGAGGAACGAGACCGTGGAGAATGAAATAATTCCCGAAATGAAAAAACTCGATCCGACCCGTCCTTGGGAACCGGTCGATTTCATCGAGGATCATCCCTATATTTATTCACTGGGTCCGGTGTTGAATGACCGGAAAATCGGCTTCACTCGATCGCTGGATGAAATAGAAAATTTATCCGTTCCGTCGATACTCAATGAATTTGTCTGGTGGTGGATTGATTCGGGTAATAAACCGACGGTACTTACCGAAGAGGTGGTAGAGAGATGGCTCGGTCCGGATTATTCACCGGATATGCTACTCGAGAATCAGTGCTTTCTTGCACAGGAATTAGTTGAGTTGTTCAGGAGGATGAAGGTGGATGCAATTCAGCCGTTCGTTTATTTAAGTAATAACAACGGACCGACGGCACACTGGTTCTATACACCGATAGAAAAGCTTCAACCGAAACCGGTGCTGAAACAGCTAAAAAATGCATTCGCGCCGTTTGGTATCAGCATTGAATTGTGGGACAGACATTTTTTTACCGGTGAAAAACGGGATGTTAATATATTTGTATTTAACGATACTCAGATCGAACAGCACGGAATGGTTCGCTTTGGAATTACTGACAATAACAATGAATGGATTCAATTTGAGGATATACCTGTCAGCGTTCTGCCAGCGGAAACGATTGTGAAAAAAGTAACTATTCATTTTCCCGAAAGTACGGGAACATATTACATGAGAGCTGAGCTGAAGGAAGAGAACGCATCCGGTTCTTCGGCTTACAGTAAGAAAATTGCCCATGTCTTTGAAGCAGTACGCACCACAAAAGATTATAACATTAAGGATATTGTTTTACTCGATTCGTCCGATGGCGAGATAGCATCTTTTCTCGATCAGCATAAAGTTAACTTTGCCCTTTTTAATGAGAGCAAATTACATAACAATCATACTATTGTGGTGACTGCAGGTATGGTTTGTAATAATGCATATTCCGGCCGCGTTGACGAGATAAGTTCGGCAGTACAAAACGGCAGCTCACTTATTTTAATCGAACCGGAATATTTGCTGACCGGCAAACATGCGTTATCGTTTGTAAACGGAAACATAATCGATATCGAACACCGGGAAGATAAAGAACGGGGCGGATACGATTCATACGTATTTCCAACCGATTATTCACATCCAGTATGGCGCGGTATCGACAGAGAGCATCTGAAAATGTTTAACGGCGGATTCGGCGGCGAAGTGATTTCACAGCATAATGTTGTACCACGCTCGAATCACCGGATTCTTGCCCGGTGCGGAAACAGATTGCAGGTAATTGCAGTTGCCGAGATACCTGTGGGTAAAGGCAGGGTGGTAATTTCACGTCTGCAATTACGAGGAAGATTAATGAATAACAACTGCTCATCGGATTTGTATGACCGGCGTACCGACCCGGTTGCACAGCGGTATCTATTTAATTTATTGAAAACCTATAATGCTAACAAAAATGGAAGCGGTTAAATTAAGATTAGTATCAACCGGACTTTTATTCTCGCTCATGCTCATTTTAAACGGAGGGTGTGCGAAAGACGGGGATGTAACGACCGTCCGGTTCTGGGTGATGGGTGCCGAAGGAGAGGTGGTCGAGCAGCTCATTCCGATATTCGAAGAAGAATACCCGCATATCCGCGTACGTATACAAAAAATACCGTGGACTGCTGCACATGAGAAATTGTTAACTGCTTATGCAAGCAACTCAACACCGGATATCTGTCAGCTCGGTAATACATGGATTCCTGAATTTGAAATGTTAAATGCGCTTGAAGCACTTGATTCACGGGTGGATGAATCGACTATAATTGATGCAGATGATTTTTTTGAAGGTGTGTGGCAGACAAACATTATTGATGATAGACTTTACGGTATCCCCTGGTATGTAGATACCCGCGTTTTATTTTACAGAAAAGATATTTTTGAAAAAGCAGGATTTTCCAAACCACCGGAAACCTGGCAGGAGTTATACGAATTATCACAGAATATAAAATCATTAGCGGGAGATACAGAGCGGTATGCAATTTTACTGCCAACGAATGAGTGGACACCGCCGGTTATCTTTGGCTTACAGGCGGGTTCCAATTTGCTTCGTGATTCTGGTACATTCGGAGATTTCAGCAGTGAGGAATTTAGAGAAGCTTTCGGATATTATGCACAATATTTCTATGAGGGACTTGCTCCTGTGGGAGTAACCCAGGTGACCAACATATATCAGGGAATTACAGAAGGATTTTTTACAATGTATATAACCGGTCCGTGGAATGTGGGTGAGTTCCGCCGCCGGTTACCCGGCCATATGCAGGATAAATGGGCTACCGCGCCGCTTCCCGGTCCGGATGAAAACTACCCGGGAGTTTCCATTGCCGGCGGTGCGAGTCTTGTGGTATTTAATGAATCCGACAAAAAAGATGAAGCGTGGAAGTTAATTGAATTCTTCTCCCGTCCCGAAATACAGTTGAAATTTAATCAGCTCTCCGGCAACCTGCCGCCGCGGTTGAGCACATGGGAAATATCTGATCTCAAAGATGACCCTCATATTCGCGCGTTTTATCAACAGCTCGATCATGTGGTTCCGTTACCGCAGGTTCCCGAGTGGGAACAAATCGCGATGAAAATCCAGCAGTACGCAGAGATAGTTTCGATGAGAAGAATGACGGTAGCCGAAGCACTCGCCGCTCTCGATGATGAGGTTGACCGGATCCTTGACAAACGCCGGTGGATTTTAAGTCGAAGTGATTGATCGTATGATATCATTTATAAAAAAAATACGCGCAAAGTTTACTTCAACCTCTTCCACCGGCTATTCAAAACGTGCACCATATCTGTTTTTAACACCGGCTCTATTCATGATTACGGTGTTCTTCTTCTTTCCCGTCGTCGCTGCATTGTTTATGAGCTTTACCGATTTCGATATTTACGGACTGAGCGATATCGGCTTTGTCCGCTTTATCGGTTTGAGCAACTATGCAGATTTGTTGAACGACCCGTTGTTCTGGACAGCACTAAAGAATACGTTTTATTTTGTTCTGGTGGGCGGACCATTATCGATTGCCGTATCGCTGGGAGCTGCGCTTCTTATCAATTCAAGACTTGTCAGGTTCAAAAGTTTTTTTCGACTCATGTATTTTGTTCCCGTTGTCGCAACGCTCGTATCCGTTGCGGTTGTGTGGCGGTACATTTACCATCCAAGATTCGGATTGCTGAATTTTGCCCTCGATAAAATCGGTATCGAGCCGATTGACTGGCTCGGCGATCCGGTCTGGGCGATGCCGGCGATCATATTGCTTGCAGTATGGAAGAACTTCGGCTTCAACATGATCATTTTTATTGCCGGTTTGCAAAACATTCCCGAAGAATTATATGAAGCTGCACGAATAGACGGGGCAAATGCAGTATCACAGTTTAAATCGATTACGCTCCCGATGCTTGCTCCGACAATGCTTTTCGTCGGGATAATCACTATGATAGGGTATTTTCAGTTGTTTGCTGAACCGTATGTCATGACGCAGGGCGGACCGGTAAACAGCACGCTCAGCATCGTTTTGTATATGTATCAGGAAGGATTCCGATGGTGGAATATGGGGTATTCTGCATCGCTGGCGTTTGTATTGTTTCTCATAATCTTTATCGGAACATTGATACAGCTTCGTGTTCAAAAAAGAGGATATGAAGGATGAATAGAATTCATAAAATATTTCTTTATGCTCTTCTCATTTCAACTGCGGCTATTACATTATCGCCGATAGTGTGGATGCTCTCCGTATCCCTGATGCCGGCGGGCGCATCCAGCACGTATCCGCCTCCGTTTTTACCGGACGATGTTACATTGGAACATTACGAAAATTTGTTCACCAGGTTAAATCTTGCACGATATCTTTTGAACAGTACGGTAATAGCTGTCGGTGTTACACTGCTTTCTTTATTGATAAATTCAATGGCGGGGTATGCATTTGCAAAATACAGATTCCGTGGTCGCGATAAGCTGTTCAGATTGCTGCTGGCGGGATTGGTGATTCCTGCGCAGGTTACCATGCTGCCTCTGTTTTTAATGTTGAATAAAATGGGTTTCATTAATACATATGTCGGTGTTATGATTCCCGGTATGGCGAGCGTCTTCGGTATTTTTCTCATGCGGCAGTATATGCTGTCTATCCCCGATAGTTTGATCGACGCTGCCCGGATTGACGGCGCCGGAGATTTTATGGTGTACTGGCGACTGGTAATTCCGCTCTGCAAACCGATTTTTGTAACGCTTGCAATATTCACCTTTATGGGAACGTGGAATGATTTCCTCTGGCCGTTGATTGTTATGACAGACGATTCGATGTACACGCTTCCGGTTGCTCTGGCAAATCTTATGGGCGAGCATGCACAGGATACGGAGTTGATGATGGCGGGATCCGTTCTTACTATCTTACCCGTTATGCTCGTCTTTATGGTACTGCAAAAATACTATATACAGGGAATTATGATGGGGAGTGTAAAGGGATGATTATTCGACGGGAAAGATTGATCAAAAATTTGTATTTTAAAATAGTACGATGAAATGTATTATGTGAGAGGAGATTGGTGCGTAACTATGAGATGTTTATCTATATATGCAAGTCTGTTTCTGATTCTTGTTGTACAATACCTTCCTGCACAATTCGAATTTGAAGAAGAATTCGACCTGACAACTCCGGTGGCACGTGTGGGGGATGAAGTCATTACCGCCGAAGAATTCAGAACCCGGTTCGAAATGACGGTATTTCCGGGTAAGCACAAAAAGGGGTATCTCAATACAATAAAGCAGCGGTTTTTATACGGCATGATTGCCGAAAAGCTGCTCGCAATCGAGGCACGGAATAACAATGTTGAGATGAACCCCGAAATGAAGCGCCAGATGCAGCGGCTGGAAAGAATGTATGCACGCGACCGGCTATATCGCGATGAAGTCGACCGCCTTGTTGAAGAAGCGAAACCCGAAATTATGAAATCGGTAACGTTAACCTATACCGATTGCGTTGTCTCCTTTCTTCACTCAAATTCATCAACTGCTATAGAAGATGCGTGGGCTCTTTCTCAGGATAATACTTCATTTCAAGAAATCGCCGACTCAACAAATACGACTCTGGTAAGAGATTATGAATTAGATTGGCAGCGGGCTCACCCTGATTTAATAAATGCAATATATTCACTTGAAGAGGGTGAGATATCAAAACCCATTGAAACACCGGCCGGCTGGTACATCGTCCGGGTTGAGAAAAAGGATACCGATGATACGCACATCGAAAATGAATTCCGACGCCGGGTAAGCGAATACAGAGAAAATTTAATGAAGCTCTCTCCCGAAGTACGCAATGCTCAATTCCTGCAGAATTTAATCGACGAGTATAATGTGGATGTCGATGCTGAGCTTTTCGATACGCTCGCAGTTGAAGTCGAACGTGAGCTACATAGTGTGTACGGAGATGAACTGCATCTCTATGAAGAAATACTATTTGTACGGGATGAAGTTGATGGAATCCTCGGAAGATTGGAACAATATAAGGAGAATTTATTTCTCGCCATGTCCGATACACAGATAACGGTTGAGGAGTTCGTGCATGATATGTATAGCCGGAAATTCAGATTAGACGATGTTGTTGATATGCCGTTGCCCAGAAGAATTCGAAACTTTATTAACGATCAAATACTCGATTATGCCATAACCCGCAAAGCAATGGATTTAAATCTCCATAAGGATGAAGATGTTCATAATGAGCTTGACAGATGGCGGGATCATTTTCTGGCGGAATCGTACAAACGTAAAATAGTACAGGATGTAACGGTGGATGAGCATGACCTGTACAATTACTATGAAGATAACCGTGATGAATTTAACAATCCGTTCATGGTCAATATCCGTGAGATTCTTGTACGAACGCGAAATGAAGCTATGGATATTCTGCGACGATTGGAAGAAGGTGAGAGCTTTGAAAAGCTCGCGCGCCGTTATTCCATACGAAATTGGGCGGCACGTCAGGGAGGTGAATTCGGATATTTTCCGTCAACTAAGTACGGGGAAATCGGACGTATTTCAGCGATGCTTGAACCGGG
>PWXV01000252.1 GCA_003568415.1 Ignavibacteriales bacterium
ACAGTCTAAAAATAACCGGAAATTACGTTGCCGGTGAAAGAATCGCTTTACGACGTGACGCCTTTGTGCCGGACGACGTAACAACTTTGATATATCATGTATGGATTCCGCAGGTCATGGTGGATTCGGCATTGGCCGTTTATGATATAAATCCCGAACGTGCCGGCATTTTACAGAATTATCTGATGTTTTCAGGATGGCAATGGAGAAGCGAAGTGTTCGGTATGAAAGATATGAAAGGAGATGACTGGAATCGGCTGGAATTCGTAATACCCGAAGAGGTAGAGGACAATTCGACTATACAAGCCATCGGCGTGGAGATTAATATGCAGGATGTCAGTGCAGGATAAACAAGTGTATATATTGATGATATTATTTTAGACGATACACCGCCGGTATCTGTCAACGATAAATACAGTACTACCGCAGGAATACCGGATAAATATTATCTTTTTCCTAATTTCCCAAACCCGTTCAATCCGTCCACACAGATACGGTTCGCACTGCCTGAAGCTGCGGACGTCGTTCTCGAGGTCTACGACATACTCGGACGCCGTGTGGCGACACTCATCAACAACAAGCATTACAGTGCCGGACATCACCTGGTTACCTGGGATGCACGGAATCAGATGAGTCGTACCGTCACCAGTGGTGTGTATATATATCGTCTCGAGACGGGAGACTTCGTAGAGACAAAACGCATGATGTTCCTGAGATAGTATCATCTGTTGCTTTGTTCAAAATTACTGCGGTGGCTGTCCTCTGTGGTTGCCATAATAAGACATGAAACAGGGCCGCAAACCTAACTGATTCCATTCAAACGTTAGACCCAACAAATCTATAATAAGAGGAAAATTATGAGAAGCCAACGTCCAAACCTGCTATTCATTTTAATACTGCTTCCACTGGTTGCGATGTATTCATGCATGCCGGCAGCCACCCCGGAAGAAACTCATCAAAGATCACGCATGATCGTTACCACCGATGGAGAAACCGATGATAGAGCTTCATTTGTACGGTTTTTACTTTACACAACAGATTTCGACATTGAAGCACTGATATACACCAATTCCAAGTGGCATCCTGAAGGACAAGGTACTCAATGGATGCATAATATTATTGACAAGTATGCACAGGTGTACGATAATCTTATCGTGCATAATCCCGACTATCCTTCACCTGAATATCTGAAATCATTGATATACGTGGGTCAAATGGAGCAGGTGGGTCGTGCTGCCGTTGGAGAAGAATGGGATACACCCGGTTCCGATCGCATTGTGGAAGTATTGCTGGATGACGATCCCCGTCCCGTTTGGCTGCAAGCATGGGGAGGGTTGAATAACATTGCACAGGCATTGTATCGCATCAGGACATCACACCCTGATCAACTTGAGAAGGCAACAGAGAAGGCATGGATCTATGCTATTGCCGAACAGGATGATTTAAAGGATTGGATGCACGAAGAATTTCCTGAAGTAAATTATATTTTGAATGCTGAGCAGTTCTGGCGTGTGATCGCTTATTCATGGGACAGGTTGAATCCATATGAAGATCATGAAATCTACACAGTGGAATGGACGACTAAGAATGTCAAAGAGGTCAGCCCTCTCGGCGCCATTTATGACCGTGACGAATTGGAAGAGGGTGACTCACCGGCGTTTTTACATGTCGTTAATACCGGTCTTCAAAGCCACAAAAATCCGTCCTGGGGTGGTTGGGGCGGTCGCTTTGAGAGGATAGGTCCGGGCAACTTCTGGTCAGATGCAGAAGATAACGGCGATCATACCAAACCACTTTGGCGTTTTATAGTTGCCATTCAGGAAGATTTTGCAGCCCGGATGCAATGGACGGCATCGCCTAAGTATGAAGATGCTAATCATGCACCAATCGTACGTTTAAATCACGATGAAGACCTGCAGGTAAAAGCCGGCGAAGAAATTACACTTGATGCGTCACCGAGTATCGATCCCGATGGCGATGAGCTTGAATTTACCTGGTGGGTCTACCCCGAAGCCGGCACCTATGAAGGTCAAGTCACTATACAGAATGCAAACACATCCAAATCAAGTATTATTATTCCGGATGATGCCGCTGCCGGAGAAACAGTTCACATAATTTGTGAAGTAAAAAACAAGGCAGAATATCCCATGACAAGATACAGGCGTGTGGTGCTGACTGTACATTAGTTCTGTAATTATATTTAAAGCGTGATAAAAAAATATACAACCCATAATCATTAAACATATTTTAAAATACAATGAAAAAAACAATAATAGCAATTTTGGCATTGTTAATCGGTGCTTTTGGTTGCACCGAAGAACCTGAAGAACCGATTTTTTCAGTTGAAAAAGCGAAAGAAGCCCTTGATTTTGGCGTGATTCAATATCAGCATAAAATGAATGCAACTCCACCTGGCAAAGTACCGGTGACATTCAAGGACGACACGGTACGTTATTCTGATATTTATTGGTGGGTTAGCGGTTTTTATCCGGGGAGCTTATGGTATTTATTCGAATATACCGGGAATGAGATTTTTAAAAATGAAGCTCATAAAAGGACTATGTTCCTGGAACCCTTGAAGGATCACCGTGCCACCCATGACCTTGGGTTTATGCTCTATTGTAGTTTTGGTAACGGGTTACGGTTAACCGGCAATGATGAGTATAAGCAAATATTGCTCACCGGGGCAGAATCTTTGGCCTCAAGGTATAATCCGGTAGTTGAAGCTATTAAGTCATGGGACTGGAGCGATGAATGGCAGTTTCCTGTCATAATAGATAATATGATGAACCTTGAATTCCTGATGTGGGCGGCAGAGGCATCGGGTAATGAAAATTTTGAAAACATAGCGATGAACCATTCTTATACCAGCAAGAATAACTTTTATCGTGATGACTACAGCTCATATCATGTGATTGATTTTGACACCCTTACGGGCAATGTCATAAATAAATTCACCCATCAGGGTTATTCTGATGAGTCGGCATGGGCAAGGGGCCAGTCGTGGGGCTTGTATGGATTTACTATGATGTTTAGGGAGAGCGGAGAGGAATACTTCTTAAATCTTGCAATGAACATTGCCGATTTTTTACTTGACCACCCCAATCTTCCCGAAGATAAAATACCGTACTGGGATTATGATGCACCGGATATTCCCGATACGTACAGAGATGCATCTGCAGGTGCTATAATGGCGTCCGCTTTGCTTGAGCTTAGTACATTTGTCGAAGACGCCAAATCTGAAAAGTATTTTAACGCGGCGGAGATTATCCTGGCCAACCTTTCATCCGAAAATTATATGGCCAATGAGGGTGAAAACGGTAATTTTATTCTTAAACATAGCGTTGGTTTTTTACCTGCTGATAGTGAAGTGGATGTACCTTTATCGTATGCGGATTATTATTTTATTGAAGCTTTACATAGATATATTAACATTAAATAAACATAGATTATGAATTATTTTAAAATATTTTTGTTGACATGGATCATATTCATGTCCCCGGATGCTTATGCGCAGGAATGGCGCAGTGAATTGTATCCATACGATTGGAAGCCGGGGTATACAGTAAATGGAAAGTTTTTGCACGACTTCTCCTATGCCGGTTATCATTATGGAGAAAAAGACATACCTGACATTTCAGATCCTTTGGTTGATGTAACCCGCTCTCCTTATTATGCAGATAATAGTGGGGAAGAATATTCCACAGAAGCTATACAAAATGCAATAGACGATGTTGCAGCCATGGGCGGAGGCGTGGTCTATCTTCCCGAAGGTACATATAAAGTAAAACCCAATGGCGCTAATGCTCTTACTATACACAGTGACAATATTGTGCTTAGAGGAGACGGTCCCGATAAGACATTTATATTGAATACAGAAACCAATATGCGGTCAAAATCTATTATCAGAATGGAGCCTACAGAGTATGCCGGATGGTATACTCCTGAAGGGGATATCGTTTTTCTAAGTTCAGATGCTGTAGAAATGGATTCAGTCATTTATGTGGAAGATGCATCATCTTTTGCCGATGGGGACAGAGTAGTAGTAACCAGTGATTTTACCGATGATTTTATTGCGGAACACAAGATGACAGGAAAGTGGACATCTGAAATTTACGGTGTTGCATTTACGCGAACAATTAAAGAAGTGAATTATGACGAGCATTCAATACTATTGGATATTCCTTTGAGATATTACCTAAAAAAAAGAGATAATGCTCGTGTGTATACAATAAGACCTCAAATTCAGGAATCGGGTATAGAATCCCTTGCGATCGGTAATCTGCAAAATAATTTATCCGGGTGGGGAGGAAGAGATTTTGAAGTTGAAGGAACAGGAGCATATGAGGTTCATGACTCATACGCTATAAGAATACGATTTGCGGAAAACTGTTGGATCAGGGATGTAAAAACATACCGACCAAAAAAGAATACTATTGATGTTCATCTTCTTTCTAATGGTATACAGTTATATCAATCTCGGTTGGTTACTGTCGAATCGACTTATTTTGAAAGATCGCAGTATAATGGAGAAGGAGGTAATGGATATATGTATGTTTTGGAAAGCAATGATTGCCTTATCATAAATTCTACTGCTGCAAATTCCCGACGTAACTTCAGCTTTAAAAGAGCTTTTTCTAATGGTAATGTAATACATAACAATCTGAGCAAAGATGGAATATTACTAACTGATTTTCATATGCATTTAAGTATGTCTAACTTATTTGACAATCATACGGTCGATAATGATTTCATCGCTGCCGTTTATCGGCCCTGGGGTACTATAGAACATGGCCATGCGACTACACAGTCGGTAATATGGAATACAAGGGGAGAAAGATACCACAAGTATGGTGATTTTTGTGTGCAGTCTCAACAGTGGGGATATGGGTATGTTATAGGTACCCAAGGCCCCGCCTGTTCAGTTGAGCTGTTGTCTGGTAATAATACAGAACCTATTGATCATCTTGAAGGAGAAGGAATGGGTGAAACATTACGACCTGTGTCTCTTTATCAGGATCAGCTCATAAGAAGATTGAAAGGTATTGATTATGTTGATCAGACCGGTGCTGAAATGCACAGGCAGTAAAATTGACTTTCTACTTAAAAGAGAATGGTTTCAACGAAGGGAACTCCGCACAATACATCTGGAATATTCCTCACGCTATGGATGCACTGGTTGAACGGATGGGAGGTCCGGAGAAAGCTATTGAAAGGTTGAACGAGTTTACATCAAAATTTTTAATTGACGGATGGCCTGTAGACCAACCATATTATTGGCCGGGCAACCAGCCCGGTTTTGTGGTGCCTTTTGTATACACCTATGCAGGGGCTCATGACAAAACACAGCAATTGATCAGAGACGTATATACTACCCTTTTCATGAATGCACCCGATGGATTGCCCGGTGATGATGACCTTGGCGCTACCTCAGGCATGAACCTGTTTTTCATGCTGGGTATATATCCGCTGAAACCTGGTGTGCCGGAATTTTGTCTAACCGGCACCCTGTTCGAACGTGTAAGAATAAAATTGGATAACGGTTCCGAAATCATTGCAAAAAGCAAAGGTGATCCGTTTTCGGGTCCCTTCCAATCTGTTACAGTGAACGGAGAGAAACTGACTGAGCCGTTTATCGATATAGAAGAAATAATTGTTAATCCCGGTCGTTTGATAATAGAATATGAATATTAACGATAACTTTATAAGGAACGTGGACCTACAAAACTTATTCGACTCATTCGGATTTATCCAATGATGCTATTCTATTCTACATATATACTTGGAAATAACAAAGATACATACTTATTTTATTTACCAAAAGGTATGATCAGCGTGGAAGGTTTTTGCCCGGAACCATTGCGTGGCAAAAAGACTACTTTTACCTGGTTTAATCCACTTACCGGTGAGTATTCAGAACCTCAGGAAAGAACATTCGGTGAATGGACCGGAATACGGAAACCTGAGAGTATAACAAGTCCTATAACTATATTAATATTAGAATTGGCTGAATAATCAATCAAGATTAAAATGATTAAAATATTGCAATATGCTTTTTTCGCTCTTGTACTGGTCTTTACCTGCAATGGCGGAAATCTCGATGAATCCATGCGTCTGGGAACCAACTTTTGGAACTTTGCATGGGGTAACGGAAGAGAAGATTACTTTAACCCGGACATTGACTGGAGTAGCGTATCGAATCCCTGGAAGACAAAATTTCTGGATGAGATTTCCATATACAGCGTAATCAGGTTTATGGATCAGGTGCCGACCAATTCATCCAATGTGGTTCATTGGGATGAGCGGGTGCAAAAAACAGACAACCATTACACGACTGAACGCGGTGCCGTTGCTTATGAGTGGCAGATAGATCTCTGCAACCGGGTCGGAGCCGATATCTGGATAACCGTTCCTCACAGAACAATCGAATCGTACGAAGCTGATCCGGACAGTAATTACTGGACAGAGCTTGCACTCCTTATAAAATCGGAATTGCATCCGGATCTCAATGTCTATGTGGAATATTCCAATGAAACATGGAGCGGGGGTCCAAACTTTGAACAAGGTGATTACTGCGGAGAACGGGGTGTGGAAATGGGTTTTGATCCTCAACCCTATACCGCAAAGTTTTACTTTCATGTGTATGCGGCCTCCCGTTTACACAAAGTTTTTCTGGATGTGTTTGCCGATGAAGCCGGCAGAGTAAAAACTGTGCTTGCAGGACAGGATGGTTCAATGTGGGGTACTGAGCAACAATTACTGGCTCTCAACAACGAAACATTCAGTCAGGGAGTACATGAAAATCTGAATCCGTGGGAATTAATTCCGGAATATTATACCATCGCAAATTATATTGATACAGGCGACGGCGCTTCGGATGATATCCGGGAGAGATGGTCCGAAAAACTGGCTCAAGCCGCAGACTATTATCAACAAGTTGTAGATGCCATTTCTCCATTCGAGATGAAGCTGATCGCTTATGAAGGAGGCCAGCATTATACGGTCAATGCAGATGTTTTCAGCCGGAACCCTCAAAGCTATAATATGTATGTGGAGTGGCTTAATACGGTGAAACACTATTTTATACTTACCTGTCATTATACACATACCGGCATATGGCAAGGAGGCGGATCCTGGGGGGCGAAAGAAAGCACCGCTCAATCGATTGATGAAGCACACAAATACAGAGCGCTCCGGGACTGGGTGAAAGGTACAGTTGGTAATGTTAACGACAAAAAAAGTACCCCCGAATTTTTCAGACTGTTACAGAATTATCCCAACCCGTTTAATGCGTCTACGACGATCAAATATCAACTGCCCGAAAAATCAGATGTAAAATTGTCAGTATATGATGTGACCGGCCAAAGGATTGCGGTGCTTATCGATACGAATCAAGCCGGTGGATATTACTCGGTTAACTGGAATGCCGGTGGTTTTGCTTCGGGAGTTTATTTTTTCAGATTGCAGGCAGGTCAGATCAGTGAGATGAGAGAGGGTATACTAATCAAATAAAGGTTGAAGAAAATATGAAAGTTTTATGAATAGCCGTAGAGTTAACTTGTAAGTTTAAACTAACCGTTAATAATCATATAAGTGCTAATTTCTAAGAGAGGGAAAAATGAAGTCAAGATTGTTTAATATCATCACCATCGTTGTGGTAATGCTTGCAACCTTCATGTTTATCGGTTGCGCAGTGAATAAAACCAATTGGGAAGTATCGTCCCCCAACGGAAAAATAAATGTGATAGTCTCCCTGGATAATACGGACGGTTCCATTTTTTACATAGCAGACCTGCACGTTGACGGAAAAGTAATCCGGGCTCTCGACAGGTCTTCATTGGGCTTGATAAGAAATGATATGGATTTCAGTAAAAACCTGGAATTCAAATCGTTTACAAAACGGGAAATCAATGAACCATATTCTACCATCAGTGGAAAGAGGATAAACGATGTTAATCATTGCCACGAAATCACCGTTAGTTTTGAAAACGGCGATGGCGAGGTCATGGACGTGATCTTTCGGGCTTATAATGAGGGTATGGCTTTCCGTTACCATTTCCCGGCGACCGATACGGTAAAGTATACAATCATTGAAGAACTCTCATCTTTCAACCTTAATACCACAAGCGGTAAAGCCTGGATACAACCCTACGATACTCTGCGGCACTGGAGTCTTGCGTATGAGATCCCTTACGAAAGGGAAATTCCCATAGGCACCTCCGCTGATGTAAGCTATGGATGGGCGTTGCCCCTCTTATTTGAGAAGGAAGACGGAACGTGGGTCTTTGTCTCGGAAGCCGACCTGGATGAGCATTACGCCGGGATGCACGTGAGGCAACATGCACCGGGCGGTAATTATATGCTGGAATTCCCCGAGGAATATGAATGTTACGGGATGTTCAGCAGGTTTCCTTCGAGCACACTCCCGTGGACAACCCCCTGGCGGTTAGCCATCATATCCGACAGGTTGGGTGATATTGTTGAATCAAATATCGTTGACCACCTGAGCAGACCCACCGAATTTGAAGATACCGACTGGATCCAACCCGGGATCGTTTCATGGAGCTGGTGGTACGATCCCTCAAGCAGTGTTGACTATATCCCGCTGAAAGACCACGTCGATCTCTCCAAAGAAATGGGTTGGCAGTACTCATTGGTAGATGCCGACTGGGATATTATGGTAAACGGGGATGTCTATCAACTAATCGATTATGCTCATGAGCAGGATGTCGAACTTTTTCTCTGGTACAACTCCGGCGGTCCCTGTAACCGCGTAAAGTGGTATTTTAATCTTACCGATGAAATTGCTAACCGACTTCAAAGGGAGGGTATACCGGCTCGAATATTTCAAAAGCTGGAACCCATTATTGACGTTGGATTCTTCGCGGAGGAAGAATATTACGAAAAGGTGCACGAGTTATTGGGTGATAATGATTTTGAGGCATATGGTGAAAAGGTCATCCTTGCAGCCCGAAACCGCAACGCCCGTCCCCGCGACCGTTTTTGGGATGAGGAAGTACGGAGAAAAGAATTAAAAAAACTTCACGAACTGGGCGTCCGGGGTGTTAAGCTCGACTTTTTTGCAAGCGATAAACAGGAGATCATTCAATATTATATCGACATATTCAGGGATGCAGCGGAATACGAGATATTGATCAATTTACATGGCTGCACCATACCTCGCGGCTGGACCAAAACCTTTCCCAATGTACTGACTATGGAAGCCGTGATGGGGGCTGAAATGTATAGCTGGGACGGATGGCCTGAATTAGCCCCGACCCAGAACACCATCTATCCCTTTATGCGGGATGTAATTGGCCCGACAGATTATACACCATTTACGCTTTCTACCAGATTAGGCGGGTACCCCCGGATCACCAGCAATGCCCATGAACTGGCGCTTGTAGTGCATTACGAAACCGGGTTACTCCACGTAGCCGAATGGGCTGACCATCTCCGTAAAATGCCGCAGGAAATTAGACAGTTTTTAAAGGATGTTCCGGTGGTGTGGGATGACATTCATTTTATAAGTGGATATCCGGGCGATTACTCAGTGCTTGCCCGCAGTTCAGGATCGGCTTATTATGTTTCCGGGATCAACGGCAAAGATGCAATGAGAAACATAAATTTTACCCCTGATTTTCTCAAGCCCGGAAATTATAAAGCGACATATTATCTGGATGGCGAAGAAAAGCATAGTTTCACGTTTGATACAAAGACGATAACACACGATGAAGAGATAAATATTGAAATGATTCCCTTCGGTGGTTTTGTTATTGTGATAGAAAAACTAAACAATTAATAAGCGAACATCGTGTAGGCATTTTAAAAAAAGCCATGGAGGATATAATGGCTCCCGGAATTCTCAAACTCTTTTTAGTTTTTTGCTTTATTGCAACTGTGTTCGTCTGTTGTAATTCGGCTAAGTTGACTGAAGCGCCGCAATGGAAGGAAGTAGAGATAACTTTTATATCAGACAAATTGTATGACAATCCCTACACCGATGTCGAGTTTTGGGTCGAGTTCACTCATGATTCCGGTGAAAAAATTATACGTCCCGGATTCTGGTATGATTCTAATATCTGGAAGGTACGTTTTGCAAGCACCCAAAAAAATGGTGAGTGGGAATGGAAAAGCTTTGCTATGCCTTCCGATGATTCAGGACTGAACGGCATTGAAGGGAGAATGATGGCAACTCCTTACACCGGCAGCAATCCGCTGATTGCAAAAGGTCTTCTGAGAATGTCGCCGGGGAAACGCAACGTAGTACATGCCAACGGAGATACATATCTGATGGTTGGAGATACCCCCTGGGCTCTTCCCTGGCGGGGCACTGTCGAATCCGTTACCCGATATGCAGAAAATCGTCAGGAGAGGGGATTTAATGCCGCTCTGCTTATGACCCTTCAGCCCGACCGCGGAGCTGTGGGACCCCGGAGCCGAACCGAATCGGGTGGTTTTGATGTGGCTTTCGAAGATTTACCGCAAGGTCATATAAATAAAATGAATCCTGATTATTTTAAATACTTCGATACATTGAGAGATATATTGATTGAACATGGTATTGTGCCTGTCTACCAGCCTGTCTTTCACGGTTTCGGATGGAAAGGGCTTGATGTTCTCGGCTGGAATATGGATGCGGATGAATACGCGCGTTACTGCCGGTACCTGGTTGCACGATATGGCGCCGCTCCGGCAATGTGGTTGATCAGCGGTGACGGCGATGGTAGAAGTCCCGGGGTGTTGGAAGGGGCAGAAGAAGTTCATATGTGGGATGCGTATCAGCAGCCGACAGGACTTCACTATTCACCTTTCTGCGAGGTTGTGCCTGACTGGTGGGACAGGGATTACGACTATGATCCCCACTACAATAGAGTTCATCAGGAAAAAGAATGGCTCGATTTTCAGTGGTGTCAAACAGGTCATAATGCAGAACATCAGCCCTGGAAGGTCGAAAAAATGTATAACAATCTACCGGTCAAAGCTGTTGCCAACGGTGAGCCCACTTATGAGGGAATCAGCAACCCGCAAAATGCTTCCGGCTGGTGGCAGGGGCATGAAGCGTGGCTTAATTTTACCTCGGGCGGCACAATGGGTGTGGTCTACGGTGCCGGCGGGCTATGGAACTGGAAACTCTACAGCGAAGAACAGGGATGGCCTGCCTGGGCAGATTCAAAAGTGTCCTGGAAAGAAGCGATAGAATTACCCGGAGCCGTGTATGTTGGATATTTTGGGAAAGCACTGAAGGGTCTTGATATTGCGGATATAGAAAAAAGAGCTGACCTGGCTCAGGGTGAATTATGTCTTGCAAAACCCGGCGAACTATATATTGTTTATTTACCTGAAGGGGGAAAAGTAACAGTATCGGAACTTTCGGAAAATATGTTATTCAAATGGTTTGACCCGGTAGCGGGTACATTTATTTCTGACGGCAGAACATCATCACAGGAACAGCAGTTTGATTCAAATTCCAATGAACCTATGGTGTTAATTATAAGGGAATAATTCATAAAAACGATACTCCGATGATCAAATTACCTGCCGCGGTTTTATAGTTATGACAAGTCCTTATTAATACAAGAAATAATAGAGGAGTGAAACTATGAAATTGTTTCTTGTTTTTCTTATTCTCTTTCCGGGTATTATGTTTGCTTTGGAAACCCCAACGGAAGGAATTCTCGTCGACCAGTTCGGCTATCCGATCGAAGGTCGGAAAGTAGCCGTTATCAAAGTACCGGTTGAGGGTGCCGATGCCGGGATGTGGCAGGATGAACCCGGAGACACAATGCTTGTCCGGGATCTGGAAAGCGGAGATGTGGTGTTCCGTGGTTCAGTCACATCCTGGGATGATGGCAGAATGCATGAGCAGTCCGGCGACAAGGTGTGGCATTTCGATTTTTCCGAAGTGACCGAACCGGGATATTATCGTATAGAAGACCCGGTCACGGAACGGAGATCGCATCCGTTTGAGATCCGTGAAAATCCATGGAAAAATGTGCTGAGAGCTGCCATGCGTACCTACTTCTACCAGAGGAGCGGCCATGAAAAATTGCCGGAGTTCGCCGGGGAGAACTGGGCGGATGAGGCGGCTTACCTGCAGGAAAAACATACCCGCGATGTTTTTGCGCCTCACGATCCGGATCGTGAACGGGATCTGCATGGCGGGTGGTTCGATGCTGGTGATTACAACAAGTATGTCACATTCACAAGCGATGCCGTTCATCCGTTGCTTGCTGCCTACAGAACCAACTCTCACATCTGGACCGATAATTATAATATCCCCGAATCAGGCAGTGGCCGTCCGGATATACTCGATGAATTGAAATGGCAGATGGACTGGGTGCTACGGATGCAGGTAGAATCAGGAGGTGTGATCATTAAAATGGGAGCACGAGAATATTATAGTGCATCACCTCCCAGTATTGACGACCGGACCCGGTATTACGGAAGAGTCAGTACCTCTTCGACCATAGCTTTTGCAAGTATGGTTGCCCACGCCGCATTGGTCTATCGCGAGTTTCCAGAATGGGAAGATTATGCGGATACACTGATTCAGGCAGGACTGAAGGCTTATGACTATTTTGTGGACTACTATGATACTCATGGTGAGCTGGATACCAACAGCGACCGGGGCGAGATTAAGGCAGGCGATGCCGACAGATCCGAGGAGAGGCAGCGTGCCGAGGAGGTGCTGTACGGCATCTATATGTTTGCACTGACCGGCGAACAGAAATGGAACAATCTGGTCGTCGAACGGTATGCCGATGTTCCGCTTATGTCGTGGTGGGGCCCGTATAATAATTTTATCGGAGAGGGTATGCTGTATTATACAACTCTGGAGGGGGCAGACGAGTCGGTAAGTTCTCATATACTACAGCGCTTCTCCACGCGGCCGTCTCCCTTTTACGGTGAACAGAAAACGCAAGACCCCTACTTTGCTGCCGTTCCGGATCCGCAGTATCACTGGGGCAGTCTCTCCGTGCTTGCAAATACAGGGATTCTCAATCTTAATTATGCCAGATATATAGCAACTGATAATCCGGAGCCATATTTGCAGCGTGCGCGGGATATGCTTCACTACATACACGGACGGAACCCTTTAGACAAATGTTACCTGAGCAATATGTATGGCTACGGTGCAGAGAACCCGGTGAACGAATTTTATCACAACTGGTTTGAACATGGCAGTCCATGGCAGAATGTGCTCTTTTCAGCAAAAGGGGGACCGCCTCCCGGTTATCTGGTCGGGGGACCGAACCGGGCATTCACCGGGCATGCAAATCCTTATCTGGAATTAAACCAGCCTCCGCAAAAAATGTATGCCGATTTTAACGATACAGGTGTCTGGCCTACTCAGTACAAACCATGGGAGATCACAGAAAATTCAATCAGTTACCAGGCAGCATACGTAAGGTTGCTGTCGGAATTCGTGTCGCTTAGCAGTGATACCATCCGGTATGCCGCAGAGTCTCCGGCAACGAGCGTCGAAGAAACCAAAGATGAAGTGGCGGCCGATTTTAAACTGTATCAGAACTGGCCCAATCCGTTCAACCCCGGTACAAACATCCGGTTCGATGTGGAGCGGGCGGTTCACGTGACCATTACGGTCTATGACATGCTGGGAAGAAAGGTGACCACTATCTTGGATGAGGACAGACCGCAGGGGGCACACACTGTCTATTTTAATGCCGAAGGTCTCTCTACGGGAATATATATCTACCATATCCGTGACGGTGATTATGTAGAAAGCCGGAAAATGATGCTCTTGAGATAAGGAAAATTTTCTGTCCTGTTCCATCAAATAAAGTAACCTATATGGCTCTTGATTTTATAAATAAACAATGTATAGCAGTACTGTTGCGCATTACCCGAAGACAGAATTAATTCAGTTTAAAAACAATAATGGAAAAAATATGAAACTATTTCTTATGTGTCTGTTCGTATTGGTCTTTTTTTGTTACTGTGCAGATGAACCCGATAACGAACCGGTGAAAATTATATTTGATACGGATCTTGGCGGCGATGCCGATGACCTCGGAGCTTTGGCGATGCTGCATAATTTCCACAACCGCGGTGAATGCGAGTTGCTTGCGGTGATGCTGTGGAATACCGAAGAGTACGCCGTACCCGCCGTTGATGCCGTAAACCGCTATTATGGCAATCCCGGGATTCCAATCGGGACAAGAAGCAGGGAAACTCACAGGACTGAATGGCAGCACACCAAACCAATTGCCGATGCTCTGCCGAATGAACTTACTATTAATGATGTCCCGCTTGCCGTAAATCTGTATAGAAAAATACTGGCTGAACAGGAAGATAAAAGCGTTGTCATCGTGACCACCGGTCCGCTTGCCAATCTCAAAAACCTTATTAAATCAGAACCCGATGATTATTCACCGTTAACCGGCAAAGAACTTATCGAACAAAAAGTAAAGAAATTTTCAATTATGGGAGGCCAGTACCCGGAAGGTGAGTGGGAATGGAATTTTTGCGGAGATATGGAAGGGGTTACCAAGTTCGTTATCGAGAACCTGACTGTACCTATTGTTTTTTCAGGATATGAATTAGGTGTGCAGATAAAAACGGGTCCCCGCTTGATCGAAGCAGGAAAAGACTCCCCGTTATATATCGGGTACAAACATTTCAGCAAGCACGCACCCTGGATGAATGAGTACTACCGGGAAGGAGAGATCACCCCAAACTCTACCTACGATCAGACATCCGTGTTATATGCTGTTCGGGGTGGAATAGGAAAATATTGGGAAAAAATAGAAAACGGCATTTGTGTGCCTGATGAAAGCGGGGGTAATTATTGGAAAGAGGTAGACGATGAACAAACAAACCATGCATACCTTGTACTTCTAAAAACTCCCGAAGAAATGGAGGAAATCATTTATTCAGTTATGCTGGATACTTTTTAAAGGTGACTCTGCTCCAACAATATTACGTCGGTTGCTCCTTTGAATTTATAGCCCTTTCGATCGAAAGGAGGATAATCTATCATGGAAATTAGGGTTATGCTCGTAATAATTCTTTTAAGCATACTTGTAGTCCTTTCTTGTCAACAAAAACCGGACGAGGATATAATGAAGATCGTTGTGTTTACTAAGACCGATGGATACCGCCACGAATCTATCCCCGAAGCAGTCCGAGTACTGGAGGAGCTTAGCAGGGTTAATAATTGGGAAATGGTTCATACCGAGGATTCCCAGTATTTTACAAAATCGAATCTGAAATCTATTGATGTCGTGGTGTTTTTGCATACTATTGGCAATATCTTCGCTGATGCGCAGAAACAGGTAATCGAAGATTTTGTAATGGACGGTGGTGGTCTGGTAACGATACACACAGGAACCGTCACGGAAAACGAATGGACGTGGTTTTCAGAAGCGATCGGGGCTAAATTTACCGGACATCCTCCCGTGCAGAGCGGCAAACTCATTATCGAAGACCGAAGCCATCCGGCAACAGCATTCTTTCCGGATTCAGTATGGATAATTGAGGATGAGTGGTACAGCTTCGATCGCAATCCGCGCAATGATGTTCATGTCCTCATTTCCATTGATGAATCGAGTTATGATGTAGACGATAATCGCTGGTTTGAAGGCGTAAATCAGCGCATGGGTGACCACCCATTGGTCTGGTATAAAAAGGTAGGTAAGGGAACAGTGTTCCAAACAGCACTCGGGCATCCGGCGGAACTTTATTCGGACTCTTTGTTTATAAAACACCTGGAGGGTGCCATAATCTGGTCTGCAGGGTTGAGGTGATCGCATATTGAAGTCCTGCTTTACTTATCGAATCATTTTATTTTTATCTAATCCGGCAATCATCTTGTATTAAACTATCAGATGACTGGTTCTTAAATAAACTACAAGACCATTATCTTTTCATAAATATATCAAAAGGATCCTATCATGAATAAAATAAAAATCACAGCAGTGCTGACATTATTATGTCTGTTAAGTAACGGTGCGTATGCACAGAGCGAAGGTAACGAAGTAACGGATGAAGTATTAATCGAACTGTATAAAGGCGCACGGGTCGCAGATGTCGTCGATGCGATGGTTACCGTCGGTTATATAGAAGTAGGGGTAATGGATCCGAAGATAGTGCCTCTCTGGAGAGATGTGAATGATATGAGTCACCGCTTCTCCGGCATTGCGGTTACCGCCCGGTACGGACCGACAAATCATCCGATTCATCCCGGCGTTGATCTCACGGACCCCGCGAATTATGAATTATACCGCGAATGGCGCGGCCGGTGGTATCACGAATTGTCCGGCGAACCCTTCAGGGAGTATATAAAACCTGGAACCGTTATCGTCATGGATAATAAAGATGATAATGATGCAGGGTCCACGGGATCGAATAACATTATGGACTGGCAAATTAGAGGAGCGGTGGGACTTGTTACGGCAGGAGGTATCAGGGATATCGACGAAATAATCCTCCAGAGAAATCCTGTTTACACAAATTATTATGAACGTGGAAGAGGAGAACGAATCGGAAGAAACGAGATAATCGATGTACAACGGCCCGTTGTTGTCGGAGGTGTGCTTGTCCATCCCGGTGATGTGGTCGTCGCAGATTCAGACGGTGTGGTCGTGGTTCCCCGTAGGGTGGCCGTCAGAGTGGGACAGATTGCATATCAGGAATTGGTCGATGACATGATATCACGACGGAGGCATTATGAATCGCTTGATCGTCCGTTAGATGATACCGTCATAGTACCGGAAGAACCGGAAACGTTTTTCAAACGACTGGGTCTACCGCCGGATCCGAATAAACCGTGAAACATCCGGCAGTTGGATTCCTCCAGACTACCGGGTCAACGATAATGTGTTGTCTGTTTATAACTTTTAATATTTCTGAATTAATCAATCTGGTAAACGGTAATGGCATATTACAGCAATAAAGAACTGGAAATCAAATCTGCCGAATTGCGTCTGAAGCTGCTTAAATATATCAAGATGGCGAATGCGGGACATACCGGAGGGGATCTGTCTTGCATTGACATTCTGAACGTGTTGTATAACGATGTGCTCAACGTATCGCCGGATACTTTCAATGATCCCGGACGGAACAGGTATATACAGAGTAAGGGACATTCTGTGGAGGCACTCTATGTAGTGCTTGCCTCAAAAGGGTTTTTCCCGGAAAGTGACCTGGAGACGCTGAGCAAATACAATTCACACTTTGTGGGACACCCGACCAGGAAAGTGAATGGAATTGAGTTTAATACCGGAGCGCTGGGTCATGGACTGTCAATCAGTGCAGGAATTGCATTGGCAGGTAAGATGGATAATATGAGTTACAGGGTTTATACCCTTCTTGGCGACGGGGAACTGGCAGAGGGATCAAACTGGGAGGCGGCCATGTTCGCCTCTCATAACAAGCTTGATAACCTGGTGGCGATAATTGACAACAACACGCTGCAGATCACCGGGAAGACCGCTGAAGTCTGTAACCCCTACCCGGTAGACGAAAGATTCAGGGCGTTCGGGTGGGATGTTGCTTTTGTAGATGGACACAATATCCCGGAGCTCAGAAATATTTTTAAAGAGGTCCCCTTTACCGATGGAAAACCTTCCTTGATAATTGCCAATACCGTTAAAGGGAAGGGAGTCAGCTTCATGGAAAACGTTGCAAAGTGGCATCACGGCGTTCCCGATGATCGGGAATTCAGTATGGCGATCGATGAACTTGAACAGAATCTCGAAACAATTAAGAATTCAGTCTATGCAGATAACAGATAAATTGATTTTAGGGAAAGCAAATCTTGAAGTATACTCGGAAACATTGATTGAGCTGGCCCGGGAAGACAGAAATGTTCTTGCAGTTACAAGCGATTCACGCGGATCGGCTAAGCTTGTCCGGTTTGCCAAAGAGTTGCCTGAACACATAGTTGAAACCGGCATCGCAGAACAGAACCTTGTCGGGGTATCTGCGGGACTTGCATCATGCGGCAAGAAGGTCTTCGCAACAGCTCCTGCCTGCTTCCTTACCGCCCGTTCACTTGAACAAATTAAAAACGATGTTGCCTATTCCGGATTCCCTGTGAATATCGTCGGAATAAGTGCAGGGGTCAGTTACGGTGCTCTCGGGTCGACCCACCACTCGCTGCACGATATAGCCGCACTACGAGCGATAAACAATATTACAATTGTGGTGCCTGCCGATAACACAGAGACCTGCCTCTCGGTAAAAGCAGCGGCATCAAGCGACAAACCCATCTACCTGAGATTCGGGAAAAAGCCGATGCCTCATCTCTACGGAACTGATGACCGTTTTGAGATCGGCAGGGCATCGGTGCTGCTGCATGGCGATGATATTGCGTTTATTGCATGCGGAGAAGCCGTTGCCCCTGTGTTTGAAGCTGCTCAGCTGTTACACAATGAGGGTATAAGTGCAAGGGTAATAAGTATGCATACAATTAAACCTCTGGACAAAGAGACATTAATAACGGCTGCCAATGAGTGCAGCGGATTGATTACGGTTGAGGAGCATCTTATTTTCGGCGGATTGGGTGAGGCGTGTGCTGCTGCTCTCATGGAGGAGGGAGTGTATATACCGTTTCAGAGGGTAGGCATACCCGACGAGTATACGGTAACGGGATCACAGACGGATATTTTCAGGCATTATGGAATTTCGGCGGAAGGGTTGCATGCATCAGCTATAAATATCTTGAAACGGACCTCCAAAAATTGATTTTAGCAACAACGTAATTCACTAAATTATAAACTAAAATACTTTTGAATTATGCGAATATCATATATCTATTATTTATTGATAATCTTGATGATGACCTCGTCTCTGAGTTGCTCCGGCGCCCGGGAATCGGA
>PWXV01000240.1 GCA_003568415.1 Ignavibacteriales bacterium
ATGGTATCTCCGGAAATAAGGCTGTTATACTGCGTTCCGAGAAACATCGCAGTCACAACCAGGAATATTACCATCGGAATAGAAATACGCCTTTTCATAATCCCTCTTTCCATATTGTTACATAATAAATTAAAGTTTTTAAACTATTTTTGTGCTATAAATCACAATGTAATCACTAATTTTCCAAACATAAAATGTTCGTAAAAAGTTTGCTGCTGCCAGGTTTTCTCACGCTGCCGGTATTCATATCCCGCAGTGAGAAAAAACTGATGGAAAGGCTCATAGCTAACTGTGAGCCCCCATACACCGGTTTTTTCCAGATTCCCGTCGAGAAAGTACACTTCCGTACTATCTTCCAGCCGGAATCCCTGTGCAATATCACCACCGACATTACGGATCAGATTTCCGTCTTCATCGGTTACATTATGTCCTTTCCGGATTCGCTGAAAATATAATTCGACACTCGATCTACCGGATAATAATTGATTCCACCGCACATCCCACATATCCGAGTTCGGTCCCACCGGATTACCGATCGGAAATCCTGCGTGTTCATAACTGTTCCGCGGAATCCGGTGTGTATATACATACGGTTGAATCCGGACATAATCCGCTGAAAGCATCGCATTCTGTATTCCTGCAAAAACCGGTGTGACAATTCCCCCCAGTCTATAGGCATGTTTATTGCCATACCAGTTAGTACCAAGCTTTTCAAAATCAAGATCATCGATTAACAGATCACCATAGAGTTCAAGCCCTTCAGCCGGTCTGTACTGCAAATCTAATGCGATCATTGCCTTATCCCGGTCACGTAAACTATGCTCGACAGACTTAAAAAACAAAAAAGGATTCAAATATGCAATTTCAATACCCCGGTCACCGTATACAATTATTTCTGACACTGCAACCTGTAATCGGGAATCGAAGAAATATGCGCCAAAACGGTGAAAAGACAGATATTTATCAGCTAATGACCGTACTCCGATATCATCTTCAATTAACGTAAGTTCTTCCTCGCCGAGTATCCAGCCGTGGAAGAAATTAAAAAAGAACCTTTTATACTTCAAATTCAGACTAATATAATCAATCTTCGGTGCAAAATCTGAAAAAAGCAGTGCACCTCTCTGCTGACCGCTTCCACCGATAAGCCGCTCTCTGCCGATAGTTATATTTCCCCACTCATTTGCCGCACGAACATGGCCCCGGGTAATATCAAAAAACCGTGAATCCGGGATCTCTATTTTATACGTACGATCGACTTCAATGTTTTGCCGTCCCAGTTCACGCGATCCGCCGACATATCCGTTAACGGCATTGAGTGAAAATCCGAACCACCCGCCAAGTGTTCCCGAGACTCCGCCACCTAACCGCCAGAGTGACGTAGTATTGTCTGGAATTGTTCCGAGTTCCCAATATTGCGATTCCCCGGAAAGGTAAAGATTGATTCCCAGAACTGCAGTGTCGTCTTCATACCGGTAGAGATATTTCTGACGCGGATCGAATAAACCGCGTAATCCCTCATCCCATAATGAAATCCGTTCTTCGCGTGGTAAACCTACTTCATATGAGAACTCGATGAGATAACGCTGAAGTGCAGCATTCTCAGACTTCGATAATCTTTCACGCCTTTCGGAAACATAGTGAAGCTTAGAACCGACCGTCTGCCGGTCATAGGGCAGATAGGCAGTGCTATAGTGCCGGTCAAGAATACCCCGCACCTGCATTCTTTTTAAAAAATTATACACCTCATGATCAGACGGTACGAGATCTACCTGCGTTTGCAGTTGATTACTGCCAACAAAAATAGCAATAATCAATAAAAAGTAAAACCGAAAACCGGTCAAAAGTTTATCTCCTTCATCGTATCGGTGTCCACTCGTCAATTACCGAACGCTTCAACAACTTCACCGATAGCGCATTACGAAACCAATCGAATGCAACGCGGTGATATCCGTACCGCCGGTACCGCCTCGGAGATTCGAAGACATACCGGTCGCGCATAAATGTAATCTTCCCTTTCCGGCGAATACGCGAATACAGATCAAAGTCCTCACCTGCGACAAGCGTACTGTTGTACTTACCGACTTCCTCAAAAACCGAGCGTCGTATGACGTGACATTCACCCCGCCCCATTCCGATACCGACTGTATTGACTACATCAAAGAAGCGGTTGCATACTCCGTGGAACACTTTATCAGACAATTTTTCCTCTTCGGGATAGACACGAACATAGCACGTTAAGGCAAGTACATCCGGATCGCTCATGACCTTATTAATGCCGGCAAAGAAGCCATCCGGGTCGTCTATCAACGTATCGGCATTTAAAAAGAATAGCAGATCACCCTGTGCTTTCACAGCTCCGTTATTTCTGCCGCCGGCTATCGTCTGCCGTGCTTCACCGTTGTATATTACAACCTGATCGGCGAGTTCTTTTGCAATTTGCACGGTACCGTCATCACTTCCTCCATCGCTAACGATAATTTCAAGATTATATTTTCTTCTGATGTCCGCATCGAATTGCCGTAAGGCTTGTTCGATGAGTCTTTTTTCGCTGAGTGTAGGAATGATAACACTTATCATATTTGTAGTTATTTCCCCTCCGGACGCATCTGCGGAAAGAGAATGACGTCGCGGATTGATTCCTGGTTTGTGATTAACATTGCAAGACGGTCGATACCGATCCCCAATCCTGCGGCAGGCGGCATGCCGTACTCAAGCGCACGCAGATAATCCTCATCGAGAACGTGCGCTTCATCGTCACCCCGTTCACGCAGCTGCATCTGTTCCTCGAACCGCGCCCGCTGATCGATGGGATCGTTCAGCTCGCTGAATGCATTACATAATTCCTGTCCGTTTACAATAATTTCAAAACGTTCCACGAGACCGGGTTTCGAACGATGCGGTTTTGCAAGCGGCGACATTGAAACGGGGTAATCCATAATGATGGTCGGCTGTACAAGCTTCGGTTCAACCAATTCACTGAAAATTTCATCGATGATTTTGCCCGCACCGGCAGCGGGTTCAAGTTCTAAACCGAGTTTTTCTGCCGCTTTACGTAAGGCACCTTCATCCATTTCCGAGATATCAATGCCGGTATACTCCTGTATTGCATCGAACATCGTTAACCGCTTCCATGGCGGTTTAAAATTAACCGTGTGCTTGCCAATCTGAATTTCATAGGTTTCGTGAATATGGTGCACCAGATCGGCAGTCATGTGCTCCACGAAGTCCATCATCCATTTGTAATCTTTATACGCGACATAGAGTTCGAGCATAGTAAACTCGGGGTTATGATTACGATCCATCCCTTCGTTGCGAAAATCTTTTGCGATCTCATACACCCCGTCGAACCCACCGACAATCAACCGCTTTAGATATAACTCATCGGCAATGCGGAGATATAATTGTATATCGAGCGCGTTATGGTGAGTAACAAACGGTCGGGCAGCAGCGCCGCCGTATACCGGTTGCAATGCAGGTGTCTCAACTTCGAGATATCCCTGCTCATCAAGATAGTCACGAATGAATTTTATCATCTGTGCCCGTTTGACAAATACATCGCGGACATCCGGATTAACGATCAGATCCACGTATCGTTGCCGGTACCGGAGTTCTTTATCGGAGAACGGATCGTAGCGGACGACGGTACCGTCTTCGGCTGTCCGTTCTTTCACGACCGGAAGCGGTCGCAGTGATTTAGCGAGCAGTTCAAAGGATTCCGCTTTTATAGAAATTTCACCCATTTTAGTACGAAACACTTCACCCTCGACACCGATGATATCGCCGATATCGAGCAGCTTGATGTGACCGTACAATTCGTTGAGCGCATCCTTTCGCAGATAAAGTTGAATTCGACCCTCCTGATCCTGAATATGCATAAAGGATGCTTTCCCCATTTTACGCATACTCATTACACGTCCGGCGACACGGTACCGCTTCGGAGGTGCGTCGTCGGCGAATTCTTTTTTAATGGATGCAGAATAACCGGTTACCTCGTATTCATATCCAAAAGGATTCACACCGCTTTTTTTGAGCGCTTCAAGCTCTTCACGGCGGCGCTTGAGTAATTCATGTACTTCCCGTTGATAGAGCTTCTTCTCTTCCTGTTGATTTAGCTGTTGATTATCTGCCATTGATTTCCATATCTGAATTACTGATGAAAAAAATCATGTCAATTTTACCAGCGACTTCAATCCTGCCACTTCCTTCTTTGTAAGATGTCTCCATTCGCCCCGCTTCATACCCTGACAGGTTAATCCGGCGTACGCAACACGGTCGAGCGCTTTAACGTCATACTCGAGTACTTCAAACATCTTGCGTATCTGGCGGTTGCGTCCTTCATGAAGGACAACCCCCACTTCTGTTCGTTTTGTTTTTTCAATCAGCGTTATCTCTTCTGCCTTTGCCGGTTTTCGATCGATCGTTACACCGCGCAGGAGTTTCATCCGGTCTTTTTCATCAAGCGGTTTATCGAGCCGGACATAATATGCTTTTTCAACCTCGAATCGTGGATGCATTAATCGATGAGCAAGTTCACCGTCATTGGTTATTATGATTGCACCGGTTGAATTACGATCCAGTCTGCCGACAGGGTAATACCTCCCGCGGAGCGACACAACA
>PWXV01000299.1 GCA_003568415.1 Ignavibacteriales bacterium
ACGATTCAATACTTAAATTTGAAAATCCACGAGGGAAGACGTGTCGCAAGCCTGTTATTTTTTACATAATCCTTTATAAAACCATATGGACCAAACTCCACCAAAAACCCTCAAGATTGCTATCCTTTCCATTTTAGCACTCATAGCTTTCGCATCCAATTCGATAATATGCCGCCTTGCTCTTCGTGAGGACACAATTGATGCCGGCAGTTTTACGGTTGTAAGGTTGGTCAGCGGTGCCGTAGCATTGTGGATAATTCTTATAATGTCCGGTTATCGAAAAAAAACCGAATATCAGGGCAGCTGGATATCTGCATCTATGTTGTTTCTGTATGCAATTGCGTTCTCATTTGCTTACATCGAATTGGATGCCGGTGTCGGAGCTCTCATAATGTTCGGTGCGGTACAGGTGACAATGCTGTTGACCGGTCTCATACAAGGTGAACGGTCAGATTTTATACAATGGTTAGGTATGATCGCCGCTTTTGCCGGATTGGTGTATTTAGTGTCGCCCGGTCTCACCGCACCTCCCATTCTGAGTTCAGCCATAATGATAGTTGCCGGAATTGCATGGGGAGTTTACTCACTGCGGGGGCGTGGCAATAATAACCCGATTGCGGTAACTACCGACAATTTCATCAGAACTATCCCATTTTCTTTTATCATTGCTCTGGTTTTATTTCCGCAAATCCAACTTACTACTGAAGGGTTTTTGTGGGCAGTATTATCGGGCGCTGTTACCTCGGGAGTTGGCTATATTATCTGGTATGCAGCACTACGCGGACTGACCAGAACACGTGCGTCGGTTATTCAGCTTTCGGTACCGGTCATTGCAGCGATCGGTGGTGTAATTCTTCTCTCCGAGGATATAACATTACGTTTAGTTTTATCTGCTATACTTACGCTCGGGGGAATAGCGATTGTTATTCTAAGAAAACAATGAAGTACACTCGAAAATAATTAATTGTATTTGTATATTATATTTTGAGACTAATCTGACTTGGTAAATCCATTCCACCTCTTAAATCCATTGAGGAGGTATTATGGCTTCACAAAAAGCGGAACATATCGTACGGGAACTCCTCGATTCGGCAAACATTGAGATCAACGGGAAAAATCCGTGGGATATTCACGTCAATAATAACCGCTTTTACGATCGGGTTATACGCGGTGCCGCCCTCGGCCTTGGCGAATCCTATATGGACGGCTGGTGGGAATGTGAATCACTCGACGGGTTTATTGAACGGATATTACGTGCCGACCTTGAGAGCAAAGTACAAGGAAGTTGGGAAATGAAACTATACTATTTGCGTTCACAATTATTTAATCTTCAGAAACGTTCACGTTCACACCGGGTAGCCAGAAAACATTATGATCTCGGGAATGATCTCTACCGTGCAATGCTCGATAAACGATTGAACTATACTTGCGCTTACTGGAAAAATACCGATAATCTCGACGATGCTCAGGAAGCGAAACTTGATCTTGTTTGCAGAAAAATTAATATCCAGCCTGATATGCGTATACTCGAATTGGGATGTGGTTGGGGAAGTTTTGCGAAATACGCAGCGGAAAAATATGGTGCTCATGTTGTCGGATTAAATATCTCGAAAGAACAAGTTGAACTCGGTAGAAAACTATGTAAGGGTCTACCTGTCGAGTTGCGATTACAGGATTACCGTGAAGCCGAGGGTACCTATGATGCCGTTGTTTCGATTGGTATTATGGAACATGTGGGGTATCGTAATTACCGTACCTACATGGAGACTGTTAATCGTTGTTTGAAAGACGAAGGTGTCGGATTTTTCCACACAATCGGAGGTAATAAGAGTGTGACTACCGTTAATCCCTGGACTGAAAAATATATATTTCCCGATGGTTTGCTTCCATCCATTGCACAACTCGGATATGCTATGGAAAGGTTATTCGTTATGGAAGACTGGCATAATTTTGGCCCCGATTATGATAAAACGCTTATGGCGTGGTATGCTAATTTTGAAGAAGCGTGGGACGAGTTGAAACAGGGTTATGATGAACGTTTTTACAGAATGTGGAGATTTTATCTCCTGAGTTCGGCAGGTGGTTTCCGTGCAAGAAGCACACAGCTCTGGCAAGTTGTTATGACAAAACCAGGCACAAAACAACCCTGCTGCAGGGTGAGTTAAATTTCTATTTGAAACAAACATACTTATTTCCCGGAACCTTGAAACTGAATAATCAGACAGGTTGAAACTATGCAGCAAGCTGAGGTGATCATTGTGGGCGGAGGGCCGGCAGGTTCTTCCTGTGCCGCACGTCTCAAACATCACAATATTGACTGCCTGATACTCGACCGAGCGGATTTCCCCAGGGAAAAACTGTGTGCAGGCTGGATAACTCCCGAGGTGTTGGATGATCTTGGAGTGCATTCATCTGAATACCCGCACGGGATTATACCTTTAAGAAAGTTACATATAAACATACGCGGGCTCAGGTTCGGTGTGCCTACACTTCAGTATTCGATTCGCAGATATGAATTTGATAACTGGTTGCTGCGGCGATCCGGGGTGGAGGTAGTTACTCACAATGTTGCTCAAGTAGAACGTAAATATGATCAGTTTATAATCGATGATACTTATTCGTGCAGATATGTTATCGGTGCCGGAGGTACCGGCTGTCCCGTGTATAAATCATTCTTCAGAAATGCGGGGATAAGGCGGAATGAACATCTCATTGTCACCCAGGAGAAAGAGTTTCAGTATAGATATACTGATCCCCGGTGTTATTTGTGGTTCATGGAAAACAAACTGCCGGGATATGCGTGGTATGTGCCGAAAGAAAATGGATACTTGAATATCGGTGTCGGAGGTAAGGAACGGGAATTAAGGAAACAAAACGATTCTATCAAAGGGCACTGGACTTTGCTAATGGAAAAATTGAAAGCCAGGAATCTGATTACCGCTTCCCATATCAAACCGGAAGGTCATAGTTACTATCTTCGATCGGGAAATGGTAGCATCAGATCTGGAAATGCTTTTTTGATTGGTGATGCAGCCGGTCTTGCAACGGTTGACATGGGGGAGGGAATTGGACCAGCTGTTCGAAGCGGTATCAATGCCGCTGATGCTATAGCGTATAACAGGGAATACACACTTGAGGGAATCCCGAGAAGGTCCATTCGGTGGAAATGGTTACGATTTCGAAACTTGTTCCGGGCATAATATAAAATTAGGAGATTTGCAATGCATACAACTACGACTCTAATACTTGGTGGGGGATTTGGTGGTATTGCCGCTGCACGTACACTTCGTTCGCTTTTGCCGGAGGAACACAAAATAATACTAATAGACAGATCATCCACATTTCTTGTGGGAGCAACGAAAACCTGGGTAATGCTCGGAGAAAAGCATCCTGATGAAGTTACTGTCAATCGCAGCACATTGATTCCGGAAAATGTTGAATTTATTGAAACCGAAATTGAAAAAATTGATTGCGGGAATGGTATCGTTATAACATCGCAGGGAGAGTTTCGTGGTGATTATCTGATAATCGCTCTGGGAGCGGATCTGACGATGGATTCTGTGCCCGGTCTAAAGGAAGCGGCATATTCCTTCTATAGTCTCGGTGATGCCATAAAGTTGCAAGATGAATTACGTGAATTTCGTGAAGGTGAAATAGTAATTCTCATTCCGGAAATACCCATTAAATGTCCGCCTGCTCCATATGAGGCGGCATTGATGCTCGATCATCATTTCAGACAGCTTAATATCCGGGAAAAAATTTCAATAACAATGTGTACAATCGAACCCGGCCCTATGCCTACTGCAGGAACCGAAATGGGTGCCTATATCCGGTCATTGCTCGAAGAAAGAGCTATCGCTTATCATCCGATGAAAAATACAGTATCTGTTGACAGCGAAAATAAGAAAATTGTTTTTGAAGACGGTGAAGAAAAAAGTTACCAGCTTTTACTAACTGTTCCCCGCCATAAAGCTCCCGAAGTTATCACCAATGCAGGCCTTACCAATGAGAGCGGCTGGATACCGGTAGACCCGAAGACATTGAAAGCTACGGTACATAATAGTCCAATGAAGGTATATGCCGTCGGAGATAATACATCGATATCGCTTCCCGGACGATATAAACCTGATAAGCCACTTGTGTTGCCTAAAGCCGGTGTATTTGCCGCATCTCAGGGAATTGTTGCTGCGAAACAAATCGACGCAGAGATACGAGGGGAAAAATCGGCAGATGAGTTTGATGGGAAGGGATATTGCTATATTGAGATGGGAGGTGAAAAAGCTATAAAGGGAGAGGGGGCATTCTTTGAAATGCCGCACCCGAAGATGGAAAAACGTTCACCCGATTCGGAACAGTATCAAGATAAGGTAAACTGGATTAATAGCTGGCTAAAGGGTGCAGGGATTAAATTATGAATGAAGTCGGATAATGAAAGGAGGGATGACCTCCGCTTCGCTGCGGTGATCCCTCCGATATATAAAAAAAGCTTCCGTATTGATTAAGAAAAATCATATCTCCGAAAACCAACTACATTGCGGAGAGGGAGGGATGACCTCCGCTTCGCTGCGGTGATCCCTCCGATATATAAAAAAAGCTTCCGTATTGATTAA
>PWXV01000303.1 GCA_003568415.1 Ignavibacteriales bacterium
CGGTCCTTTCTTTCTTGTTTTTCGGGTTCTTTTCGGGTATTTCTTTTCATCTTATTTCGGTTATTGAAGGCCAGTGGTTTACGTTTCTCAGGCGAACCGCTGGCCTTTTTTTGTTCAGATCATGTCAAGCGCGAAGTCGCCATTTTTCGCCGATTCGTCTTGCGCACACAAGTAACATCGTAAACGATGTTTCTATGCAAGCCCAAAATTGTTACCAAGCCACATTTTTCGAAAAGGCCCCATATAATGAGGCCATGCACCCAGGCGGCAGACCTTCAAAGCGAAAGCGTCCCGAGCTCGGCGAACGAATCGCCCAGGCCCGGGAACAAGCCGGCATTTCTCAATACGAACTCGCCGATCAGCTTGGCGTCTCCCAGCAACAGGTTGTCCGGTGGGAACGCGAGGTTTCGAGCATCCGCAGTGATTCCCTTGTCCGGATCGCGATGGTGCTAAACGTCTCCTGTGACGAACTGCTCGGCTTGAAGCCGCTATCTCAACCGACGCCTCGCGGCCGGCTGCAACGGCTGGTTAACGAGGTTTCCGAGTTGCCCCGCCGCCAGCAGGAAAGGCTGCTTGACCAGGTAGAGGACAGCCTAACCGGTTACAAGCTGCGGCAGGCCCGCAAAGCCTCCTGAGATTTTCATCTTAGCCGCCAAAGCGCGCCGGGGTGCGTGCGGACGGCCGGCCCGCGTTCGGGATTGTTCCGGCGCGGTCGGATTGCCACGCGGCCAGCGAAGCGAGGCCGCGGGGCAACCGCGCCGTAGGCGGAGGGGGAAGCCCCCGCAGTGGAGCGTAGCGGAACGTCCGTGGGGGCGCGTGGCGGGGCGCGACACAAAAAAGGTTCCCGCGTCCTGTGATGTCGGATACGGGAACCTGCGTTCGAACGCACCCGGGGCCGCCGGGCGGGGGGTCCGTTTACTATGTGTTCCCGGCTGCACTGTGATCCGAATTCCCGAAGGGTTTTGTCCTAATTGAGAGTCGGCGAGTTGGTGCATCGTGCGATGGGAATTTAGGAATTGCGCGATTTGGAGAGTATGGCCATTTCCTAGCCGGGTGTAAACGGTTTGTTTTCGGCAAAGAGGAACTGGATCGAGTGCGCTCCGGGGTCAAGCAAATGGCTTGTCCGCTGTGCGGGCGCGCCGGCCTGCTCAACTGTCACGGGCTTGTTTACGGAAACGGGGCGGCGGGTGATTCCAGGGTTCTGCGAGGCGGCCGCTTTCTTTGTTCGCCGCGCCGCAAGGGTGATTCCGGTTGCGGGCATTCTTTCACGCTCTGGCTGGCCGGTTGTCTGCCCCGCCACAGCGTCGGGACAAAGGGTCTGTGGCGTTTTCTCAGGCATTACCATAGCGGCCTGAGCGTCAGCGCCGCCTGGGAGAAGGCCCGAACCGGCTTCTCGATCGAAAGCGCCTACCGCTGGGTGCGCCGTATGTACGAGATCCAATCCCGGCTGCGCGCCCGCCTCTGCCGGGTCCGCGCCCCGCCGCCGGGCACCGACGCAAAAAATCCCCTCAGTGAGGTGCTCGAACATTGGTTCAACGCGCTGGGGGAGGACGATCCGATCCGCTCCTTCCACCTGCGCTTCCAAACGGACCTTCTGTAAGAGCCTCTGCCGGGGGGATCGCCCTCATTCCAGTCGCATAGCCGGGGCCGGGCAAGCGCGTTTTTCATCAGCAACACGAAAATACGGTCCGCCTCCCGGAAAAACGGTCGCCAGCATCGGCAACCGTTATGAAACCACCCAGCGAATACGTAAAAATGAAGGTTCTCGCCGCCATCGACATGGCCGAGGGCAAAACCATCCGCGATCGGATCCGAAACGTCAGCCAACTCTCCTTCGAAGACGAGGAGGGGCGCGCCTTTCGTTTCACCTGGCGCACGATCGAGACCTGGCGACTGCGCTACCGAAAGCACGGCATCACCGCCGTCGAATCCCGCCCGCGCTCCGACAAAGGCAAGACCCGCAAGATCCACCCCGAGGAGATCCTCGAGGCCATCGAGCAGGCCAAGCCCTTTTTCCGCGGCGACGACTTCCGCTTGAGCGAGCTCTACCGCCTGTGCATCGAAAAAGGACTCCTGCGCCGCGATCAGATCGCCCCGAACACCTTCCGCCGCCTGGTCAAACAATACGAGCTGATCAAGCCCCGGAGCGAAGTGCGTTCGAAAAAACGCCTCGCTTTCTCCAAGCGCTACGCCAATGAAATGTGGCAGGCCGACACCCTCTACGGCCCCCACGTGCGCGACCACTCCGGAAAGCCCCGCCAGACCCGCCTGATCGCCTTCCTCGACGACGCCTCCCGCCTCCTCTGCCACGGACAGTTCTTCTTCGAGGAAAACCGCCCGGCCCTCAACGCCGCCCTCAAACTCGCACTCTATAAACGCGGCGTCCCCCAGACCCTCTATGTCGATAACAGCTCCATCTACGCCTCCGCCGACATCGCCAAAATCTGCGTACGCCTCGGTTGCCGCCTCTGTCACGCCCCGGTGCGCGACGGAGCGGCAAAAGGAAAAATCGAGCGCTTCTTCCGCACCGTTCGCGAGCGCTTCCTCGCCCGCAACCTCGACCTCTCCAGCCTCGAAAGACTCAACGAGCAGTTCATCCGCTGGGCCGAGGACGACTACAACCACCAAATCCACGGCACCCTCGGCATGAAGCCGATCGACCGCTACAACCTCGACGGCCCCCGCATCCGGTTCATCTCCCCAAACCCCTACATCGACGAACTCTTCTTCGCCGAAGACACCCGCCAGGTCAAAGCCGACAACACCTTCGGCTTCGCCGGCAAGCGTTACGAAGCCCCCCGCGACCTGCGCAACCGCGCCATCCACGTGCGCTTCGACCGCGCCGCCCGCGAGAACGGCCGCATCGCCCCGCCGCACGCGCTCCCGGTCTATTACAAAGGCGAACGCATGGGCGAGGCCCGCCGCCTCGATCCCTTCGCCAACGACAGGGCTCCCAAATAAACGACACCCGAAATCCGCAACCGACAACCCAATACGGCATCATGATACACGCACACTTCGGCATCGCCCACGATCCCTTCACCACCGCACCCGAACTCCTCGCACACCAGCGAGAGGTCTTCGAGGTCCTGCGCGTCCACTGCCGCCAGGGCGGCCTGTGCATCGTCGCAGGCGAACCCGGCACCGGCAAAACCCTCCTCAAGGAAACCCTCAAAGCCCACGATCCAAAAGGCCTCCTCCCCCCCCACATCGGACGCACCCTCCACACCTACCACAACACCCTGCGCATCCTCTGCCAGTCCTTCGGCGCCGACTTCGACGGCAGCGATCACAAGTGCGAGAAGCGGTTGATCGAAGAGGCCCACCGCCTCTACCGAAAAGGCCAGGCCCTCGCCGTCCTGATCGACGACGCCCACCTGATGGACCTGCACTGCCTGCGCAAACTGCGCCTCTTGACCGGCGAGTTCCCCAAAAACCACAACCTCGTCCTCTTCGCCCAAACCGAACTGCTCGCCCGCCTCGCCCTCGGCGTCAACGAAGACCTCCGAAGCCGCGTCACCTACTCGACGCTCCTTCCCAAACTCGAACCCGAAGACATCCAACGCTTCATCCTCGATCAGTTCGACCGCTGCGGCCTCCCGCACACCGCACTCGGCGAAGCCGCGCTCGCCCTCATCGCCCGCTCCAGCGACGGAATCCTTCGCCACGCGAAAACCCTCACCATCGCCGCCCTCATTCACGCCGTGCGCGCGCAAAAACGCACCGCCGACACACAGGAAGTCAACGCCGCTCTCATGCAGCCGCACTGGCGCACCCAGGAGCACTGGCTGCAAGCCCCCGCCTCAACCCCCGCTCCGGGCAAACCCGCGCAAGCGCAATGAAAACACCCGAAGAACAAACCCTCCGGCAACTCCTCGGCGCCATCCGCCGCCGCTTCTACAGCGGCGGCAGCCAACCCGAACAAAAACACTGGCACCGCGACCGGCAGGCCCTGATCAAAGCGCTCACATGGCCGGCCCACTGGATGAACGAACGAGGCGTATCCATCAGTCAACCACGCTACCGCCAACTCCTCGAAGAGCGCCTCGCCGACATCGCCTCCTACGGCGATCCCAAACGCCGTCAGGCGTACTTCCCCGCCTATCTGTTGAAATGCCTCCAGGACCACTTCGCCCATCGCGGCGAGGACTATTACGACGAACTCAAACACATCCGCAACGCCCTCTACGGTCTGAACATCCAGGTGAACATCGATCAACCCGCTCGCGACCGGGAAAAAGAAATCGACGCCCTGGCCCGCACCCATCGTCTCCTCACCGTAAAAGCCCAGGCGCGGAGAAAAGCGCCGAAACCATCCGAAAAACAGCTCGAACTGTTTTAAAAAGCAGTCATTCATGCCCGCTGTCATCGTAACCATGAAAAAAGCTACGACCAAACCGGCCAACTTTTCGGATCGGATCGCGGAAATCAGGCCAAAAATCCTACGATGCCAATCCGGTCAAAAATACGATGGGAATTTGGGCGGTAACACCCAAACCCGGAAACGAACGATAGATGTCGGCTTGCGGAAGCGTTCGAAATAAAGCCTGGATTTGCGACTGGCAATCTTTCAAAGACTGCCGCATTTGCCA
>PWXV01000289.1 GCA_003568415.1 Ignavibacteriales bacterium
AACCGCACCCAGCGTTTCTTCCAGAGCAATGGCAAATTCATTTTCGTCGATGTTTTCATTGACGCAATATATATAATCCGGAAATTAGTTGCCAAAATTTTTCGGCGAAAAAATGTGTACCCCCTTCCAGCCAGATACATAATATATAGTAATCGTATTCTACAGAAAGAGAGTTGTGATAAACCGCGTGTTTTCGGTGATAAAATGCAATAGAATAGTTGTAAGATGCCGGCACCTTGAAAACTACCTGTACCTCAGTACAGCTTATAAATTACATCCATTGCCTGATGTGTGCAATTCCATATTTCCATAATTTGGTACCAGATAATTTATCGGGATGGCTCATCCCGTTCAAGCAACAAGAATTACCATTTAAAGGACGATACTATGAACACACTCAAGCGTAAAACAATCGTCGTAGCAGGAGGAACAGGCAATGTCGGTTCATTCCTGGTACAGCAGTTACTTGAACAGGGAGCCCGGGTAGTTGTTCCATCAAGATCGGAAGATAAAATACAGGAGTTCCGTTCCTATATCGAAAAGAGAAATGAATCTCTAACAGAAAGACTGCACCTGATTAAAGGAAACTTGAGCGATGAGGAAGAAGCACGGCATATATTGGAGCGAATAACCAACGAAGTGAGCAAACCTGATGCAGCAATTTCTTCGCTCGGATATTTTGTTCCCGCCCCCTCACTGCTGGATATAAATTTTGAAGATCTGGACCGCGTTATGGACGGATATCTTACTGCACATTTCAAAGTGGCGCGAACGTTTCTTCCTGTCTTTCAGGAAAATGGTGGAACGTTGATTTTTATAAATGGTCCGCTCGCATTTGAACCGTGGGATGGCTCCGGCCTGGTATCGATAGCGACTGCCGCGCAGCATATGCTCTTTAAAACCATTGCAAAAGAATCGACAGAATCAAGAGCACAGGTAGTTGAGATCGTGAACTACGCTTACATACGCAACAGGGAGACGCAGCCCTCCAGCTCGATCTCCGGTGATGATGTCGGCAAATATGTTGCATGGCTTATCTCGGAGAATTCCGGTGGATACCACGGAGAATCGATACACCTTAGTTCACCGGATCAGGTACGTAAAATCGAAAAGGTAAGCCATGCCTCGGTGCTATAACCTCGTTGTTTATTGGAACAGATGAATACTTTATTGAACATCAGTGTGCAAAATAATGGACACTTTCTGAATCTTTTTACGTTTGTATTATGGAAAGTAGTTAAATAACAATAGTATTTTTTAATTTTTAAGCACCCAGTTCTGGCATGATGATTGCACTTTTATGTACTCAAATATTTCCACAGGGGGTAAGGGAAATAAACAAAGAACGATAAATCTTACTTTACCGAAGTGAATAGTATAGTTGAGAAGAATCGGATCGATTTGATGAATAAATGATTCGACTATGAATACCTATTACACAGATATCAATTCAACTAAATCTCTAACAATGCCGGGAGGTCCGACCATGAAAAGGATAATAAGTATATTTATCGTTGCAACACTTCTTGCCACAACCACTGCGGCGCAGGAATTCAGATATAGTAAGCCACCCAAGGATGAAAGCACTGCGACATTTTTATCTATCTTCATTCCGGGCGGTGGTCACTTCTATGCCGAAGAACATAGCAGAGGTTTGACTCTGTTGCTTACCGGGGGTGGTGCAATGGCAACGGGAATGGTTCTCGGTGCAGTATTCCCCCGTGAGAAAAACATGGGTTTCGGCGTTACCGCCGAAGAATATAACTGGACATACTTTTTACTCGGTTTCGCCGTATATGCAGGAACATGGATCTACGGCATTGTCGATGCTCCGAATGCCGTAAGACGATATAATGAAAGACACGGTTTTTCATCCGGACATATCGATCTTCAGCCATATGTAATCCATAACGATTTTGCAGGGTATGAGTATGGATTGCGTTTCTCACTTAATTTATAAATTGTCTATAAAATAGAAGAGATTTTCACATTCTGTGCATCAGTATGCATATTTGAATATACTTGCCGGTAGCAACCTAACAAATGGTTGAGGCAGGTTGCACCGGCATAATGATATAATCCTCCATGTATACCTTTCATCACCCCTGTCCTAACCTGTCCAATAGTACAGATTCAAAACACTTCTATTGCATGATGTTTTCATTATTTCCGTTTAATATTTTATAACAGAGTGATATTTAATTTTTAAATCAAATACGTGAAATCGCAATAGGAGAAAGTTATGAGGATAGCAATTCTAACAGGCAGTGTACGACCTGCAAGAAAATCACATAAGGTCGCTTATTATCTGAAAGAACAATTGGAAGAGCGTAACACCGTAACAGATTTGATAGATATGCGAAATAATCCGCTTCCTATATTTGGTAGTGAAACCGATACGGATAGACAATCTGAATTTGAAACTACAATCAGAAATATAAGTGACCGGCTGCAGAATGCAGATGCAATCATTTTCGTAACGCCGGAATACCATGGTAGTTTTTCCGGTGTTTTGAAAAATACACTCGAATATTTCTGGAGCGAGTTTTCAAAAAAGCCGATTGGTGTCGCAACGGCATCGTCGGGAAAGATGGGCGGTATCAACGCATCGTCGCAATTACAGCATGTGGTACTTAGTCTTGGTGCTTATCCGGTACCGTTAAAATTACTGGTTCCGGGAATCGACAATGCATTTGATGAATCCAATAAACCACGTAATGAACAATTGAAAAAATCTGTAAACAAATTTCTTAACGAATTTCTCTGGTTTGCGGATGCAATATACCGGAAAAAAGAACAGCAGTCGTACAGAGAATCTGCATAAATAGTCTCGTTTATGGAATTGTATTATAGATTAATATGAAACACATTCTCATTATCGGCGGGACCGGCATGCTGCAGGACGTAGCAGGATATTTTACCGCGCAAGGTTATTACGTAACCGTGCTCGCACGTAATGCCGGCAGACTCTATGCACTGAAGAAGAGGTTTATTAAACAGCCCGGTAAAATAATTCCTATCGCACAGGATTATCGTGACTGGAAAACGTCGATTCAAAAAATTAATGATGTTACCGAAAAGATTTGCACTGTAGATATCGCCGTACTATGGATTCACGCTACGGGTAAAATTTTTTCAGATAAACTGAAAGAGTTTCTCTTTACACATAATCCCGAAATAATAGTGTATCAACTGCTGGGAAGTGCATCGATACATCCGATCTCACTTACCAACATTGAATGGAAAAAGAACCATCCCGACCGATACCGGGAGATTTATCTCGGTTATGTGCAGAACGGCAGTTCCACACGGTGGCTGACCGACAAAGAAATCGCCGGAGGTGTTATCCGCGCGATTGAAAACGACGTGCAGGATTATATCGTCGGCGATCTTGAACCGTGGAATCAAAAGCCGTGAGTGCGGTGCCGGATATTTTTCAATTAGATTTATTTTATGGTTTTAAATTATTATATTCGTTCTTGTGCTAATGAGGATTCCGGATAAAATTCAATGACATTTAAACAAATATCACCGCCCGATTATCTGAAAGATTATGTCGAAGCTTTCTGGATTTCGGAAGGAACACGATCCGCAACAGTCGGAGCGATAGCGGATGGGCGTCCGGGTATTGTGTTTCACAAAACGGATGGCGATTTATACCTCAATCACACCAAAAAATTGTCTACAATTTTCCTCTACGGACAAACGGTAAAACCGATCGAAATGAACGCCGCCGGAAGGTTCAGGATGATAGGGCTTCATTTCTTCCCCCACGTTATGAAATTACTGTTCGGCATCAGTGCACATGAACTGACCGATACCTGTCTCGATTTAAACCTGTTGCCGGATACAACCGGCAAGCATCTGTCGAACCGGTTGATTGATGCAGAAACTGCTAAAGAGCAAATCGATATCATTTCAAATTTTTTATTCGAACTTGCAAACAAAAATAATATAACGATGGATGCTACACTGTATTTTGCGGTCCAACAATTAATACGATCAAAAGGTAACGTCCCATTAAAGGAATTACACAGACAACTCAATGTCACCGAAAGATCCTTCGAGCGGAAGTTCGAGCAATACGTCGGCATATCGCCCAGGATGTTTTCGAGAATTTGCCGCTTTCAGGGATCGTTACACCAGATACAAAACAGGGAATACCGAAAACTATCCGATATTGCATTCGATAACGGATATGCCGACCAATCTCACTTTATCAGGACATTCAAAGAATTTACGGGATTGTCGCCCATTGCATACAAAAAGCAAATTCACAAAGCGATTCCCGATTCTCCTCTCACGATAAAAACCTGATTTGTCGGTTTCATTCAATTTTTCCTCCGGATGTTTACTTACTTTACACATAAAAAATCGGAGGGAAAGAATTATGAAGCTTGTTATATTCGGATCGACCGGCAGTATCGGACGCCAGCTTGTTGTCCAGGCACTTGCAATGGAACATGACGTAACCGCTTTTGCGCGCAATCCCCGATCGCTCAACGACCTTGAACATCCCCACCTCAAAATTTTTCAGGGCGATGTTTACGACATCGATGCAGTCGATAAGG
>PWXV01000061.1 GCA_003568415.1 Ignavibacteriales bacterium
ATGACTCCGGAACACTGGAATAAAGTCGAAGAGATCCTCGATACTATTCTGGACAGCGAGCCCGAAAAATGGCAAACTATCCTCGAAGAAACTTGCCATGGAGATGAAGTCCTTCTCCGGGAAGTGGAAGATTTACTCCGGCATCATCCCGGAATTACTACATTCTTGCAAAAATCGCTCGATTATGATTATTTGAAACACATCTACGATGAGAATATTGACAATCGAAGCGTAGATGAGGAAATTCATCAAATCGGACGGTACCGCATTATTCGCGAAATTGCCCGTGGAGGTATGGGACAGGTTTTCCTCGCCGAACGAGCCGATGGGGAATATCAGCAAAAAGTGGCACTGAAATTATTGCATACGGATTTAGATTCCGAAAATATGCAACGCAGAATCCGGATCGAACGGCAGATACTGGCTACATTAAATCACCCCAACATCGCCCGTCTAATAGACGGAGGTGTAATTGAATCTTCAACAATTCCGGGAAAACAACAACCATATCTCGTGATGGAATATATTGAGGGCGTATCCATCAAGGAATATTGTGATAAGAAAAATCTCTCCGTGCAAGACCGTCTAAAACTAATTTTAAAAGTTGCCGAAGCAGTTCACTATGCTCACCGCAACCTTGTGATTCATTGCGATATTAAACCTTCAAACATATTGGTTACAGATGAAGGTGAAATAAAACTTCTTGATTTTGGAATTTCGAGATTGCTGACCGATGATAGTAATTCGATTCAACAATTTTCAACCCGGACAATTCGCCACTGGATGACACCGGAATACGCGGCGCCGGAACAGATAAGAGGTGAAAAAGTTACCACTTCAACGGATGTATATCAACTTGGAATATTGCTCTATGAACTGGTAACAGGTCACCGTCCATTTGACCGTAACGGTAAAAGTATACATACACTCGAACGTGCTATCCTTGAAGATGAGCCGCTCAAACCTTCATTGAGGATGAAGACTAAGTCGGTGAGCATATTTTTGAGAAATGATCTCGATGCGATCATTATGAAAACACTCCGTAAGGAACCGGATGCGCGGTATGTATCTGCTTCTGCACTTATAGCTGACATACACCGTTATCTATCGGGTCAACCTGTACAAGCAAGACGGGGGAAGGTAGGATACCGTACGGTGAAATTTATACGCCGTCACAGAGCAGGAGTTCTCGCAACTGCATCTATCGTAATCTTAGCGTTGATACTGATAACATTTTATACACAGCGTTTGTCGGTAGAGCGGGATCGTGCAGTTATCGAAGCCGGAAAAGCCGAACAAATATCAGAATTCCTTATGGGACTCTTTGAGGCAAGCAGACCGGAAAGAGCGCGTGGAGAGGAGGTCACAGCAAGAGATTTACTTGTGCAAGGTGTGGAGCGGGCAGAACAACTTCAAGATCAACCTGAAATCCAGGCACGTATGTTTTCCGTCATCGGCAAAACGTATCATCGATTCGGTATGTATGACGAAGCTGAGGAACTTTATGAACGGGCGCTGGAAATTCGCGAAGATCTTTTTGGTCGTACCCATGAACAAATAGCCGAAAGTGTTAACGATCTCGGTGTATTGATGAGGGCTCGCGGTAATTATGATGCAGCCGAACAATACCTTCGACGTGCAGTCGATATGCGACGGAGATTATTTAAAACCGATCACAACGATCTTGCTATCAGTATTGAAGAACTCGGGAGAGTGCTCAGAGATAAGGGTGAGCTCGCGGAAGCTGAACCACTTTTTCGCGAGGGACTTGAAATGCGGCGAAGGATATTCGGAAATGAACACCATGAAACTGTCGCAAGTCTCGGCAGCGTGGCTTTATTACTGAGAGACCTGGGAGATTTCGAAAGTGCAGAACCCCTCTTTCGCGAAGCACTTACCACGTACCAGAATATTCTTGAGGATAATCATCCCTGGATTGCGACCGCGAAAAGCAATCTTGCTCTCGTGCTTATCAACCTTCAAAATTGGGAGGAAGCCGAATCCCTTCTGCATAAAGCTCTTGAAATTGAGCGAGCCACATTAGATGATAACCATCCGTATCTCGCTATACGGCTGAATCATCTGGGTACTATATATCGAAACCAGAGCCGGTACGTAGAAGCAGATTCTGTGATGAGTCATGCGGTTCAGATCACGCGGTCTGCTTTTGGAGATGAGCATCCCTGGCTCGGGATATTTTTACAGAATCACGGACGTGTTCACATTGAATGGGGCAATGCCCGGATAGCCGAATCAATACTTCGCGAGGCATTTGATATTCACCGTCATGTCTATCCCGAAGGTGACTGGCGTACCGCCGAAGCCGGAGGATGGTTAGGAAAAGCACTTTCCCATCTCGGACGGTATGAAGAAGCAGAACCGCTTATGCTTGAAAGTTTCCGCGCATTCGAGCATCGTTGGGGTTTGCAGGATCGACGTACCAGTACAGTCCTTGAACGGGTGATTGATTTTTATCGGGCATGGGATAAACCGGAAGCAGCCGATAGTTATTTTACACTTCTCGAAGCTAATAAAACTGCTGATTGAGCTACACGGGACAATTACCTATCCTGTCACTTCGTCCCGATCCCGATGTTTACTTCTGCCTCCAGTACAGCGACGGCTTTTCCGCTTGCCCGCTCTCGCAGCATATCGTCGAGTGCGAGTTGTACATCAACTTTCTGCTCCTCCGTTAAATTCGAAATCATCTGAACCGGAATCGGGTTGCTGTTCGTCACCCAATCCCACATCTCTTTGCCGGTCCGGAAAGTCAGTCTCTCGACACCCGGTTCGATGGCGATATCTTTAAGTTCTGCTTCGTTCATTCTCCGGCGTAACATGTGGGGATCTGCTGCCTGAAACGGCAGCGGAGGAGGATCCATGGGAGGACCGGAAAATGTCGGCACGACTATTTGCATGGCGCTGATAAAAAATCCGAGGAACTCGACGTTCATCGGAGGACCATATGATACCAAGAGTACTTTTCCGCCCGGTTCGGTGACCCGCACCATCTCGGCGAGTCCGCGGGGCAGATCGGGGAAAAGCATCACGCCGAACTGCGATCCCGTGATATCGAAGGTATCGTCTTCAAGTTCAAGATTATGACCGTCCATCACCCGTCCTTCAAGATTGGAAAGTCCCTCGTTCCGTGCACCTCTATGGAGCAGATCGATCATTTTCGGTGAGAGATCTGCGGCAAGAACCTGCGCTCCCATGCGAGCTGCGGGAATACTGAGCGCTCCGCTTCCGGATGCAACATCGAGAAAGTTCATGCCTTTTTGTAAGTCTGCGAGGCGAAGTGCTTGCTCGGGAAGTTCCCAGTTGCCGGTCGGTGTTACATATTCATCGTAGCCGGGAGCGATATTATCTCATGCTTTTTGTAGCTGATTTACCTCTGTTTGTTCGGCAGTTGTCATTAAATCCTCCGGATGTCGTTATATATGTTTCGTGCCTTATTACAGAAATCATTGCACAAATAGCAATGGTATTTTATACAAAATAATATTGCCACTAAATTATTTTGTTTTGTGTAATACAGGTTAATCTTGTACTACCGATCGTAATGCATGCAAGAAAGCGTCCGGTTGTTCAACCGCAGGGTCGTCTGCGGCATTTTCGATAATGTGCAGTGGCCATCCGAAGCGCTCCTTTGCTTTTTGGGCGAGCCGTAACCGGACCTGACGGTCGTGTCTTCCCCAGATCAGTGATACCGGTATGGAAATACCCGACAGCTCTTCCGGCCGTATTTTTTTCAATGCGAATTTCGGCATGAGACTGCGGAGCGCACGCGGGAGTTCAGGAGTTTTTGCACGCTCGAGAGCGTATAATTCAATCAGTTCGAATTTTCCATCCATCTCCCGGCGTATCCCGTCCAGATCGAGCATACACTGTCGAAACAAACGTTCCTGAGTTCTCTTTTTCGGCCGTGCAATAAATCCGGCCATTGCCAGTCCGAACTTCAATGAAGGTCTGTAACGTCCAAGACCAAGTGTATCCACAAGCACGAGCCGTGCAATTCTGTCACGATGTTTCAGGGTATAATGAATGGCTATCGATCCGCCGAGCAAATGACCCACCACCACCGGCGGCGATGAACAGGTATGTTCAATCAGTTCATCGAGCCAGGCCATTATACGATCGAAATCCAGGGGACCGTTTCCTGTATCGCTTGCTCCGTGACCGGGCAGGTCGGGCGCGATGATACGGTTCGTTCGTACCAGATCCGGAAATGTCCGCATCCACGCCGCGGCCATCTCCCCCGCACCGTGAAGGAGGATGATCGGCGGTCCGTCACCACCTTCGAGGACGGCGGTGGAAATTCCGGCTAATCCTACCCGGCAATCCGAGACGGGTAACCCGTTGAGTATTTGTGCACGAAGATTACTCTCTATTGTCGTGCCGGTACGATTATTCGTTTCAACAACGGTATTCATAAGTTCCTCCATTACGATTTGAATGTAGCGGCGATACTGCCCGTTTCATGGAACTCTTGCAACGATGCGACTTTACTCCGGCATTACTTTCGTGCATTCGATATTACAATGGGTTGCCGGTAGATCAATGTTCC
>PWXV01000150.1 GCA_003568415.1 Ignavibacteriales bacterium
ACGCTGTTCCTCGATGAAATAGGTGAGATGAGTCCATTGTTGCAGGTAAAATTACTACGTGTTTTACAGGACGGAGAATTCCAGCGTGTCGGAGATAATAATATTCAAAAGGTGAACGTGCGGGTGATTACGGCGACCAATAAAGATTTAAAGAAAGCTATTTCGAATAAAGAGTTTCGGGAAGATCTTTACTATCGTTTAAATGTCGTTCCGATCTATGTGCCACCCCTCAGAGAGCGGCGGGCTGATATTCCGTTGCTGGTGAATCACTTTATTAAAAGTTTTAATAGGGTAACAAAAGAAAAATATATAGAAAGAGTGGCGCCGCCTGCACTCGATATCCTGATGAAATATGATTTCCCCGGAAATGTCAGAGAGCTTGAAAACATAATTGAGTATGCCTATATTCGCTGTAATGGTCAGGTCATTGAGCCGGCACATTTGCCGACAGAACTTCTGGAGGATGATGCGCCGGGGAATTCATTTGATACAATCGACCGAATTGTTAGGTCAGAGAAACCCATTGACGTTATGGAGCGAATAATTATTGAGCGGGTTTTAATAGAAGAAAATTGGGTTTATCAGACGGCTGCAAAAAGGCTTGGAATGAGCAGAACTACATTGTGGCGAAAAATAAAGGATTTGGATATCAACCCTCCACCCGGAATTAAACAGACTGTTTCAAAATAAAACGCAGTGTTCATTAATGAAACAGATAAATATGAGCGGTTTGAGCGATAAGTGTTGGTATATGTTATTCGCTGTTTCATAATGAAACATACATGAAATTGTCAGTTTTGTATGTTCTTAATAATTAATAACTTAAAATATTAGGCATAGCTTTTGCGTGATTAATTATACAAACGGAAACTTATAAAAACCTTTATCCTATGCAATTACAAGATAAAACAATTGATGCAAAAGCATTTCGTGATGTAATGGGACGGTTTGCGACCGGTGTAACCATAGTGACTGTACAAGATGGGGATAAACCTCACGGTATGACAGTCAACTCATTTACATCCGTTTCTCTGGATCCGCTGCTTATATTAGTATGTCTTGATAAAGATGCCACGACAACCGGTATTTTACAAAATACGGGGCGTTTTAGCGTGAATATTTTGGCCTCCGAACAAAGGCATATTGCACAAAAATTTGCTGACAGCGGGAATGAAAAAGATCGATTTGCCGGGATCGATTACAAGGTGTCGGAAGAGGGCACTCCGATACTCAACAATGTACTCGGTTATATAACCTGTATTGTCGATAATATTGTTGAGGGGGGAGATCATTATATTTTTATCGGAGAAGTTGCTGATATTGGCGTAAACGATGACGATATGAGACCACTGTTGTATTTTCGTGGTAATTATAATTCACTTGCAGAGTAGAAGAAAGTATGCCAGAAAAGGATGATACTATGCTGATTCCAACAGGTACAAAAGAAAGATCATTTGTTGAAGAAATGCTTCCCCATATGGATTCATTATATAATTACGCCATATGGCTGACAAGTGAACACAATGCAGCGAATGATTTGATCCAGGAAACCTATCTCAAAGCCTACAGGTTTTTCGATAAATATGAAAAAGGGACGAACGCACGGGCTTGGCTCTTTCGTATTATGAAAAATTCATACATCAATGATTACCGGAAAAAAACACGTGAACCCGATAATCTTGAGTTTGATGAAAAAGAGTATTCCTATCTCGACTCGATGCATTCAAGTAAAGATACAACCGATGTTCGTGAACTTCTATACCGGAACTTACTTGATGACGATATTAGCGGTGCGCTGGCCGATCTGCCGGAGAACTTTAGAACCGCAATAGTACTCCGCGATATTGAAGGGTTAACATATGAAGAGCTTGCAGAGTTTTTCGATATCCCGATCGGGACGGTACGTTCACGGTTGCATCGCGCACGAAAAGCACTTGGCGAGAAGTTGGTAGAATATGCGCGCGATCGCGGATACGATGTAGAAGAATTTCTTGAATCACTGGATTAACATGCGGGGGTATTATGGGAACAACACATACAGCAGCACGCACCTCGAAAATATCACCGGTATGTATTCATCATATTGCAATCAATGTTAAAGATTTACAGCGATCGATTGATTTTTATAAAGAACTTCTCGGATTCCGGCTTCTTGATCGGGATGAACATTCCGCCAAGCTGTCAATCGGAAATTCCGATATAGTACTCTTTCAACTACCCTCGGATATAAACATAACACCGACAGCCCGGGATACACAATCGACAAGTCTCAACCACATTGCATTTGAGATACATCCGTCATTGTTTGAGCGGTATCATCAGTTGTTGCTAGACAATGATGTTCAAATTACCTTCGGACCGGTAAAGCGCAGACACGGCTATGCACTCTACTTCCTCGATCCCGACGGGAATAAAATTGAATTTTTTTTCAACAATACCTTCAGTAACAGGCACTAACCGGACTGGTATTCCTTTCATATTTTTTGTATACTAATACCTGCAAGTAAACTCCGTTAAAATCTATATCATTACTTTAAACTTACGTATCATACATTATGAATGACATAACTAATAAAGTTGTAGTAATTACCGGTGCGACGAAAGGTCTTGGAGCCGCGCTTGCCCGCGGTTTTACAAAGAAAGGTGCAAAAGTTGCGCTCTGTGCACGCAGCAAAGATGCACTGGTTTCACTTGAAAAAGAAATAACCGATGCCGGCGGTGCAGTGTTCAGTATGCCGATTGATGTGAAAATTCCGGATCACGCAGAGAATTTTGCATTTGAGACACTCAATAGATTTGAACGGGTAGATGCAGTTATTAATAATGCCTCAATTCTCGGACAGCGAGTACCGGTATCAGACTATCAGTATTCAACCTGGAAAGACGTTATCGACGTGAATATTAACGGTACATTTCTGGTAACAAAAGCTTTTCTCCCCGACATGATGAAACGCCGAAGCGGTTCTATAATAAATCTCAGCTCGGGTGTCGGAGCCGTGGGAAAACCGAGATGGGGCGCATACTGCGTGTCGAAATTCGGGGTTGAAGGGTTTTCATACATGCTTGCAGAGGAGATGAGGGATTATAATGTTCGTGTCAATATTGTCAATCCGGGTGCCCTTGCCACCGAAATGCGCCGTGCAGCATATCCGGACGAGGATCAATCGAAATTAAAAAAGCCGGAAGATATTGTTAACGTTTTTCACTATCTGGTATCGGATAAATCGAAAGAGATAACCGGTGAACGAATTAACGCTCAGGATTTCAGGATTCCTTAATCGTTATAGTTTTTTATTCAATTTAATCCTGAAGGTCGTACCTTCACCGACACGGGATTCTTTTATATACAATTTCCCGTGGTGATAATCTTCAATTATACGTTTCGAAAGGCTCAGACCGAGTCCCCATCCTCGTTGTTTCGTGCTGTATCCCGGACGGAAGACATCTTTCCGGTCACGCTTTTCAATACCTTTACCGGTGTCACTGATATCAATGTTTAATGACGATCGGGATTCTTTCAGTGTGATAGTAATGGTGCCGGTGTGATTCTCGATTGCATCGAGTGCATTTTTTATAAGATTTTCAATGACCCACTCGAACAGTTCGGTATTAAGATTCGCCCGGTATTCAGCGTCCGTTTCAAAATTGATCGAAACCTGTTTTCTCATTTGTGGAATTCGACGTTCAATATATTCAATAACATGTTGAATTGTTTTGTTTAACGACGTTTGTTTCAGATCGGGCTTTGAACCGATCTTTGAAAATCGTGCTGCGATCTTCCGTAACCGTTCGATATCTCTATCCAGTTCCGGCAATGTCTCCTGAATCTGCGGATTATCTTTTCCGTATTCCCGGAGTAACTCTACCCATCCCATAATACTGGATAGCGGTGTCCCGATCTGATGTGCGGTTTCTTTTGCCATCCCGACCCATATGTTCGACTGTTCACTTCGTTTAATATAGCTGAAGCCGGTATATGCGATGAGCACGAATAATCCTGCAAGTGCCACCTCAACAATTGGCAGCCAGCGAAGCTGTCTGATCAATTCCGATTCACCATAGTGGAGGTGATTGAGCACTATCGTCTCGCCGTTCGATTCATACGTTACCTGGATCGGATCTCTTTGCTGATCCATTTCATGGATGAGGTTGAGCAGGAATTCGCGCTGTCTCTCGGCTGGTACTTCGGGATCAATCCGGATGTTCTTCACATAATCAGTATAAGGATAGATTGGTTCGCGATTTTCATCGGTCAGAATAACGGGAAAATCAATCGCTTTAATGATTTCATCAAAGATAAAAGAAAAATCGCCGTCACCGGTTTCGCCGCTTGCAATGTATTCAAGCGAGCGGGCATACAGATCGGCTACTTCACGTTCCTTTGCCTGCAATTTTTCTACGATTGATTGTGTGTAAAGTAGTAATGCCCCGACAAGAATAATCGCACCGGCAAGCAGAGCAATTTTAAAATTAGCCGACCGCGGGGAATTCCCCATTTTTTTCATCATGCTAATCACACATCCTTGAATATCGTTTGGTCACGCCGTGCCCCGACCGATACAATACGTACCGGTATACCTGTTAACTCCTCAAGCTGGGTGATGTATTGTTTTGCTTCCACAGGAAGATCGCTATAGTGTTTAATTTCTGTCAGTGATTGTTTCCATCCGGGTACTTTTTCATAAACCGGTTGAAGATTATTTAAACGTTTTTCATCGGTGGGGAATGTTTTTAACACTTTTCCGTTCAAACGGTAACCCGTACAGATCGAAATTTCATCGAGATGGCTGAGGACATCGAGTTTGGTCAATGCCATCTCCCGAATGCCGTTCACCCGGGCGGAATACGTGAGCAGCATTGCATCAAACCAGCCGCACCGGCGAGGCCGACCTGTCGTTGCACCGAATTCATTACCCCATTTTCGTAACTGTTCTCCATCGGCTCCCGTTAATTCCGTCGGAAACGGACCGTTGCCGACACGCGTAGTGTATGCCTTTACGATACCGGTAATTTTAGTTATAGCCGTAGGCGGTATGCCGAGGCCGGTACAAGCTCCGCCGCTTGTCGGGTTTGACGATGTGACATAGGGATAGGTACCGTGATCGATATCGAGCAGCGCTCCCTGGGCACCCTCTGCCAGAATGGTTTTTCCTTCTGCGAGAGCATTATTAAGGTAATAAGATGTATCGGTTATAAAATCATCAATCTGTTTATCGAATTCCTGATACTGTTCAATAATATCATCGACGTTCAACTCATCTTTGCCGTAAATCTGCTTCAGCATCTTATTTTTTTCTTCAAGATTTATTTTGATCTTGCTGCAAAGAATATCGCGGTCAAGCAGATCGACTATGCGAATTCCGCTGCGGGTAAATTTGTCAATGTAGGCAGGACCGATACCCCGCCCTGTAGTACCGATTTTTGCTCCCTGTTCCTCGCGCAGGGTATCAAGCAATTTATGATAGGGCATAATGAGATGTGCATTATGGCTGATAAGTAACCGTCCCTTTATAGCAAGCCCGAAGGAACGGAGCATTTCAATTTCCTCAAGCAGCGCCGCGGGATCAACCACAACACCATTGCCGATAACACAGGTGACGTTTTCACTAAATATACCCGACGGAATCAGATGCAGAATATATTCCTGTTTACCAATGACGACGGTATGCCCGGCATTTGCCCCGCCCTGATAGCGTGCCACGATATCGACGTGCTCACTCAAATGATCGACAATTTTTCCCTTACCTTCATCGCCCCATTGTGACCCCACAATGACGTGCACTGGCATAGATAAATCCCTTTCTGTTGTAAGTACAAACGTAAAAAAACTCCGGTGGGATTGTCATCCGATCCCTGTGCCGGAGTTTTATAAACAAGCCATATATCCTGGTACTTTAAGTAAAACTGTTTTGTGCTTCCTCAACGGAAGAGTAGTTCGGGAACACCGATTGCAATTTAGCAACGGTCAACAGCGTTTCGACTTTTGGCGAGGCCTTTGCAATCTTGAGATCACCACCCATATTTCGCATTGCCGTCAAACCACCGATCAACATACCGAGCCCTGAACTGTTTATTACATTGATACCCGAGAGGTCAAGTATAACTTGCTTGACGCCTTTATCACCAAGCTCGTGGAGTTTTTCATTCAATTGTAATGCATCCGGCCCGCCCATCACATTTCCATGGAGTTCGATGATCGCCGTACCGTTTTGTTCGCTAAGTGATAATTCCACGGTGTATTCCTTGTTAATTGTTTTAGGAAACTTTGTGCGCTGCTTTTGCTTTTTGCTGTGAGCGGTTTACCCATTCAATAACCAGAGCGCTTGCAATATAAATTGATGAATAGGTACCGATAATAACACCAATTATCAGCGTGAATGCAAAACCGCGCGTTACTTCACCACCGAAGACGAATAGGATAACAAGCACGATAAGTACCGTACCCGAAGTTATGATCGTCCGGCTCAGTGTATCATTAATGCTCTTGTTGATCACATCGTACAGGCTCCAGCTCCGGTAGAGTTTGAGGTTCTCACGGATTCGGTCAAACACAACCACGGTATCGTTCACCGACAGACCAATAATGGTGAGGAACGCTGCAATTATATGTTGCGAAATCTCGAGATTAAGATATGGTGACGTTCCGTGCAAGAGCACGAGCAATCCAAGTGCGACAAGAACATCGTGGAAGATTGCTGCAACCGCGCCCATACCATAAACAAACTTAAACCGGATTGCAATGTAGCCGAGTATTGCAAATAAAGCAACGATGATTGCCATTGTTGCATCGCGTCTTAATTCAGCTCCGATGGCCGGACCGATTGAATCTTCCCGTAGAACTATTGTTGGGTTGTCGGGGAAATTCTCGGCTAACAAGCTGAGTATCACATCGCGGGTACGTTGATCGCCGTGATCCATCTCTATTGTACGAATGAGTATATCTTCCGGTGCACCGAAGGTTCTGATGACAGCCTGATCAAATCCCGCCTCAGTCATAACAGCACGAATATCGCCGACCGGAACCGCTTCTTCAAATTCAACGACCAGTTCAGTTCCGCCGACGAAGTCTATTCCGAGCTCCAGCCCTTTGGTCACGATAGCACCCATACCGACCATAATTACAACCAATGAGACTACAAAAAAGTATTTCCGCAGGCCCATGAAATCAATATTTGTTTGCCCTAATATACGCATCTAAAAAATCTCTCCTTCAAAAGAATAAAATTTTGCAATTATCCAAAGCTTACTTTTTCACCTTTGCGTTCTGTCAGTGAATCGAAGATAACCCGTGTGATAACGATTGCACTGAATAAGCTTGCTGCGATACCGATCATAAGCGTCAGCGCGAAGCCCTGAACAGGTCCGGTACCGAAGTTATACAAAATAACGCCTACCATAAATGTCGTGATGTTGGCGTCGAAAATAGCACTAAATGCCTTTGCGTACCCGGAGTCTATAGCTGCCCGGAGCGTTTTTCCGGTCACCTGTTCCTCACGGATACGTTCGAATATCAGTACGTTTGCATCGACCGCCATACCGATGGTTAGAATTATACCTGCAATACCCGGTAATGTTAGGGTCGCCTGGAAACCTGCAAGGACGCCAAGGATAAATAATATGTTAAAGAGCAATGCAAGATCGGCTATTGAACCTGCAGTGTTGTAGTAAACGATCATAAAGATTATCGTTAAGCCCATTGCAAGGATCATCGAGTTTAAGCCCCGGCGAATGGAATCTTCACCGAGTGACGGTCCGACTGTCCGTTGCTCTACAATTGCCACCGGTGCAGGCATTGCACCCGCTTCGAGAATAATTTCAAGCAGCCGCGCTTCATCAATGTTGGCCATTCCTTCGATCTGTGAACGGCCGCCGGTAATACGCGACCGGACAACCGGTGCTGAGAATACTGCATCGTCGAGTACGATTGCAATCTGACGACCTATATTGGCTCCGGTAATTCGTGCCCACTCACGCGACCCTTCACTATCCATCGACATTGTGACAATCGGTTGGTTATATTGAGGATCAATTGTGGCTTGTGCACTGGTAATTACACCTCCGGTAAGTTCCGGAGTTTCGTGTACTGCATATAATGCGTAATATTCTCTGCCTTCGGATATGAATTGCTCATTTGCCGACCAGACAAATTGAAAATTATCGGGAATTAATTCCCGGATTTCCGGACGTGCAAGAATTCTGTTTACCCTGTCACGATGATGTTCTGCAACATAGGAGACTCCTGTTCCCTGCTGATCGGGTCGGACATAATAAAGGAAGGGATGCTGTCTCTCTATCTCTTCTTCGGCAAGTTGCGGATCAAATTCCGGTGTCTCAAGTGTGTCGACATCGATATCCTCGAGTGCATCCGGGTCTTCCTGTTCCTGTGCAAGATACGCATCGATTCGCTCTAAGACGGTAAAGACAATTTCAGGTTCACGCAGCAGTTTAAATTCCAGCATCGCTGTTCCCTGTAAGAGCTGGCGAACTTCTTCTTCATCGGTAACGCCGGGTAACTCGACAATGATACGCCGTGCGCCCATTCGTTGAATACCGGGCTCAGCTACGCCGTACTGGTCGACGCGGTTTCGAACAATCTGAATTGCACGATCTATCGCACCGTCAGCGTTGCTCTGTAAATTATTCAGGATTTGCTCGTCAGTATCTCGTATACTGCCGTAATACCGGCTCAGCCTGATGCCGGCTTCACTGAAAGTTCTTCCAAATATATCGAGGACCGGCTCTTCGCCTCTGGCGGCTTCTGTGCGCACCTGCTCCATTAACTGTTCAAATTGATCGTCTTTGTTTTCTGCAAGCTCATCGAGCAATCTGGTGATATCCACTTCAAGCACAACCCGCATACCACCCTGCAGGTCGAGACCAAGCTTCATACGCTGGAGACGGGCTTGCCGGATTTTTTCTTCGTGCTCTTCAAAGTAAGCTACACTGTCTGCACCGCTGAGCTCCTCAAGTCGTTGCGTGTGTTGATAATCTTGATAGGTCGGATATAGAAAATATAATGACAATCCGATTGCGGCCAGGATAACTATGATTTTTGTGCGGTTTTTCTTCACAAAACCTTACCTCCCTCAAACAGAGAATTTATTGTGTTGAAACAATTTAGTGATTAATTAGTGTTTATATATATAGGTTCAAGAACTAAAAATATAATTGAAAAAGTGGCAAAAGTCAATAAAAAATTGCTTTTTAACGCAATCTCAATTATATTAAATGTTTGTCAACTAATTGAGATTTCAGCAGCTTATTTAATTACCTCGAACGCTAAGGAGTGTGTGAGATATGCCATTAATGAATAAATTACGCGACAATACCCTGACCATTATGATCGGGCTCGTTATCGCGTTTGTTATTATGATTATCTTTGAGTGGGGAATGGATTTCGGTGGGATGGGCGGTCAACAACGCCAGCAAAATTATGTCGGTAAGGTAAACGACCGCGAGATTACCTATCAGGAATTCTCTAATGTGATGCACAATGTCACCGAAATGCAGCGGCAACAATTTGGCGGTGAAATAGATGATGAATTTATGGGTTTCATTCGTGAGCAAGTATGGGAAAATCTCGTTAATGAAATCCTGCTTGAAGAAGAAATTCGCCGCAGGAGTATTCAGGTTACCGACGATGAGATCGTAAACTGGGTGTACGGTGAACATCCCCCGCAATTTCTCCGTCAGCAGTTTACCGACGAAGATGGTAATTTTGATCGCCAGGCGTATGATATGGCATTGAGCGATCCCCGGAACAGGGAGCAGGTAATGCAGCTTGAGCAGATGTTGCGGCAGCAACGAAAGCAGGAAAAGTTGCAGAGTTTACTGATGTCATCGATCAGGGTTACTGAAGGAGAAATCCGGCAGCGATTCAAGGAAGAAAATATCCGGATGGATACCCGCTATGTGGTTATCGATCCGAACACAATTGTTGCTTCCGATGAGGTGACTGTTACCGATGAAGAAATACAGCAATATTATAACGCAAATCCTCAGCGTTTTATGAACCCACCCCAGCGGAATCTGAAATACGTACGGTTTCCCTTTGAACCATCTGAAGCAGACGAACAGGACGTGATCAGGGAAATTGAGGAGTATAAAGCACGGGTTGAAGCGGGTGAGGATTTTCTTGAACTCGTGGAGAATTACTCGCACACTCCATTTGCAGATGCATATTTCAGACCGGGCGATCTGTCACCCGAAAAAGAACGGGCAGTATTCGGCAACGAACCCGGTGATATTGTCGGACCGGTCATTGATGACGACGGTGCACATCTTATAAAAATAATCGATACCCGTACCCGCGATGAGGAGTTCGTTCAGGCACAGCATATTCTCTTGCGATATGATGAAGAGAAAGATAGTGCTGAAGTTCAACAAAGAGCAGATGAATTGATTGCAAAAATCAATGATGGTGCAGACTTTGCAGAGTTAGCACGTGAATATTCCCAAGATCCGGGTTCGGGTCAACGCGGCGGCGATCTCGGCTGGTTTGGCAGAGGTCGTATGGTTCCGCAGTTTGAAGAAGCAGCATTCGGTGCACAGGTTGGTGAAGTTGTCGGCCCTGTTGAATCACAATTTGGACTTCATATTATTAAGGTGAATGAGCGTACAAACCGTCAGGTGAAGTTTGCAACACTTCATTTACCGATTGAGGTTACATCATTTACACGAAACGAGATCTTTGATGAAGCATCAGATTTTGCCTATGTTGCAGATAGAAGAAATTTTGAAGAAGAAGCGGACTATTTCGGTTTAGAAGTTCACGAGACAGGATATTTCTCTGAAAACGGTGTAATACCGGGAATCGGACAAAGCGAACAGGTCATGCGATTTGCATTTGAATACCGTACCGGTACTGTTAGTGATGTACTCGAGGTTCGTGACGGTTATGGAATATTTCTGATAACCGATAGCCGGCGGGAGAGTGTGAAACCGCTGGATGAAGTTCATTCTGAGATTCGTGCTGAACTGGTACGTGAGAAAAGAAGAGAAATGGCAAGAGAGCGTGTTAAGGAGATTCGGGATCAGCTTGAAGGAAGCTCACTGGAGGAAATAACCGAGATCGAGCCGTCGTTCCGTATCCGTGAAGCGAGCGATATCGGTATAAATTCCAGCATATCGGGTGTGGGCCGTGATAATAAATTTATCGGGGCAGCGTTAGGTCTCGAACGTGGTACAGTATCACAACCGATTGAAGGAACACGAAATTTCTATCTAATAGAAGTAATAGACCGAACCGAATTTGATGAGGAACAGTATGCTGAAGAACGGGAGAGTTTAAAAGGACAGATATTGCAATCCAAGCGTCAACAGTTCTTTACTCAGTGGCTTGATAGTCTTCGTGAAGAAGCTGAAATCGTTGATAACCGGTATATGTTTTTCCGGTAAGCTGATCTATTATAATCATATTGTAACGGGATGTTCTTAATATTTTTTGTGGGAGCATCCCGTTTTTTTATGATGTGTTAGATTAATCACCCGCCAGAAATATAGTAATCTTCCATTCACTATCGGTCTTTACAAAAAATACCCTATAATCAATCGGGCCTCTGGTAACTGTACGTTTTACATATCCGGTTTTGTCCGGGGGTACATATATTTTGACCCAAACATTGTTATACCAGCTGTAATCATATTCTACTATAGTATAGGAGAGGTGTGTTACAATACATGCAGTTGTGTCCGGTTTTTTATAGACCGGAACGTCATCTTCGGTAATAGCCAGGTAATTGAAAGCATCGTATTCGTTTGGCCACATTGAATATACATACGGTGCGATGAAATGTGTTGAACCGCTGAACGTACCGCCGAGAGAGAGTACCGAGTGGAGTGCAGTCCAGAGATCTGTGTACCAATCCGGATCGGAAAGTCTTCGCCTGAGTTCTTCGATTCCATATCCGCCTCCGAAATCAAGCTTAACTTCCGGATGAAAGACTGAAAGCACGTATGATGTATCTCGCTCTATGACCGCCTGAATAAGCCGTTCACGGAATTCATAAAAAGCGGAATCCAGCGCCGCTTCATCGGTAAAAGGCAGAACTGTAAGTTCATCTGTCAATTTATCCGGCGTATCCTGAGCAGATAGAAATATCAGGAAAAGTAATAGTAACATAATTTTCAGTATCATAAAAGAATATAAACTTTTTACTATACCATTGCGAATTTATTTTAGAAATTTTCATATATTGTACCCTATGGCACGAGTCAAATTAAACCTACCGGATAAATTTGTATTTACAACGCAAATCCCCGTTCGTATAACCGATATCAACTACGGCGGGCATCTCGGTAATGATGCGTTATTATCCATCATTCACGAGGCACGGCTTCAATTTCTTACCTATTACGGATATTCAGAGATCGATATAGAAGGACGCAGCATTATTATGGCAGATGTTGCGATTGTGTACAAAGCCGAAGTATTTTATGGTGATACACTGCAGGTGGATATCGCCGTTACCGATTTACAAAATATGGGATGCGATTTGATTTATCGAGTTACGAATGCTGCAAAAGGTACTGAAGTTGCAAGAGTAAAAACCGGCATTGTATTTTTCGATTATGATGCCCGTAAACCTGTCGCGATGCCTGACGGGTTCAGGAAACATTTCCAATAATACTATACATTACCAGACATTTCAGGGATACTACTATGTTCATAATATTTTTAATTGCTATAATTCTTGTTGCTGCTCCTGTAGCGGCTGAAGAACAGGGGGTTGACATCCTCATCGTGTATTACTCAATGACTGGAAATACCGAAGCTATGGCACACGCAGTTGCAGAAGGTGTCCGGTCGGTTGAGGGCGCTGTAGTAACAGTCAAAAAGGTGGATGAGGTTGTTAAGGATGATCTTGTCCGTGCAGACGGTATCATACTCGGTTCCCCGAGTTACTATGCAAACGTGGCTACACCCATGAAAGAATTTATCGATAAGTGGTATTTCGATTTTGAATTACCCTTGTTCGATAAAGTTGGAGGAGCGTTTGCTGCCGGTGGAAGCAGAACGGGCGGTCAGGAGTTGGTTGTCATTTCAATGCTTATGGCAATGATGAACAATGGCATGATAATAGCCGGACCGTTGTATGAGGCATGGGGAACCTTCGGTGCCACATCCATGACCGATTCGGCGCCGCACGACGGAGTCGATGAGTATGAGCTGAGCGACTGTCGGCTACTCGGCGAGCGTGTTGCCCGTGTTGCTATGCGTATGAGGTGATTATACAGATTGACTCAGGTAGTCTGCTTAAACTCTTTTTGATAATATAAAATAAAAATTATCATGTTCGACTCTGATTGGTTCAAATTGAGTCGCTTCGAGTTGGCGTACCACTTCCTGAGGTTCCGGCAGGAAATCATCTTCTAATACACCGCCCGTTTCTCTATGAATCCGGTTGATTTCATGGGAGGGGTGAAGATGAATAATGCCAAAGCTGCCTCCCGGTCGTAATACCCGGTGGCATTCATCAAGGAAGATCGCTTTATCTATGACATGCGGATATACTGCAAGTGCTATAATGCCGTCAATCGTTTCGGTTTTTAATGGTATACGATGGGTATCTGCTTGCAGCAGTAAATTAACTGATGATATTCTGTTCGCTTTTGCCTGTTCGATCATTTTTGACGATAAATCGAGTGCAATAACTTCGTAATCATTAAGATAGGGAAAGGTAATACCGGTGCCGCAGCCGATATCAAGTATCGTTTTTCCCGGTGCTGCTTTTAGCGTTTCAGAAATCGTATATTGTAAAATTTCTGTGTTTTGTTCCGAATGTTCGGATGACCAATTATCAGCAACGGTGTCAAAGAATTGTTTTTTATTTTTAAGGGGATGTTCTACGGTTATCATAACAAGCTCCCGCAACGTTAATATCTGCTCATCACGTTTCGTGGTGGTGGTTTACAGCAATTGAATTTTGAATCGATTTAAGAGAAGGGTCGGCTCTTCTCTTAAAAGGTACTTCTTTTTTATACGAAAGTCAAAAACAAAAGTTGCATCCTATATGACTTTCATTATATTATAACACACTATGAGAAAAATCATTCCCGTACTCATACTATTTTTTTTAATCGCTGCCTGTGAGAATCCCATAACATTTGTGTGGGATGTACGGGTGGAGACTGATTCAGAAACGTACACTTTTCCTGAGACTGTTACTGTAAGCATTAATAATGAGTCTGAAAATCCGGTAGATATTCGATTGTGCGACGGAGATCCATATTATGAACTTCAGAGGCAGGTCGGTGTAGAATGGCAAGCTGTCATAGTGACCGATTGTCCGGGTGATGAAATTTTTGAGTCACTTGCTGTCGGGCAGAATAGGATGTTCTCGATAGATCTTTCTATCATAGAGGACGAGGAAGAAGTTGCCGGCACATACCGGTTAAAAGTGGTCGTGTATCCCGATGGAGAGCGTATAGTCAGGCTGCCGGAGTCAATGCGGATTTCAAATACATTCATTGTAAGTGAGTCTGAATAAGGGAATAGTAACCTATGGTCGATACACTGCGTTCAATTTGGATCTGGACATCAGCATCTTTTCTTATCCTAATCTGGTTTCCATCTCTATCAATTGTCCGATTTTTTGATCGCGATCCGGTACGGTACACAACGGGACGATGGTTCCGCCGGCTTGGAGCGGTTCTCACCAAAGCCAATCCACTCTGGAAGTTAAGGATATCGGGTGAAGTAATTACCGATATACGCCGGCCATATGTGATCGTGAGTAATCACCAGTCATTTGCGGATATTCCGTTAATAGCAAACTTACCGTGGGAAATGAAATGGCTCGCGAAAGCGGAGCTGTTCAAGCTTCCGATTGTGGGTTGGATGCTCCGGATGTCGGGTGATATACCGGTTGACCGAAAAAATAAACGCGCAGCTGCGCAGGCGTTTATGAGAGCATATCGATATCTCTCTCAAAAATGTTCGGTAATTTTTTTTCCAGAAGGTACGCGCTCATCCGACGGCTTGGTGCATCGATTTACCGATGGTGCGTTTCAGCTTGCCATCCGGGCTCAGGTGCCGATCCTGCCGCTCGTCGTTGAAGGCTCCCGTGATTGCCTTCCGAAACGATCATGGAAATTCGGTCAATCACGCGATATCTTTTTAAAAGTATTACCGCCGGTTGAAACAAAAGATCTAACTCCCGCCGATGCAGAAGAACTTCGCGACCGTATACGGAACCTTATCATACATCAAATTGCTGAATGGCGCGGCACTGAACCCGAAAAAGTTGATGCTATTCGATTACACGCAGGATAATGTTATCATTAGTTTATTACCAGTAGGAGGTAATCATGGAACACATCATCGAGAACATCGAAGCATTTTTATGGTCTTTAGTTTTTATCGCTGTCGCGGTTATTGTCGGTTTGGTACTTCATTTTCTGCTCTTTCAGATAATCAGAAAAATTGCCCGGCGGCGTAATCAGGTACTTGATACTTCAATACTGAAACATTTACGGGCACCATTACGATTACTCTTCCCGTTGATTGTAATCCGCATAAGCATACCGGCACATTCGATTGCTATTCCTTCCGATGCGGTCGGCTATTTGTCGATAGTAATGAGCACGATATTAATTATAACAGTTGCGTGGATATTGATACGCGTAACGAATGTTATAGAGGATATAGTTCTGCATCAGTACAAAATCGATGTAAAAGATAATCTCGAGGCCCGAAAAATTTTCACGCAAATGGATATCGTGCGGAAGATCTTCATCTTCATTATTTGTATTTTATCATTGGCAGCAGTGCTGATGAATTTTGAGAACTTTCGCCACATCGGAACAAGTTTACTTGCATCGGCAGGTGTTGCTGGACTTATCATCGGTTTCGCCGCACAGCGTACTATTGCGAATGTCCTTGCCGGCTTTCAGATTGCCCTCTCCCAGCCGATTCGCATCGATGATGTTGTGATCGTCGAAAATGAATGGGGACGAATTGAGGAAATAACTCTTACCTATGTGGTTGTTGCAATTTGGGATATGAGGCGATTAGTATTGCCCATCAGTTACTTTATCGAGCAGCCGTTTCAAAACTGGACACGAACTTCGGCTGATATTCTCGGTACTGTGTTTTTGTATGTTGATTACACCATCCCGATCAATGAAATCCGTAAGGAGCTTGGCAGGATATTACAACAATCAGAATACTGGGACGGTAAAGTATGGCGGTTACATACAACCGAAGCCAAAGAGCAAACAGTTGAAATTCGGGCGTTAATGAGTGCTCCCGATTCAGGCGCTGCGTGGGAACTCAGATGCGAAGTGCGCGAGAAGTTGATTGAATTTGTTCAGAAAAATTATCCCGACGGGTTGCCCAAATTCAGAACCGAAATTCAGAATGATTGGAATAATGGTTCCGGCAAAACTAAAAAGATCAGAGGCGGAAAATAATAATTTGTTATTTTACCGGATAATGCATAATTTTGAATTCCGACAGACTACACACTAAGCTCCGGGAGCTTTTCTATGTGCAACTATAGATATACAGTATTATTTATTGTAATCTTTTCGCTTTTCAAAGGATGTGCACCGGAAGAAACAACGATTGATCTTCCCGAAATCCGTGAACGGGGAGAGTTGGTTGCGATTACGAGTTATAGCCCAATCAGCTATTTTATCTATCACGGCCAACCGATGGGTTATGAGTATGAATTACTTCAGCTGTTGGGCGAACATATGGATTTACCGGTCAACATAAAATTGGCCAGGGGCATCGGTGAAATGATTGAAATGCTTGAAGAGGGTGAAGGGGATTTGATTGCATATAGTTTAACGGTTACGGCTAACCGTCGTGAGAGACTCGCATTCACCGAACCGATGAATGTTACACAACAGGTTCTCGTACAGCGAAAACCGGATGACTGGCAACAGATGAGACTTCACGAAATTGAGAACGAATTGATACGGAGTGCGATTGATCTTGATGGAAAAACGATACACGTTCGAAAAGGATCGGCATACGTAACCCGTATGGAGCATTTGTCGCGTGAAATCGGTGGTGAAATAGAGATCATAGAAGCGCCGGGTGAAGTAACAACCGAGGAACTTATTCGTATGGTAGCTGAGGGGGAGATAGAATACACTATCTCCGATGAAAATATTGCCAGTATTAATGCCGCCTTTTACCGGAATATTGACATAGAGACACCGGTAAGTCTTCCGCAGCAAACTGCGTGGGCTGTTCGACCGACATCACCGGAATTATTGGAAACAATTAATGCGTGGCTGCTCAAGGCTCAAAATGATGCAGATTATTATGTTATTTATAATAAGTATTATGAAAACCGGCGAGCGTTCAGCTCACGGTATGCAAGCGACTACTTCCCGATAACCGGCGGTTCTATCTCACCCTACGATGAGATATTGAGAGAACAATCAGAACAAATTAACTGGGACTGGAGAAAACTTGCAGCACTTGTCTATCAGGAATCACAATTCAGGCCGCGGGCACGTTCATGGGCCGGAGCTGTTGGCCTGATGCAATTGATGCCCCGTACCGCTCGTGAATTCGGCGCTACCGATCCTTATAATCCCGAACAAAATATACAGGCGGGGGTAAAATTTCTGCAATGGCTTGATGATTACTGGCGGGAACATATTGAAGATGAGGAAGAACGCTTGAAGTTTGTCATTGCATCTTTTAATGTCGGGCAGGGTCATGTTCAGGATGCACGCCGCCTTGCCGAAAAGTATGACGCAGATCCGGATATTTGGAACGATAACGTAGAGCGGTTTATGTTGAAAAAGTCAAACCCGGATTATTACAATGCAGAAGTTGTCAGTTTTGGATATGCGAGCGGTATCGAACCGGTTACCTATGTTGAAAATATTTATAATTTGTATGAACACTATAAGAAGTTTATAGACTAATGTTATGACCACAACGTTACATTCAGACACAATAACTCACGGTATCAGGGTAATCGCGGATGCGAAGTATGTGCCGGAACGATCACATCCTGAAGAAGGATATTACTTTTTCTCTTACAAAATTACCATTAAAAATGAAGGTCCGGAATGGGCTCGACTGCTCTCAAGACACTGGATTATCATTAACGCGTATGGTGATCGTGACGATGTTCAGGGACCCGGGGTAATAGGACAAAACCCAGGACTTGCACCGGGTGAGTCGTTCGAATATACGAGCTTTTGTCCCTTGAATACCGAATGGGGAACGATGGAAGGATCATATCGAATGCAGCGGAAGAACGGAGAGGAGTTTGATGTGGATATCGGGAGATTTTATATGACGACTACCGCTCCTGCTTATGATTAAACCGGAATTCTATGAGCCGCTTTAAGGTATTTATCGAATATGAGGGAACTCGTTACCGGGGCTGGCAATATCAAAAAAATGCGCCTACCATACAGGGAGAGTTACTCAAAGCGGCACAGCATGTTTTTAAGACAGACGCTATAGAATTTTATGGATCGGGGAGAACCGATGCAGGTGTGCATGCAAT
>PWXV01000337.1 GCA_003568415.1 Ignavibacteriales bacterium
TCAGATTCTCTTTCGTATTACACGACCACTGGCATATAAAAACTATTTTACGGGTGCAGGTGTTGATGATCCATTGATAGATGAACGTCGTGATGATGGTATTCAGAATTATTTAGGTGTCGAAACGGATCCTCGTGAATCAGATCAAATCGGTTTAACAAGTTTCGAGTATTTTAGCCCTGCAGACCTTATTGATATGACAGATAAGAGAGATCTCTGGGAGCGAATGACACCTGGCTTTTTCGATGTACCCGATATGTTCCGGTATGATGAAGCTACTGGCGAGAACGTGCCATTACGTGGTGAAGATGGAAACTATGTCTATGCGTCGGGCTATTTCCCACTCGGTGCCCGTTCAAGTCAGCGAATGAGTGTTTCGCTTGTCTATGGACAGAATTTTGATCAATTATTCCATAATCAAGGTACAGTGCAGGATATCTATAATGCATCATATCAATTTCCACAACCTCCAATGAGACCAACACTGGAAGCAATCCCGGGCGATGGTCAGGTTACGCTTATTTGGGATGATGTCGCAGAGTCTTCCTACAATGAGGTAATGGCATTGTTCTATCCGGAAGATCCCGATCGTGGATATGATTTTCAGGGATATAAGTTGTATCGATCTAAAGATCCTGATTTCAGGGATATCAGAACTATAACCGACGGTCGGGGTAATCCTCGGTTTTATGAGCCTCTTGTACAATACGATAAAGTTAATGGAATTACCGGATTTTTTAATGCAAGCCCGACTTTGAATGAACGAATCGGAGGAGCACAATTCTGGTTAGGAAGTGATTCAGGAATAGAACACCGGTACGTTGATACGGATGTAAAAAATGGTGTAACATATTACTATGCTCTGGTTGCATACAATCACGGCTCTGAAGAGTTTGATGTATTCCCGTCGGAGAATACTCGCTTTATACACAAGGATGTTACCGGTGAAGTTGTTACGGATCAAAATACTGTCGTTGTGGTTCCAAACGCTCCAACTGCAGGGTATGTACCGCCTGAAGGTGCCGGAGAATTGGTGCATGTTGAAGGACCGGCTACCGGTGAGGTGTATTCACTAATAATTAATCCACGCGACGTAAAGGATAACCATACATATCGTGTTGAATTTACCGATACTACATTATCCCGTCTAACCGAATCGTATAGAGTACTCGACGTTACTGATAGCTCGGCTCCCGATACACTCTTATCAGACGAGCGGATTTTTACAGGTGAAACAAGGTTCTTTGACGGTTTGCAATTGTCGTTTAATAACCATTGGGAAGTGAGATATCTGCGTGATCAATCCGGGTGGAATGACGATCAAACTTATCCACACTTATCCTATGGGATGTCAAGAGTAGAGACTGCAGATATCCACGGGAATATTATCCGCGGTATCCGGAAGCCGGCAGATTATGAGATCGAATTTTTTGATGAGGTAGTCGATACTTCTGTTACTTATATGGACCTCGGTGTATTTGCTGAGCCACTCTACTTCAAGGTTAGAAACATTACCGACGGAACTGAGCCTGAAATATTGTATTTCGATTTTATCACAGATGAATTTCGTGAATTAACCATTGTTTTTCGGGAGGAAATTGAAGGAGAACCAAGATTGACCTGGATAGTGGATCTCCGATTGGTGAACAAGCCAAATTTCGAACTCCCCGGTAATGGAAATACTCTTACCTTGAGAACCACGAAACCGTTTTCTTCGCGAGATGCATTTGAATTTACGACAAAATCGGAGCATTACGATGACGAATTGGCGAAAGAAAATCTTGAAAACATTCGAGTTGTTCCCAATCCATATGTTGCAGCCGCATCATGGGAACAACCCTTACCGCCTGGTGTCATAAGCGGTCGAGGTGAACGTAAAATTGATTTTATAAATGTGCCTCAAGACTCAAGGATAGATATCTATACATCCCGCGGTGCCCACGTTGTTACCTTACATCACGAAGGAGGATTGACTGATGGTACCGTATCATGGGATTTAAGGACAAAAGAAAATCTTGAAGTTGCATTTGGAGTATATTTTTATGTTGTTGATGCTCCGGGAATTGGTCAGAAATTCGGTAGAATTGCAATTATTAAATAATAGTTTCTAGGTCCCAGTTGGTAGTTCCAGGATCCTGTTTTAAATTCGGATCTATAACTGTAAACACGAAGCTTGAAACTATACACATAATAAAGTGAGAAGAGTTATGACAGTAAAAAGAATTTTTTCGATGGTATTTATATTATCGATTATGGTACCGATGATTGGTAATACTCAGTCCAAGGTTGGTACATCAGCGGCACAGTTCCTTGGTATAAGTGTTGGTGCAAGAGCAACCGCCCTTGGTGGGGCCTTCGGTGCTGTAGCGGAAGATGCGACCGCTTTGTATTGGAATCCGGCTGGAATTGCCCGGACAGGTCTTTCGGAAGCCTACATTTCACATACCGAGTGGCTTGTAGAAACTGACTTTAACTGGGCAGGTCTGGTTATTGCACTTGATCGGAATAATGCCGTTGGCATCCATTTTACTCAACTTAATTATGGTGAAGATATAGTAACGACTATTGAGGACCCTATGGGTACTGGTGATCGATGGTCGGCTATGGATATAGCGGCTGGATTGACTTATGCACGCAATTTGACAGACTTTTTTTCGATTGGTGGGTCGGTTAAATATATCAATCAAAGAATATGGAATGAAAGTGCATCTGCCATTGGTTTTGATGTTGGATTGCTCTTTATTACGGGATTCAATGACATGAAGCTTGGGGTTTCGATTTCTAATTTTGGTACTGAAATGAAAATGGACGGAAAAGATCTGAGCATTATACACGATCCCGATCCGGATTCCTTTGGCAGCAATGATAAAATACCTGCACGGCTTGAAACAGATAGTTTTGTGTTGCCGTTGCTTTTCCGGGTTGGTCTCTCAATGGATATTATTCGATCAGATCAAAACCGGCTTCTGACAAGTGTCGAAGCATCCTATCCAAATGATGAAGATCCTTACATGAGTACGGGACTTGAGTATACCTGGAATGATTTTCTTTCTATCCGTGGTGGTTACAGATCATTATTTATGCCTGACCCGGTTGAAACGTGGACGTTTGGTGGAGGTATAAAAATCAATTTAAGTGCAACGGTGGCGGCTCGAATTGATTATGTCTATCAGGAATTTGGTGTTTTCTCCAACGTTCAATCTTTCGCTATTGGATTAAATTTTTAAACTAAAAGCATACATAAAAGGAGGTGGTTTAATACATATACAGGTTTAATTTACTAATTAATTAAATGTTTCATTTAAATTAAAGGAGTCGTTCTATGAAAACGATCTCAACAGTATGTCTTATGATACTATTTATCCTGAGCGGTACAACCGGTGTTTTTGCACAGGATGATATGGTTGATGTTACCTTCCGGGCAAATACAGCGACCTGGAGCGATACACTCGGCGAAAATGGTCTGGTCCAGATAAGAGGGCAGATTGCAAACGTAGAGCCGCCGAGCGAACTTTCCGAAGGAGTTACGATAGATTGGAGTGCAGCAACAACGATGTATCTGACGAACGTCGAAGGTGATTACTGGGAAGGAACGTTCCAGATACCTGAAGGAACTAAGTTGGTATATAAATTTTTCGTAAATGCTCAACACGAAACTGTGGCGCCGGGTGATCCACACGAGCATGAAGGTTGGGAAGACAATATCTCAGATGGAATCGACGATGATGGTGAAAGCCCGGGTAATAACCGTTTGCTTGATTTAACCGATGCGGAAGCTGATACTGTACTTCCTTTACAATTTGTTAATGGAATTGGGCATGGAGATATCGGGCAGTACGAAAAACCGTATGAAGAAATTGATGGTACATTTGGTGTATATCTCAGGGTAAATATGGCAGGATGGGAAGAATTTGATCCCGAAGGTCACGTTGTTGGTGTGCGTGGTTCGAACATGGATGATTGGGGCCCCACAGGACAAATAAATTGGGATGAAACCTATCCTCTTAACAGAGAAGGTTCTACTTTCTTTTACTCAAATGTTGTTAATGTTCCCGATACACATGCTACATCGGGATTGCAGTTCAAATTTGTTGTACACGACGAAGGTGCTCCATTAGATGAACATTGGGACGATATGAGGTATAATCCGGATACCGAATATCAAATCACTACAACCGGACAAGATACTACAGTCTATTGGAAATGGTTTGATAATTTGGAACCTATAGCGGTCGATCACGAAGATACCTTGATAGTAACATTCCAAGCAGATATGTCACAATCGTTGGCGGAAGGTGCATTCAGTCATGGTGACGAATTAGAGGTCAGAGCGGGATATGCGGGTTCTGCTGAACAATTGCAAACAAAGAGAATGACAAGGATAGGACTTGGCAATGTTTACTTCGCTACCGATACTCTTGTCGGTGCAATTGGCGAGGAGTTAATATATCAATATTACCTGATGGAAGACGGTCAAGAATTCAGGGAAATTTACTTTGATTTCGATTTCCCGGATCCGGGTGATGCGATAGCGGAACGCCGAAGGGTTCTTATTCCA
>PWXV01000258.1 GCA_003568415.1 Ignavibacteriales bacterium
AAGCTACATTCGATGAGTCGTGCATAGGGAGATGAGGCGTTATGTATAGTATATTGATTGAATCGGCATTCGTTAGTATAAGAGTTTTTCAGTTAAAATTCACCATCCCGGAATTGTCCAATTTTTTAAATTTAGGATTTATTTGTAATTTGGTAGATAAGTTTTGAACATATAAAAAAGATGCTCCTATGAAAGCAGCCGTCTATACACAATTCGCACAACCATTAACAATCCAGCAAGTACCCGATCCAGTTCCGCCTGATGATGGTGTCGTCATTCGAGTAAAAGCAACAGGTCTATGTTTAAGCGATTGGCATGGATGGATGGGGCATGACTCTGATGTAAGTTTGCCTAATGTTCCGGGACATGAACTTGCCGGGGTCATAGAAGCGGTGGGTAAAGATGTTAAAAATTGGAGAGTTGACCAGAGAGTGACGCTTCCTTTTGTATGCGGCTGCGGCAACTGTCCTCAATGCGCGTCGGGAAATCATCAGGTATGCGACCGGCAATTCCAGCCGGGATTCACGCACCGGGGTGCTTTTGCAGAATATGTTGCAATTCATTACGCGGATGTTAATCTGGTGAAGCTGCCGGAAGAGATCGGCTTTGTTGCAGCGGCAAGTCTGGGCTGCCGTTTTGCGACATCCTTCCGTGCTATAGTGGATCAGGGAAAAGTGTCTGGCGGACAATGGGTTGCCGTGCATGGATGCGGAGGTGTCGGTTTGTCGGCGATCATGATAGCAAACGCTCTGGGCGCGCAGGTCGTTGCGGTTGATATTAACGATGAAAAGCTCGACTTTGCCGGGTCGGTCGGCGCGGCGGCGGCCATCAATGCTGATAAGACGGACCGGGTAATCGAACACGTGATGGATCTTACCCGCGGCGGCGCGCACGTTTCGGTAGATGCACTCGGTAATCCCGTTACGTGTTTTAACTCGATTGCGAATTTACGAAAACGGGGTAAACATATACAGGTTGGATTGATGACGGGTGAGTATAAACATCCTGCAGTACCGATGGATAAAGTGATAGCAAATGAACTTGAAGTTCTCGGAAGCCACGGCATGCAGGCGCACAGGTATCCGGCGATGCTGGAAATGATCCGGGCGGGGAAGCTGCATCCGGAAAAGTTGATCGGAAAGAGGATATCTCTTGAGGAGTCGCTGGATGAGCTGGTGAGTATGGATAAGTTCAGAGGAACGGGGATAACGATAATTAATAGAATTTGAAGATGAATTGGGATCTGATGTGCTTTATATGTTTTTTGAAGTAAGGTTATAACCGAAAGTATAGTGTTACCGAAGAAATTGAGATATTTTTCAATTGGCTTTTTGACGCAAGTAAATTCGAAATTATTACATATGGTTGACAAGCCATATAATAGTCTGTATATTGCCATAGTAAAATAAAGAGAGAACATATTGGTTGATAAAACGACTTTCGAATGGGATGAAAATAAGAATAATCAGAATCAACAAAAACACAATATATCGTTCGAGGAAGCCCAATATGCATTTTCCGATAAGAAAAGAATCATAGCGAAAGATCTGGAACATAGTGAACAAGAGGACCGATACTACTGTTTTGGCAAAATTGGAGAAGATGTAATTACAGTCCGTTTTACTTATAGAAAAAATACAATCAGAATTATCGGAGCCGGATACTGGAGGTAAGGAAAACAGATATATGAGAAAGAAAACAAAATACATCGATGAGAAAATAGGAAAAGTTAAAGTCGTCAAGGACTTTCTACCTGAACCGGAAGAACTGGTGTATAAGGAAGACACTGTGAAGGTAACACTCAATTTAAGCAGGTCGAGCGTTGAATATTTTAAAAAATTAGCCCGAGAGCATGACAGTCAATATCAGAAGATAATCAGAAATCTGCTTGATGAGTATGCATCACATTATTCGGAGTAGTTAGTGTATTTTTGTTATTTCAACAAATATACACAATAAAATCAAACGTTAATATCAAGCATAATTCATAAATACAATATTTCCTATCCTTACCTTCTTTAAAAAATACCCAACAACAACAACTTACTGTATTATAATGAAATCAAATCCATACTTGTTGTCGCTCGTTACTTACATATTTGCATTTTTTATCACAATAACAGAGCATACCCACGCCGAAGAGCCAATCCGCATCGGCGCAACGATGTCTAAAACCGGAGCGCTGTCAACGCAGGGCGTTGCAGCTGCGAACGGGTACCGGCTCTGGGAGATCGATATAAACAAACAGGGCGGTCTGCTCGGTAGAAGGGTAGAGTTTATTATATACGATGATAAGTCGGATCCCGATCTCGCAATTGAACTTTATGAGAAACTGATTACGGAGGATAAGGTCGATGCAATTATGGGACCGTATGGCTCAACACACACCGAGGCGGTAGCGCCGGTTACCGAAAAACACCGGATGGTACACATCTCACCGCTGGCTGCTACTACATCCATCTGGGAACAGGGAAGAAAATATCTCTTCATGGTACTCCCGCCCGCAGAACTCTTTCTGGCAGGACTGATCGAGATAGCATACGAAAACGGACTTAATACAGTTGCGATTTTACAACAAGATGCCCTGTTTCCGAAAGCTGCAGGTACGGGTGCTGTGGAGTTGGCCAAAGAGAAGGGTATGGAAGTTGTTTTTCATGAAACTTATCCAACGGGCACCGAAGATTTCTCCGAATTTCTGATGAAGGTGAAGGAGCATAATGTAGAGGTGCTGGGTATGGCTGCCTCACCGCTTGGAGATTTCATTACCGTCGTCAGACAGATGAAAGAGCACGATGTCAATGTCAAAATGTTTGGGACATCGGGAGCGGTTACAGAATTTCAGAAAGCCCTCGGAGAGAAAGCCGAATATGCATACGGCCTTTCAGCCTGGGAGCCGGTTCTGCCAAATCCCGGTATCAATGAGTTCGTCGAAGCCTACCAGCAGAAATTTAACATAGAACCAAGCTTTCATGCTGCGGGTGCTTATGGTAGCTGTCAGCTTTTTATGAAAGCCGCACGACGGGCAGGTACACTTGATTCCGAGGCGCTCAGGGAAGAATTGCTGAATCTTGAAACACAGACTATCTTCAGCAATTATGCTGTAGATGAAAGAGGGTATCAAATTGCAAATACCGGATTGTTTATTCAATGGCAGGACGGTGAGAAAGTCGTTGTCTGGCCGGAGGAAGTAGCAACGGGAGAACCCAGGTTCCCGGCACCACCGTGGCGTGAAAGATAATTAGATTTTACAAGAAATTTACTAAAGGAGAATAACTAATGTCAGAAAAAAACCTTGTATTCCGCGGTAAGTCGAAAGATGTTTTTCAGATAACGGAAGGACCGCATAAGGATAAATATAAACTTGTTTTTACGGACAGGGCGACCGGCTACATGGAAGACGGAAAGCCGGTGTTCGACCCCGGATACGATTCCGTCGTCGGTGAGATACCCGGCAAGGGTGCTATTGCCTGCAGGTTTGCCACATATTTTTTTAAACTGCTGCAGGAGAAGGGAATTCCCTCACATTACATCGATACAATCAGTGAGAATGAAATGGTTGTGGAGCCGGCAGAACCGCTGAGCATGCCGGTAGCATCGCCGGATTTTACCGGCTCGGCCCCGTTGGAGAACCTTGAGTTTACCTGGAGAAATAATGCTACCGGAAGTTTCTGGAGAAGATATCCCTTTGTAAAACCCTGTAAAAATCTCAACACGCTGGTTGAAGCATGGACAAAAGGTGATGTTGATATTCTCATTACGTTTGAAGCACTGGAAGAAACAGGTGCGATGAGACGAGAAGAGATTAACCATACCATCGAACTTGTGAAGAACATGGCCGGAATTGTTTCACAGGAGTTTGCGTCGAAGGACCTTCATGTCATTGACGGAAAATTCGAATTAGGCAGGTTAAAATACGGCGATGGTAAAATTGTTATCATTGACGAAATATCTCCCGATGTGTTGCGCGTATGTAACGGATACTCTCCCGACGAGAACGGCGACTGCACGGTTAATAAAGATTGTGCGGTAACAAACTACTCCAATGGCAAAAGAACGATTAAAAATAAGAAGCAGGTCCCTGCTGCCGATTTTACGGATATTTTTCTGTCGTAAATCTAACAGGATGAAATTGTTTTTTCGATGAGTTATTCTTCTTTAACCTTATGACCAAAGAGCAATTGAGACTTGTTGCACAATGGAAGGCGCCACGAAGTGCAGGTCATATAGAAAAAAATGATGAAACGTATGTCAGAGAAATCACATCATTGGCTTTCTCGGCAAAGGAGGAACGTACCCGGACCGAAGCGGGAAGACATCATCAACAGACAGTTATGTCATTTCTTCAGGGCGGATGTGAACAGTGGGACAGCCGTTGCAAAAGTACCTGGTGTGGATGTAGATGCTGTGATGAAGGAACTCCAGCACGAAGATTTTTAGTAATATACAAGAAGTAGTCCACCGTAAAGGTGGACTACTTCTTTAAGATTTTATTCAAGAATGTATCGTTTCGCCAGTTCGGTATATTCTTCCACCTGTTGCTTTTCCCAGGCAGCATCTTTTTTCATTTCCTTTGCCATCATTTTGGCAACCCTGGGTGCGATCTCAACACTTGCCCGTGCGTTTAACATTAATGCGCGCATACGACGGGAAAGCATGTCGTCGAGTGTTCGTGCCATTTCATTTCTCGTGCCCCATACAACTTCAACTGCTTTATACGGAAGATCGCTATGGAGGGGTTCATCAAGACTTTTATCCTCTTTAATAAGCGCCATTAATTTCGGGGCATCAGAGCCGTATACTTCGAGGAACTTATCGTCGACCGTTTGATGTGTCCATCCATGTATCTGGAGCTTTTCGGTTTCGCACTTCTTTCTTTCAAATGCTGCAACTTCTTCTGCCTGATCGATAACATCCTGGGCCATTTTGCGGTAGGTAGTCCATTTACCGCCGGTAATTGTAATCAATCCCGAGGGTGAGATCATTATAGTATGGTCGCGGGAAAGTGTCGCCGTTGAGGATTCGTCACTGCCTTTTACCAGCGGGCGAAGTCCGGCAAATGCACTTAATACTTCGGATCGTTTCGGACCTCGGGTAAGATATTTACCGGCATGGGAAACAAGGAATTCAATCTCCTCTTCCATCGGTTTGGGTTCGAGGTCGGGTCCATCCACCGGTATATCGGTTGTGCCGACGACAACCCGGTTATGCCAGGGTACTGCAAATAACACACGACCGTCTTCGGTGCGGGGAACCATCACCGCACTTTTACCCGGTTGGAATTCCTTATCGAGTACGATATGTGCACCCTGACTTACAGCAACAATTTCTTTTGTAGCCGGATCGTCCATCTTACGGATGGAATCGGTAAAAACTCCGGTTGCATTGATAATTGCGCGTCCCTCCAGTTCATATTCTTCCCCGGTTTCGAGATCCTTGGCTACCACCCCGATAACAAGATCGTCTTTTTTCATAAGGGATATTGCCGGCATATAATTGATCGCAATGCAACCATGATCGACTGCCGTTTGTGCAAGATTAATGGCAAGGCGTGAATCATCGAATTGTCCGTCAAAATACGAAACACCGCGCCGTAAGCCGGTCGGCTCAACGGTTGGTATTTGTTTTAATGTCTCGTCGAGTGTCATCACTTTTGATGGGCTTAATCCGAGTTTGCCTGCAAGACGGTCGTACAATTTCATACCGATACCATAGAACGGACCTTCCCACCAATTATAGACCGGCACAATAAATTCCATATGATGTACGAGATGAGGTGCATTTTGTGCAAGAAGCCCCCGTTCACGAAGTGCTTCAAGTACAAGACTGACGTTACCCTGTTTAAGATACCTCACACCTCCATGCACAAGCTTGGTGCTCCGGCTTGATGTTCCTTTGGAAAAATCGCTTTGTTCAAGCAAAAGCGGGCGATAGCCGCGTGATGCAGCATCAACGGCGGCGCCCAGACCGGTTGCGCCACCACCGATGATTATAAAATCCCATTTTCCTTTATGACTTTGTAATTGATCTATCATTTCTTGGCGTTTCATAATATTCTCCCGCAAATTGTATCGATATGTGTGGCTGTTGTTTATTTATTGCTATTAAATATCTTTTAAAAATTCTGAACATAAATGTTTTACATCATCGGCAGCTATACATTGCAGGGCTTCTCTTGCCAGCTCTTTTGCTTTTATTGCGGATATTGACCTGAGTGCTTCTTTCCATTCAGATATAAGTTTGGGACTCATACTAAATTCATCGAGCCCGAATCCAAGAAGGAGGGGGAGCGCAAGACGGTCACCTGCCATTTCGCCGCATAAGCCAATCCGTTTACCGGCATTATGGGCAACCACTATTGTATCGTGAATCATTTTTAACACAGCCGGATCGAACGGATCGCCAAGAGTTGCAACCTTACTGTTCGTTCTGTCTGCGGCAAGCACATATTGGGTAAGATCATTTGACCCGATACTGAAGAAGTCAACTTCATTAATGAGTCGGTGTGCCATCATGACAGCAGATGGCGTCTCGATCATTGCCCCGATTTTAATTGTATCGTTAAATGTATAACCATCCTGTGAGAGTTCTTGTTTTACTTCATTAATAATTGCAGAAGCGGCACGCATTTCGCGGACGGTTGTTACCATAGGAAACATAAGCAATACATTCCGGTCATAAGCTGCCCGTAATATTGCACGAAGTTGAGTCTTGAACACATCGATCTGATCAAGACAATACCGTAAACCGCGCCATCCGAGATATGGATTTGGCTCTTTTATAATATTCAGATATGGGACAGGTTTATCACCTCCAATATCAACCGTGCGAATGGTGAGCGGACGATTGCCCAGCAAATCGGCCGCTTCTTTATAGACTTTGTACTGGTCCTCTTCCGAAGGTAGTGTAGTACGATTCATATGCAGAAATTCTGTCCGGAAGAGTCCAACCCCTTCAGCTCCATGTTCCAGTGCATATTTGATATCAGAAGTATAGGAAACATTTGCCATGATACCGACGACCGTTCCGTCAACACTCACTGCTTTATCAAGGGTTCTCGTAACAGCTTTTTGTTTTGCTGCTGTATCGGTTTCCTGATGTTTCCGGTACGTTTTTAGTGTATCATTGTCGGGTTCGACGATAACAATCCCTTCGTTACCGTCAACTATCAGTGTTGTAGTTTCTTCGATCTCCAGCAATCTTTCTCCGATGCCGAAGACAGCGGGGATGCCAAATGAACGTGCGACAATCGCACTGTGGGAAGTTTTATTACCTTTCTCTGCACATAGTGCGAGTATTTTCTCAGGATTGAGTTGTGCTGTTTCGGAGGGATTGAGTTCCTGTGCAATCAATATTGATGGTTCATCGGGGTCGGGATGAGTGCGGGGTTTGCCGGTAAGTTTGCTCATTACCTGTGAACCGATATCAATAAGATCTACCTCACGATCGCGAACTATTTGATCGCCGATAGATTTATATGAATTAATCATTTCCTTTAATGCGGTTTCCCAGGCTGCTTCGGCGTTTATCAACTGCTCGGTAATAATATCCCTGGTGTGATCAACCAAGGCAGGGTCATTCAAATAGAGTAAATGCGATTCAAAGATAGATGCATCATATGCATCCATTGATTTTTTTGTTTCGCGCTGTAATGTTTCGATATCCTTTTTTACTTCATCGAGTGCATTACGGAATCTTGTGATTTCAATTTCGATATCGGTAATTCCATATTCCTGAACATCGGGTATAACCGGTCGGTATATAAATGCGTTACCAATAGCAATGCCGGATGATACGGGAATTCCTTCAAGTACATTCCTGTTTTGTTTTGATTCCCGTACTCCTTTGTCTTTCTGACTGAGCGGAGTCAGAATTGATGCATTCTCTTCCTCATTGAAGTTAGAGTCAATGAGTTTATTTAGTGAGAGTATGGCATCAGATGCATCGCTGCCTGCTGCTGCGATCATTATCTGGTGACCATGCCGTACCCCCAGGGTAATGATTTGATTGATACTTTTTGCATTAACAAAATCGGTATTTTTACTGAGGTTTTTCACGAATATCTCAGCTTTGAATTTACTTGCAGTGCTGACAAATTGTGCTGCCGGGCGTGCGTGAAGTCCCAATTTGTTACGAACCGGCAGAACTATCTCCTGTGTCGAATCGGCCGGACCATGAACTTCCTGTTCTGCATCTTTCAGGGTTGTATCGATACCAAGTTGTGATGTTTTTGCATTGAGTGCATTGCGTGCCTCCTCAGTGACCGATTCTATATTGCCGCCGCCGGTCGCCTGCACTGCCGCAGATAATACTCCTTCGACAAGAGGAGCTTCACATAAATAGATGTTCTCTTTTTGATGGTCGGGGAAAAAGTCGAGTGCGGTTTCGGCGCTGAGTATTGCGCTACCGAGATCCATCAATACGACAACACCGTCATCACTATAAACCGAATCAATTGCCTGAAAGATTTTACTTGCATCGGTACCAAGCGGATTAGCCGGATCGTCTGTCCCCGCTGCAATGGCTATCGCTGCTTTACCCTGCACCATCTGTTGTGCAAGGTCGCGTACGCCTTCGGCAAGTTTGTTACTGTGAGCTACGATAACGATTCCGACCATAGTAATTTCTGTTCAATGTGATTTAATTGCTTCGAGCAGCGCTTGTAATATCAGATAAGCCGATGTTGCACCCGGATCCTGATGCCCGGCGCTGCGTTCACCAAGATAGCTTGCTCTTCCTTTCCTGGCAACCAGCGGAATTGTTTCCTGTACACCTTGTTCAGCCCTTATTACTGCCTGCCGCATTGCCTCAATAATATCCTCACCCGCATCAATGTGTTCTTTCAATGTTATAACTGCCGGCTGTAAACTGTCGACGATGGTTTTATCCCCCGGTTTTGTTTTACCACGATTTATTAAACCATGTGTACCTGCCAGTAAAAAATCTGCGACTTCAGTATCCGATAGTTCCTGTTTTGCATTGACTGCATTTGCCGCCTGCATAAAGAATGTACCGTACAATGGACCTGCGGCACCTCCGACACTTGATATCAATGCCATACCAACGGATTTTAAAATCGATCCTATGTCTTTTTCCTTCACACCATCCAGTTGGGCAAGCACTTTTTTAAAACCGCGGTCCATATTGTTGCCGTGATCTGCATCGCCGATCGCACGATCCAGATCGGTGAGATGATCTTTATTCTCTGCAATTAACGTCGCGGAGGTTTTTATCCATCGAATGATGTCATTTTGAGAAAGCATTGTACAGTAGACAGTTTACAGTTTTCAAATCACCTGACGCTTTACCGTGATAGATGGATGCTGTCAGATTGGATATATATAGTATATACTTGAATATATTTACATTTTCAAGCAGTTAATCCTCGATCCAGTCGAACGTTCGTTCGACGGCTTTGAGCCATCCTTTGTATAGCTTGTCCCGCTGGTTGCTATCCATCCCTGGTTCCCATGTTTTATCAATCTGCCAGTTTTTACGCAGATCTTCTATAGTATCCCAGTAACCGACTGCAAGCCCTGCCGCATAGGCAGAACCGAGTGCAGTTGTCTCGGAGACAACCGGCCGGATAACTGGTACGCCCAAAATGTCAGCCTGGAATTGCATGATCGTTTCATTGACTACCATACCTCCATCGGCTTTCAGACTCTTCAGCTCTACTCCGGAGTCTTTTTCCATTGCATCTACTACTTCCTTTGTCTGGAATGCAGTCGATTCAAGGGCGGCACGGCAAATGTGTCCCTTATTAATGTATCGTGTCATACCGACAATTACACCGCGTGCATCCGACCGCCAGTATGGTGCAAACAGTCCGGAAAATGCCGGGACTATATAAATGCCGCCGCTATCCTCAACTTTTTTTGCATAATCTTCTATGTGATGAGAGAAATCAAAGAAGTCCAGATTATCCCGTAACCATTGTACAAGCGCGCCGGTTATTGCAATCGAACCTTCAAGTGCATAAACTGCAGGTGTGTTCCCCATTTTATAATTTACGGTAGTTACCAGTCCGCTTTTTGATTGGACAATATCTTCACCTGTATTGAGAAGAACAAAGCATCCGGTTCCGTAAGTATTTTTTGCTTCACCGACCGAGAAACAGGTTTGTCCGACAACAGCGCCCTGCTGATCACCTAACGCACCACATACCGGTATTTTACGTAACGTATATCCCCAGATATTCGGATCGCTTGACGGTTTGATTGCGGGAAGCATCTGTTTCGGTATCCCCATGATCTTGAGGATCTCATCATCCCATTCGAGAGTTTTCAGATCCATCAACATTGTGCGGCTTGCGTTGGTGACGTCGGTAACATGTGCGCCGCGGTCGACACCGCCGGTGAGGTTCCATATTACCCAGGTATCCATGGTACCAAAGATGGCATCGCCTCGCTCTGCTGCGCTTCGTGCACCTTCGACGTTATCGAGTATCCATTTTATTTTCGGACCGGAGAAGTATGTCGCTAACGGCAAACCGGTTTTCTCTCTGAACCGGTCTTGCCCGCCTTCTTTTGTAAGGTCATTGCATATCTTATCGGTTCTGGCATCCTGCCAGACAATGGCATTATAAATCGGTTTCCCGGTTTTCTTATTCCATACAACCGTTGTTTCGCGCTGATTGGTAACGCCGAGAGCGGAAATGTCGCTTTCTTTTACCTCGGCTTTATCTATTGCTCCGCGAAGTACCTCACGGGTGGTGTTCCAGATTTCCATCGGATCGTGTTCAACCCATCCGGCTTTCGGATAAACCTGTTCGTGTTCTTTTTGTGCCGAGGTGATAATATTCCCTCCCTGGTCGAATATGATCGCCCGGGTACTTGTTGTTCCCTGATCTACTGCCATTACATATTTAGCCATAAAATCCTCCTTTAAACTTTAAATAAGACAAAAATAAGTTTGTCTTACAATTCTTTTGTGTACGATATTCATATTCCCCACTTCAACGCCGGAGTTTTAACCGGTGCATCCCATAATTTGATCATTTCGTCATCGGCTTTCAGCAGGGTAATCGAAAATCCTTGCATTTCAATCGATGTGATATACGGACCGATTAAATTACGGGCTATCTTCAATCCTTCTTTATCACAAATTTCTGCAACTTTACGATACACACCGTATAACTCGGATATCGGGGTGCCGCCCATACTATTCACGAAAACAATTACCCGATCACCCGGTTGAAATGGCGGATCGGTTAGTTCAACGTCTATCCAATCGTTTTGATCGTCGCTCCATTCTCGGAGTATTCGTGTATATTCGATGTTCTCCATTATAGCAAGCATCATTTCCTCAATGATCTCATCGGCCGGTTTTATGTTTGTGCGACGGACTCCCGGTTCTCCATGTATACCGATACCGATTTCAATCTCGTTCCCGGCAAGGTCAAATGATGGTTTTCCGCTGCCGGGTGTAATGCAGGGTGTTAACGCCATACCCATACTTCTTCCGTTCAAATTAACTTTACGGCACAAGTCTGCGAGCTTGTCAAGTTCGTAACCGGCTTCCGCTGCCGCGCCCACGATCTTTTCGGCAAGGACGGTTGTTCCTACCCCGCGCCGTCCGGCTGTGTAAAGACTGTCTTTTACTGCCACGTCGTCGTCGATGATGATGTTTTGAACTTTCATTCCTTCAGCACGTGCCATATCGGCCACCATCTCGAAGTTCATAACATCACCGGTATAGTTTTTTACAATATTCAGAATACCGGAGCCACCGTGAACTTTCTTTGCGGCTTCGAACATCTGGTCGGGTGTCGGCGAGGTAAATATTTCCCCGGGACAGGCAGCATCAAGCATTCCCATGCCGACAAAACCGCCGTGCATCGGTTCGTGACCGCTTCCGCCCCCTGAAATGACGGCAACTTTGTTTTTACTAGGTGCATCTTTGCGGTATACATAATTTGGCTCGAAGTGAACTCGTAATAAATCATCGTGTGCTTTTTCCAGACCCTCGAGCTGTTCACGGAGAACATCTTCAGGTTTGTTTATCAGTTTTTTCATAGGAGATTTCCATAAAAAAAATATTTCGTATGGGTTATATTTATTCAAGTAATGAAATAATACAAAAAATTAAAATAAGGATATAGTTACCAACTGCAGCAGTCCGTACGGACCCTCATCGACCACACCGGTCGTAAGCGACCATACATAAAACAATCCGCCTAAAACACCGCCGATGATCGGTCCGACGATGGGTACCCAGGAATATTCCCAATCTGAATCCCGTTTACCCGGTATCGGTAAAAGTGCGTGTGCGATTCGTGGACCGAGATCACGGGCGGGATTAATTGCATAGCCGGTCGGTCCGCCGAGTGATAGACCGATAGCCCATACAAGGAAACCAACAACGAGCGGATTCCATCCGTCGGGATATCCGTTTGCAACGATACCCATTACACCGAGTACGAGGATAAACGTACCGATGATTTCGGTTAATAAATTCGATGCCGGTTTGCGGATTTGCGGTCCGGTACAAAATACGGCCAGTTTAAAATCGGCACTTTCTGTTTCTTTCCAGTGTGGAAGAAAATGTAGATATACCAAAACTGCACCGATAAATGCACCGACCATCTGGCCTATGATATATAGAGGGACGTCTGCCCATGGGAATTCACCCGCTGCTGCAAGTCCGATCGTAACAGCCGGATTAATATGAGCACCGCTGAATTGTCCTGCAACGTAGATAGCCATCGCAACGCCGAGACCCCAGCCCGTTGCGATTACAATCCATCCTGAGTTCTGTGCTTTCGATTTGCTCAATAAGACGTTTGCAACCGAGCCGCTGCCGAAGATTATAAGGATCATCGTACCGATAACCTCTCCTATAAAAGGTGACATATATACCTCCGTATCAGTGTTATAGTTGGAAAGACGGTAAGAGTAAAAATTTCTTCATTTGTTTCCGATAATATACAATCGGTTCGTGTGAGAAGTTTAAGCCGGCAAATTGTTAACTATCTGCAAAACAGGGTATGTGTGTTTACCTGCAGGGAGATGGTATGTTGTCTTCATAGGTGACACCCTGTCAAAAAAGGATAATTGGTACCTTTTGTTTCAGGAATATGTATAAAAATAGATAATATCGTTATCATTATCAATATATTGCCGATATGAGAATATATTTAATCGGATAAGTGGAGGGCGATAGTATCGATATCTTCCGGGCATCCGGTCGAGGTAATTTTAAACTTCCGGTAGCGTGATTCATATCCATTATGAACCGTTTTAAAATGTATCGTACCTCGGGAAGTGTCGTTGAGGATCATTTCGGTGAGCCGGTATTTATTCCGGTTTGTATGATCCGTAGAGTCGCCCTCGTCTTCGTACAGAATTGAAGTACACTTTTGTTCCGACCAATACACAAGAAGTTCCAGTTCCTCGATTGATTTTTCTCTGACATATAACTGAGAAGGCCAAACCGGTATGATTGATCCTGCCCGGACGAATAAAGGTAACGTATCCACAGGTGCATCAACTGTTATAGTGGAACCGCCTGTATATTTTTTATTTGACCGGTAATCATACCAATCATTGCCATCAGGAAGATAAACCGTACGTGAATCTTGATCTTTGTGCAATACCGGTGCGACGAGAAAACTATCACCGAAAAGGTATTGATCTTCTATGTCATATGTATTTTTATCGTGTGGATGCATAAACCAGAGCGGACGAGCAATCGGAATACCTTTTTCGTGTGCCTGCCACACTGCAGTATAAACGTACGGTAGCAGCCGGTATCGCAATTCGAGATATTTTCTGCAGATGGATTCAACTTTCCTGCCAAACGACCACGGTTCCTGATCGGGCGATCCTTTCATTGTATGGTTGCGGAAGAAGGGAATGAACGCACCAAGCTGCATCCACCGTGCAAACAATTCAGGTGATGGCTTTCCGGCAAATCCCCCGATATCAGGACCCGTAAACGGAATACCTGATAACCCGAGATTCAACAGCATTGAAACCGAAAGTCTAAGGTGATCCCACGTACTGCGATTATCGCCGGTCCAGTTGACGGCATACCGCTGTAATCCCGCCCAGCCTGACCGGCTGAGTACGAACGGCCGTTTACCGGGACGTAGTTTTTGAATGCCTTCTGTACTTGCACGTGCCATCAACATTCCGTAATTATTATGCATCTGCGCATGCTCTGCGCCGTTACCTTCGAATGAATGAAGTATACAATCAGGGACCGTGGTGCCGGTTAAAAATGTTATCAGCGCGATCTCGTTCATATCATTCCAGAATGCATCGACGCCGTCATCAAGCAGCGGTTTGTATAATTTTCCCCACCACTCGCGAACTTTTACATCGGTAAAATCCGGAAAGTGACAATTGCCCGGCCAGACCGGACCGGTAAAGCGGGAACCACCGGGGTATTTGATGAAGACATCTTTTTCGATCCCGTCTTTATATACGTGGTACTCCGGATCGACTTTGATGCCGGGATCGATCATCGTTAGAACTTTAAATCCTTTGGCGTGTAACGTTTTTATCATTCCTTTTGGATCGGGAAATCGCTTTTTATCCCAGGTAAAACAGCGGTATCCGTCCATGTAATCTATATCGATGTGGATTACATCGCACGGAATATTGCGTTGACGGAATTCCTCCGCGATCTCAAGTACTTTTTTCTGCGGATAATAACTCCATCGTGATTGATGATAACCCAGCGCCCAGAGGGGAGGGAGGTTCATACGTCCGGTCAGTTTTGTGTACTGTTCCATAACCGATTGCGGCGAACCTGCCATGATATAAAACGTAAGTTCTCCGCCTGTCGTCTGATATTCGATGATTTTGTTATTCTTTGAAGCAATATCCAATAAAGATCGATAAGGGTTATCGAAAAACAAACCGGTTGCATTTCCTTCGCTAAACATAAAGAGTAAAGGTACATTGAGATACAACGGATCATCGCCCCGGTCGTAGAGTGAGGGATCGGTATTCCAGAGTTCGTACCTGCCGCCGGTTAGATCGAATCCGGCTGCACGGTTGCCGAGGCCGTGACAGGATGTAGAAGGATGGTGTTTGAATTGTAGCCTGCGTGAACCGCCGGGATGAAACCGGGTGGCGGAAGTTTCTTCGAATATGGTATTACCGTTCACATCGTGAACAGAGAGGAGTGTATCTTTTTTACCAATAGAAAGATTTAACATTTCGGATACAACGGTAATGTAATCATTCGATTCATCGACCGAAAGGTCGAGGTGTTCCCAACCTGATTGGTTTTCAACCAGCGCGTACGAGAATCGTTCACGGATATTCGGGTTAGGATTGATTGATACCTTGAGCATATCCTTTTCGAGAAACTCAATGCCGATCGTACCGTTGTCTGCTGTAACCGTGATTTTATTTTTGTCCTTCACATATCCGGTTATGCTTCCGGTATGGGTAAATTTACCGGATTGATTTGTACGTGAATACGTACGTTTACAATTATTCTTCCGGTTCAATCGATAGGTGCGAAGGAAATGTTTTATACTCCGGTTGATGATGGAGGGATTGACAGCGTTCAAGATCTCCGGCTTAATCGGCATTTATACAATCCAATTCGTATACACATTGTTTTTAATAAGGTATAGAGAATCGGATCTATTTTCAACCGGCTTGATAAAGAAGAATAGCCTTTATCATAATACACCTCCCTATTATAGATCGTACCGTTTGTAATCGTAAACAAAAAATTAAACAGCATATCAGAAAAAGTCAATATTTTACCGGAAGATATAAGCTTTCTGTAAAATTTACATGCCGTAGCCGGTATTAATCATCTTCGTATTTTTTATATTTCTTCCGGTTCTACCAAAACGTTCAAAATGGTGAATAATTGAATCAACATAACTACACTAAAACTGGCATTGTTTTTGCAAAATATTTAAAAGGAAGATTTATAAACAAAGGACATAATCCACATATGGATGCTGATACATACTTTAAAAAATGTAACACCTGCGGTTTTGAATGGAATAAACGCGAAGAATTGCTCACAGATCCGACTATTGAAATCGTCGGTTATCAGGTTAATACAAAATATCTCCTTGGCGGATTGGTGTTGTTTAATCACGGCTGCCGGACAACCCTTGCACTGAAGGTTAAATTACTGCGTGATTTATATGACGGAAAAGTATATCCTGAGTTTAAAATGGGTAAGGAGGGATGTCCGGGGCATTGTCTCAGGAAGTATGAATTACATCCCTGCACAAATACGTGTGAAGGGGCATATGTACGTGAGATACTTCAGATTGTAAAAAGCTGGCCAAAGAATAATTAATCCGTTTTATGTTGGCGACTTCACGGGCTTCCTCTTTTATATCAGACACACACGCATTAAGTCTGCCGCCCATAATTCTGGATTTGATTATCGCCTGAGTGAGAACTTTTTCCTGATATTTTACCTCACCAGCGGCAGCGCTCCCGATTGATCGAAGTCAAGCGGTATATTTTGGAAAAAATCTATTGATGAATCAAATAATGCCGAACCCGTAAACCGGAATTGTGCGTCCTGTTCACCTCTGAGTATGCGATAAATACTCTGCCCGAAATCTACAAAGTTTAAGGACAGGGGAATCTCTATTGTACTTTCGTCATCCTGCGTAATGGTTATACTTTTGTCTGCGGTTCCCCGTAAAACATTAATACCGTCAATTGAAAAGTTATATTGCAATTGTTTTAATTCGAAGGAGAAAAAGTTCGGGTTGTTCAGTTTCAGTCTAAGCACTGCATCTGCACCGGTAAACGAGATATTTTTTATATTGAATGACGCTATATTTAACGACGGTTTTTTTATAACCGGAATCGCACCCGTCCGTGATACCGGTATACGCACATCGCCAATGACCGGCAGATTGAAAGCAAAACCGGATTTAAATTGATACTGCGAACTGTCCTGATCGACAACGGATTGCACGGATTCGATAATATCTCTGAATGTTAATGAGATCGGCACCCTGACAGTGTTGCTCGCTTCAGCTTCGATTTGCATACCTTCGGGCTGATCACCTCTGACAAACGACTTTTCATTCAGGAGTAATTCATAATCGAATGATGATAATGTTATACCAAGCTGGTTAGGATTCTCTATGTTGATATCGAACAACAATTCGAGAGCTTCAAATGAAACATCGCCGACGTTAACCGATTCAACGTTAACGACCGGTTCCTGAACCCTTCCCTCACCGAGGATTGCATCGATAATCGCGCAACCGGATGTTGTTAGCAATGAGTGCAGTATTACCGGGATAATCAACTTTTTCATTGTGTGCCTTTAATAATTGTAAATGCTTGGACTATCAATTATACACAGAAAATACAGGAAGGTCAACGCCGTATAATATTCCGGATAAGGCGTTTCATCTTATTTATCTGGCCGCTCAGACCAAGATGATAGCTGCCGGTTGCATCAATCGTACCGCGTGCGAAATGGTATATGTAAAGATCCGCCGGAAAATGTTCAAGACGATATTGTTTTTTCAAAGCAGCACGTTGATTGGTCATACACGGTGCACCGTGCTTTTCGAACGGCGGCAGTGTATGATAAAGCGAAACATTTAACAGAGCACAACGCGGGTGAATATACGGTACCGGATTTTTCGTGCGATCATTGGCATTATAGCCGTGCTCATCAATGTGTTGCAGATGTCCGGTCATATAAGCACCATCCTGTGCAATGTTGAACATCTTTTCGATGAATCCCGTACGGTATGCAATGCAATCGGAGTCGAACAAAAGTACCCAGTCGGTATTACACAAACCGATACCCTGATGCATTGCCGGTCCGTGATGAACGTTACGATCATTACGAATGAGATTTACACCCCCTGCTTCATCGGCGGTTTGTTGCAGCGAAGTGTATATGTCCGGTGAAGAATTATTATCAATCAGCACAATTGATAACTCAGGGTACAGACTTCTCAACGACCATACCGCCATTCGGGTGAGATGCGGTGTTTGATAATTCACTATAAGTGCGGTAATTGAATCGTTCGGGGACATATTATCACTTTCCTGCTACTTCAAGTATGAATGCATATTCAAGTGCGAGGTCTTTCAGGTAATCGTACCGGCCGGAGGCACCGCCGTGTCCGGCTCCCATATCGGTTTTGAGCAAAAGCAGATTACCATCCGTTTTGGTGTCGCGCAATTTTGCCGTCCACTTCGCAGGTTCCCAGTATTGTACACGGGGATCGTTTAGTCCCGCAAGTGCGAGTATGTGCGGATATTCTTGCCCGGTAACGTTGTCGTATGGCGAATATGATTTTATATAATCGTAGTATTCCTTCTCATTTGGATTTCCCCACTCGTCGTATTCTATAACGGTGAGTGGAATCGACGGATCAAGCATTGTTGTCAGAACATCGACGAAAGGAACGTTGGCAACAGCACCGCGGCATATATCCGGACGCATATTAAGTACCGCACCGATAAGCATACCACCTGCGCTGCCTCCATAGATAACGGTTTTATCCGGGGAGGTATAGTTGTTTTCGAATAGATGCTGCGCACAGTCAATGAAATCGTTAAAAGTATTTTTCTTTTTTAAGAATTTCCCATCCTCATACCACTGTCGTCCCATTTCGCCACCGCCGCGAATATGGGCAATGGCAATGATAAAACCCCGGTCAAGTAAACTTAAACGATTCGATGAAAAATTCACATCCTGACTGATACCATATGCACCGTAACCGTATAACACAGTAGGGTTGTTGCCATGCTGTTTCATCCCTTTTTTATATACCATGGATACGGGAATTTGTGTTCCATCGCGTGCAGCAGCAAAGAAGCGTTCCGATGCATACTGATCCGGTTCATAACCGCCGAGCACCTCAGTCTGTTTTTTTAGTTCGCGTTCACGGGTGTTCATATTGTAATCGAACACCGACATCGGCGTGATGAACGAGGTATATTGAAATCTGAGTATATCGGTTTTGTATTCGGGATTATCTGACGGTATTATATTGTATGCCGGTTCGGAGAATTCGACATCGTGAATATCATCCGTGCGGAGATTTCTTACCCGGAGATTTTTCAAACCGCTTCTTCGCTCGTATATCACCATATGTTCGCGAAAGATATCGATTCCTTCAAGTTTGATTTCAGGGCGATGGGGAATAACCTCTTTCCAGTGAGACTTTTCGGGAGTGGTTACCGGAGTTGCCATCAATTTGAAATTCTTTGCATTTTCATTGGTTACAATATAAAATGTATCTTCGTGATGATCGAGCGTGTATTCAATATCCGGTTGCCGCGGCTGAAATAATCTCAATTCCTCCTCCGGGTTATCGGCATTTACATACCTGACTTCCGACATTGTAATGTTCTCGCAGCTCATCATCACAAACTTATTGCTTCTTGTTTTGTACAGCCACACAAAAAACCCCGGATCGGTTTCCTGATGAAGTAATGTATCCTCGGCCGGATCTGAACCGAGTATATGACGGTACGCTTTATACGGACGTTTCGTTTCATCGAGTTTGGTATAGAAAACAGTCTTATTGTCGTTACCCCATTCGACAGAATAATACGTATCAGATATCGGGGTGCCGATGAGTTGATTGCTCACTGAGTCTTTTATGTAAAGTGTGTATGACTCCGAGCCGTCGGTGTCTATAGAATATGCGAGCAGTTTATGGTTGGGACTTATTTCAGCGACACCGAGCTTCAGGTATTCGTATCCTTTTGCAAGTTCGTTTACATCAAGAATTACTTCTTCATCTGCATCGAGTGTTCCTTGCTTGCGGCAGTAGATTGAATACTGTTTTCCTTTTTCGGTTCGTGAATAGTAATAATACTCATCGATCTTTTCGGGGACTGATAGATCGGTTTCTTTTATTCTTCCGAGCATTTCGTCATATAATTGCTTTTGAAATTGCTCGGTGTGCTGCAGTATATTTTGGGTGTACTCGTTTTCATCGTGTAAATATTGTATAACTTCAGGATTTGTTTTTTCGCGAAGCCAGTAGTAGTTATCAATGCGTGTATCCCCGTGCATAGTAAGTGTGTGTGGCCGTTTCTTTGCTATCGGAGGTTTTATTTCACTGTTTGTTAACGGTAGTGATGCCATATGTGCTGTTTCTTATTTCTGTGTCAGAATTTGTAGAGTATCGTTAATAATTAATCCGTCTTTTAATTCTATGATGCGGTCGGTTTTCTCTGCAAGTGATGCATCGTGGGTGACAAGAAGAATCGTTGTATTGAGTTCACGGTTTATCTTTCTCAAAAGGTCGAGTACTTTTTCGCTGTTGACCGAATCGAGATTGCCGGTTGGCTCATCTGCCAGAATTAAATCCGGCTGATTAATAAGTGCCCGTGCAATAGCTGTTCGTTGTTGCTCGCCGCCCGATATATTACCCGCACTTTTGTTGAGAATATGCCCTACACCCACATACTCGAGCAGCTCCGTTGCCCGTTCAAGGACCTCCGGTGATTCGGTATCCGTCTGGATCATGTTAGGGATAAGGACGTTCTCGAGCACGCTGAATTCCGGCAGCAGATAATGAAACTGAAATATAAATCCCACCTTGCTGTTTCGGAAATCTGAAAGTTCATCATCTGTTAACCGGCTGATCTGTGTGTTGTCGAAGATTACCTCACCTTCAGTCGGACGGTCAAGCGCACCGAGCACATGAAGCAATGTACTCTTGCCTGAACCCGACGCGCCGATCAGAGATGAGAAACTACCCCGTTCAAGCTGTATGTCTATACCATGCAGTACGCGAAGCCGGGTAGGTTTCGTATAATCTTTAATAAGATGTTTCGTTTCAATAAGTATATTATCCATTCCGGATCACCTCGATGGGATCAAGCTTTGCCGAATGCCGGGCAGGGAAGTAGGCGGCAAGTGTACCTGCCGCAGTGGTTATAAGTACGATTGCGGCCAGTCCGGCGACAGTCAACGTTACCGGTACGATCGGATCGCCGTCAGCGGTGCGCGATACCGAGACGAAGAAATAAAGCAAGCCGACACCCAGAACGCTGCCAAGCAATGAACCGGTAAACCCGAGCACCGCACCTTGCAGTAAGAACACACGTCCGATTCTTCTCGTGCGGATTCCCATTGCTTTGAGGATACCGATCTGTTTTGCCCGTTGAATAGCCGATATGGCAAGGACGCTCGATACCGCGAGCGTTACGGCAAGTAACACAAAAAACTGTATCGTATAACTTGAACTCTCCTGACTTCGCAAGCCGATGAGTAATTGGCGGTTTGCCTCCTCCCAGCTATCGACCTTAAAACGGGGAAGCAGATTTTTCCAATCCGCTGCTATATATTGTGACTGGAAGACCTCATTCACCTGTGTTTCAATGACATTCACGCCGTTCTCGAAGCCGAGTAAGAATGCCGCACGTTCGCGGTTCATCAAGATCCATCGCTGATTTAACGTTTGTACACCAAGATCGAAAATCCCGCCAACGAGATAGCTTTCGGGATCCTCACCCATTAATCGTATTTGCACCGCGTCACCCGGACCTGCTTTGATTTTCTCTGCAAGGTCGGTACCGATAAGAATAGCTCCGGCAACAAGTTTGGGACTGCCATCAACCACACGCGAAGAAATGTCATAAATACCGTCGGCTGTTTCAAGGTCCATACCTCGAATTACAATTGCTTCTTCAAGATCTCCGCGTATAATAAATCCGGGACCATCGGCTACAGCTACAACTGAGCTGATCCGATTGTCGTTCTCCAGACCACGCACGATATATTGCCATTCATCGATTGTCTCGCGGGTCGTTCGCGAAGCATCCTCGGTGTAAACCGGCAACCCGTTAAAGTTGCGCTGTGCGAACTGAAGCGGCTGATCTTCACGTGTAATTGTAATGTGCGGTGAATTACCGATAGTGCGATTAATAATATCTTCACCGAGACCGCTGATCAGAAAGGTAAGGAACACCAGCACCGCAACGCCGATCGCAATACCGATAAAAATTAATCCTGTCTGTGTTTTTCCAGCCAGTAAAAATCTCGCTGCAAGCTTGAGGTCAAATTTCATATGCAATTTCCTTCGCTTCGTTTATCGTAACTCTTCTGCCTTCCGATAATCCATCGGGTTCAAGAACGTGCGTACCGCCGGAAAGTTCACCACGCACGACTACACCGTTTTCACTCCGTTGACCAACGGTTACGTTAACGAATGTGGCACGTCCGTTATGCTCAATCCAGACACCTGTTTGTCCATCCTTTGTGGTAATAAATTTATCGGGTAGAAGGTGTGCCGCTTCAGGTTCACGTGCGATTAATTGAACAGAAACGACCGTACCGGGTACAAGTTCTTCCGGACTTTCATCGAGCGCTACAATTGACGTTCGTACTCCCCGTGCAGCATCCGCTCTCGGCTTGGTTTCAACAACTCTTCCGCTCCATTTTTTTCCCGGATCACCGGATATCCATACCTCGGCAGGGGTGCCGACCATACCGAGACGGGTAAAACGTTGATCGATACGTACCTCGATCTCCGTCCGGTCAAGCGTGCCGAGTATACCGACCGGTTCACCTTCTCTGACAAGTTCACCCCGTTCGACATTCAGTTCAAGCACACGAACGCGATCGGGAGCCCGAAGCTGTGTGTAATCGAGATTGAGCTGCGCTGCAGCACGGTCTACACGGCTTTCTCGCAGGGCAGATTCGAGCAATTGAATATTAACACCGCCCGGTTGATATGATTCATACTGAACACGCGCGGTTTCAAGCCGGTTTTGAGCTAATTTGAATGCAGTCTCGGTATCCTCAAATGCAGACCGGCTGATAGCCTCATCTTGATACAAACTTCGCTGCCGGTTGTATTCGCGCTCTGCTTTTTTGAATTCCTCTTTGGCTTCGGCAAGTGCTATTTCTGCTTCACGGAGTGTCTGTGTCTGCGCCTGTTCCAGACGGATACGTGCCGCTTCTTCGCGGGCACGTGCACGGTCGTAATCTATCTGATAATCGCGGGGATCGAGGGTAAGGACCACTTCGTTGCTGTCGGCAATTTCACCTTCGGGGATGTTCAGTGTTTGAACCCGACCGCCTACCTGAGCTGCAAGGTGAATGCGTTCGGGGGGCACAACCTCACCCGTCGCGATGAGACTCGGATAATAGCCATTATCGTCAAGCGTAATAAACGCTACTGACGTATTCCGCTGACCGAGTAGGAGAAAGAAAAGCAGAACGATCCCCACAGAGGTAATAACGTAAAAAAGCCGCCGTTTTGAAGGGCGGTTGAATAGATTCTTCATACTTTAAGGTAATCTTTCACAGCTTGTGGATGAAAACTAACATATATTAAACAATAATTTACGAAATCCGGTTCTCAGACACAAAAACCCGGAGAGGCCGCATACATCGGAGAACCGGATCCTTACATTTCTACACCGGGATCCTGTATCCCAGCACAAGCGATATTTTTTGGTACCGTACGGAATAATCAAATTCGAGTGGTCCAGTGTAGGTTTCGCTTACTGTTGTAAACACTATCCCGTGATTTGAGTATACCGCCTCGACCATCAGATCCGGCAAAAGATCGAATCCCACGCCAAAGCCATAAAAAAATTGATTTGTTATTTTTCCACTTCTAAAACGGCCTGCACGGTTAATATTCCAACTTTCGTTATCGGGGTTACTATACTTTCCGTTCGTTAAAATGATATTGTATCCGCCTCTTGCCATAAAGGCGGGTAAATAACGAGACGGGAGGTTGACTTTCAGGAGAGGATACATTGCGAAATAACCAAAAGGTCCATCATATCCGGAGAGTGTGCGGGGCATATGAATGCCGATCCCGATGCCGTATTCGATGAACCTTATGACGTCTGTTAGTTCAACGCCTACATAAAAACCGCTGCGAACTTTCTTTGCATCGTCCCAGGCATCCGTATCACGATTTGCCATTGATGTCTTCTGGGTTCCTGGAAAATCAATACCTGCTTTTATTGTTACCTGACCGTTTAGTAACTGTGGGTTTGTAAGTAGGAGCAATAGGGTAAAGAATAGAGAGGCTGTTTGTAAAAATTTTATCTTCATTGGATCTCTCCCGCTTGTAGAGTAAACCGGTTGATTGGAATGCACCTATGATACAGGAAGGATACGGAAATACTATTTATTATTCAACTTTTTTCATCCTCCGAAGAATGTAAATATGCCGGAAATTACACGGATCAAGATTTATAATTCCCGGTATTTGTAAAAATAATCCGTGTAATCTGTGGCTAAAATAATCGATTTGCTTTGATCTGTGAAAGAAAAAGTTTTAGTTGAACATATCTTCGGATAGCCCCGTGTTTACCTGAACATCCTCAACTTCAATGACTATCTCAATGGTATCACCTTCGAGCATTTTTTCGAACCGCTCCATTTGCGGTCTCATCATCTGCTCCATCATTTTCCGCTGCTGTTCAGGCATTTGTTCGAGCTCACGCTCGAATTCCTGCATAGCCTGTCGCGCTTCTTCCATTTCTTCGGGAGAAATTGTTTCATCGAGTTGCCCGAATTCCATTACCGTTCTGAACGGAATTTGCAATCCTTCGATGTTCTGGTAATCAAGAAACCGGATGACGGGCTGCATTTCCTGCATTTGACCCTCGTCTACTTCGGTCTTAATATCAAATTTCATTTGACGCAGTATCCAGAGATCGGCATCGATGTAGAAGTACCCATTTTGTGCTATATCTTCTTCATCGTCTTCTGCGAGCGGTTCAAGATCGTGAACGAAAAGAACGTGTGTACGGTGTCCGTCGATAGTTTCGGTACCCCGGTACTCTGCATTCTGACTCAGAAAGTTGTAGACTTTATCATCGAAGAGTTCGGTATGCATCATCGTTGATGATGCCATTTCTTCGCTGCCGCCGAATTGCTCCAAACCCCTGATCTGGACACGCGATTTAAATGTCGGACGTCCGTCCACATATGTCTTTTTATAATATGCTGTGTACATATCGGTGACGATTGTGTAATCGTCAATATTCTGGATTCCCCGTTCGTGTGTTTCTCGCATATTATCGAGTATTTCTGTCGCACTCACCTGTCCGTAAGCAGTGGTGGCACCGAAAACTAAAAGAAGAACAAAAACTGCGGAATATACTAAGCGTGGATACATGACTTTTCTCCAGGATTTTACATGATTGGAATTTTAATTTATTGTCTATAAATATATATGTATCTACAGGGATAATTTTGGAAAACTGCTGTGTAGAATAAAACAAGAATACAGAGTTTTTCCCGTAATGTCAATAATTCTCACCAGAGCTTTTTGTCCGGATCTTTTCTTGCGAGGTATTTATCGAGTCCGAATGATCGCCCTGAAGCAGCCAGGGTTATCCCGAATAACACCGCAAGCAGTAAGCCGTTAAAGGGATTACTGAATAATGTAAGTCCCAACAAATTACCATTGGCGAAATTGAGGTTGAGAACCATAACGATCATGACCATACCGGTGAGCCGGGTCAGCAGCCCGATCGTCAGTGCCAGACCGCCGAGAAGCTCGGCGGTCGGAATTAGTATTGACCAGAGACCGATGAACGGTTTTGCTATCACGTCCTGGTACCACTGACTGATTGCAGGGGCATCCTCGTAATAAAAATCAAGGCGTTCGGTGAGCGGCTCGGTGGATGTATACCATTCAAGCTTCCCGAGTCCCATGGTAAAGAGAAATAAACCGGTCGTTATGCGAAGAATGACCAGTGCGGTTTTAAGCGAGTGTTCTGAGTGCATAGCGAACTAATGGTATTGTGATGAAAAAATTACTATTCTATTTTTACAACAATACCGGTGACGGATTGTTCCGACAGAGCAACTACTTATGGTGCGCGATTGTTGGAGTGAATTGAGTTACTTATGAGTTTAATATCTCACGTAACTGATTGAGCAGTGTATGTGTGGTATACGGTTTTTGAAGATATCCTACAACAGGCGGCTGTAAGTGTTGTAACTGTTTTTTTATCTCCTGAGAGCCAGTAGTGATAAAGATTTTTACATCCGGATTCGCATCCTTGAGCGATCTGATCAGCTTTTCACCGCCCAGGTAGGGCATGTTACTATCGGTTAAAATAAGATCGATTTTATCTTTATGTTTCATATATTTCGCAAGACCTTCCGCGCCATCTTTGGCAGTCATGACATTGTAATTGTTTGAACTGAGTATTTCCGAGATCATCTCACAGATAGCAACTTCATCATCGATTACTAACAGGTGCTCACCTTTACCCTGCGGTGGTGTTTTTGTGTGAATCTCTTTTCCAGTGTGTTCCACATCGATGGCCGGGAAATACAGTTTAAACGTACTCCCTTTATCTTGCTCACTTTCTACTTTTATGCTACCGTTGTGATTGCGCATTATAAACTCAACCGTCGGCAACCCGAGTCCCGTACCTTCCCCTTCTTCTTTCGTTGTAAAGAATGGGCTGAATAGTTTATCGGTTATCTCATCTGGTATACCGGTTCCGGTATCCGATATCGACAGGAGAACATAGGAACCCTGTTCAAGGTTAGTGTGATGGTGTTCATTTTCAGCATGTATCGTTATATTTTCTGCCTGGATGCGCAGCGTACCTCCATCCGGCATAGCATCCCGTGCATTGACACAAATATTTAAAAGCGCCTGATGAATTTGTGTGGTATTCCCTGATATCCACCATAAATCCTTTGGTATATGCAATTCAAGGTGAATTGATTTGGGAAACGTTGCCTGTATTATTTGCCCGATCTCCTGCATCACGTTCCGTGGTTGGATCTCCAAATGGTCGCCCTGGATACCGCGTGAAAATGTAAGAATCTGATTGACAAGCTCGGATCCGCGCTGGGCGCTTGACTTTGTGATCTGTAAAAGTCGTTCACCTTTTTTATCGGCTATAGAGTTTTTCAGTGCCTCAACGGTGAGCATGATAGGTGCAAGTATATTGTTCAGGTCGTGAGCAATTCCACTCGACAAAGTTCCTATACTTTCCATCCGCTGTGCGCGAAGGTAGTTTGCTTCAAGATCTTTCTTTTCGGTAATATCTATTAATGATGCAATGCTTTGTTGTGTACCTGATATAAGTGCTATAGAAATAAGTATGTGCCGGATCTCATTATTTTTATTTATTAATCTGAATTCATAGTTTGATGGAATATCATCGTTTTTATTTCTACGTTCACGGTGATATTCAATCATTTTTGTAAGATCGTCTTGATGGATAAACTCTATCCATTTACGTTTACCCTCTACTTCGGTTTTCTCATAGCCCGTTATTTCAACGAATTTATCATTCACCAACGAAATTGTCATATCTGCTTCGATGATCACGATTGCAGTACCGGTGTTTTCAAATATAGTACGGTATTCCCGTTCAGTTTGGTGCCGTAATGTCTCTGAATAGCGGAGCTTTTTTACATTATTTATAATGAGGAAAAATAAAATCGTTGATGTTAACAGGATGAAAAACCACCCTTTGTATGTCTGAAGCAATGCATATTCGGATACTGTATCCGGTTTGAATATCGAAATCAGGAATTGATCTGAATATGCGATCCAGAGCGAACCAAGTATTGCGTAAATAATTGTAATGCGAAATGCAACGGTTTTTGTGCCGGAGCCGTAAAGGAATTTATCAAGGGGTTTCACAAACTAACCTGCTGTTTGCATAAAATAACATTGTGAGCGATTTTATTATAGCGGGACAATACAAGATTCAATTACTAATTTCAGTGTTATATCCCACATTTCAACCCAACATGCGTAATTTATTGTATTAATGCAAGTATTGACGATGGAAAAATATTACAGTTTCTTGTTGAAACGAGCAATGATGCCCGATAGCATGCCAAGTATTGGCAATTCCAGTAATGCCCCGATGACCAGCACGGTGGCTATATGCGGCCGGTGAGGGAATGCCGAGGCAGCGATTGCAAGGGCGAGCGGTGAATTCCGGGCAAGTGTAGTGAAAATTAAAGTTGTTCGTTCTTGCTGCGGTAATGATACTACACGCGATAGGGTAACGGCAATGAAGAATGTTATCAGAAAAAAGATAAAGAGCGGCAGCAATAATCTGAGCATAATATCCGTTTGTTCAAGCATTGCAATCCCGCGCGAAGCAAACATCGCGGCAATTGCAATACAAAGAAATACGATTTGGAAAAGCGAGGCAGGTTGGAAGAACCTTGCCTTTACATACTCGATACCAAAACGACGGGTCAGTGCTGCCCGTAGTACAATTGCACCGGCAAACGGTATGACGAGAACGCGTACGATAGACTGAAAGATATCCAATACATCGATACCTATTGCTTCTCCGAAAAATACACCGAGGTAAACCGGTAATAATAACAATTGAAGAATAAGATTCCAGGGTAATAATGAAAGGGCGAGCGGAACGTTCCCTCGTGATAAACCGGTAAAAACCAGATACCAATCGGTGCACGGTGTTACCAGTAGTAGCATAAGACCGATGCGGAATAAAGTTGAATCTGTCAGAAACAGCAGACCGAGTATATAGGCAACAACAGGGGTAATAATAAAATTGATAATCAGTGCAGAACCTGTTACCTTGAGTGACCTGAACGCTTTTTTCATATCACCCAATGGTAATGAAAAAAAGAGAAAGAAAAGCATCACCTGTAATGCCGGTAATATCGTGTACGCACCCAGAGACCGAAGTGTCTCATTCGGGGCACAAGCGAGTCCGGTTAGCACGGCCGCCAGAATGAGAAGTGGCTGAAACTTTTCAAGTTTGGACATAGGTTGAGTACTATACTAATGGAATAACAATTACATGCATATGCAGATTACTATTAAACTTCCTTCAGACTTTTCCCTGCGTTCGACGGTATTTTCACATGGTTGGTGTATGCTGGAGCCGTTCTCAGTTAGTGAAGACCCGCTCAGTTTATCGTATGCTGCTGTTATAGATGGAATCCCCATCGATATATATATCCGTGAATTAAACGCAGAAAAATTAGTGGTACGGATTCAATCAAATAAAAAATTACCGGATACCCGGCGGACGCAATGTCGTGCACTTGTAAAAAGTATAGTACGGCTCGATGAACCGTTTGATGAATTTTATCAAGATATTAAAAAAGAACAAAAATTACACTGGATCATTCAATCAAAAGCGGGGAGGATGCTGCGGTGCGGTTCGTTTTTTGAGGATTTGATAAAAGTTGTGTGTACAACAAACTGTTCGTGGGGGTTGACAACCGTCATGGTACAGAATCTGTGTTATTCACTCGGGGAAGAAATACCAACGGGCAGAAGAACTTTCCCGTTACCCGAAGTAATCGCGGGGCAGACCGAGTCGTTTATGCGAAAGGAAATACGGGCAGGCTATCGATCACCCTATATACTGGAGCTTGCAGCGTTGATAGCATCGGGTAAATTGAATGTGGAAGAATTTCGCAATACAAAAAAGTCGACGGATGAATTGTACCGGGAGCTTGTTTCTCTGAAAGGAGTAGGGCCCTATGCATCGGAGAGTTTATTAAAGCTCATCGGGCGGTACGATCACCTCGCACTCGATTCCTGGACGAGAAAGAAATATTATGAATTATATCATAACGGAAGACAGGTTACAGATACAACGATAAAAAAAAGATATGCAAAGTTCGGCCAATGGGCCGGATTGGTGTTCTGGCTCGAGATGACGCGGTACTGGTATGATGAGAAATTTCCGTTGCACTGATTCAACAGGTATTATAATCATCCATCAATCCAACATTCCATTACTCCAATCTTCCATGCTGCCTGTAGCAGCAAAGAGCAGCCCAATCACTCGCTCGTCATAATCAATACCGGCTGCATCTGGAACGTATGGTATATGGGGCGTAAACGTTCGGTGTTGTAATGTTTCTCAACATTTACGTTTTTCTTCGTACTCGTAACTGTTTCCAGAGGAACATTATCATATCTTCCGTTTTTTATAACTACCAGCCGGCCGTGGATGTTTTTCAATAAAAGATCGAGAGCAAGGTTGCCGTAAGCCATTGGCACGATTGAATCGAGCGCATCGGGATCACCGCCCCGCACGAGATAGCCCAGTTTTTGATTGATAATTCCGATGCCATGTCCATTGTTATACTTCGGTGTAAGTTCTTTAACGCGTTCGGATACGAGATCGCCGATGCCGCCCAATTTTTTATGACCGTAGGCATCGGTTGTTGTATCCTCGAAGACCATTTCGCCGCCTTCAAACATTGCACCTTCGGAGACAATAACAATCGAATACTTACTCGGATTTTTGTTACGGTCTTCGACGAGTAATTCGGCAAGCTGTTCAATCTGGAATGTATGTTCGGGAATTACACACCGGTTCGCTGCACCGGCCATAGTCGGAAGCATTGCCGTAAAGCCGGCATATCTGCCGAAGACTTCAAGCACCATAATCCGTTCATGTGATCCGGCAGATGTACGGAGGGAGTTCACCAGCATGATCGTACGGGTTACACAAGTACTAAACCCGATACAATAGTCAGTACCCGGCACGTCATTGTCCATTGTTTTTGGAATAGCAATTACTTTAAAACCTTCCTGCTGTAACCGAACACCGTAGCTTAACGTATCGTCGCCGCCGATCGGGATTAAATATTCAATGCCAAGATATTCAAGATTTTTTAATACCTCTTTTGTTAGATCATTTTTCTTTTCAGAATATGTGTCCGCAAGATGATCGGGAATATTTTCTTTTGATACGTTTGAGGGATTGGTACGTGAGCTGTGCAGGAACGTGCCGCCTGTGCGTCCGACCTTGTTGACAAGCTCCTCGGTCAGAACCTGATAATTTCCGCTGTTGTCGTACGAATCGTCGCGCACCATATCGACAAGACCTCCCCAGCCGCGGCGTATTCCGACGACGGTATACCCCTCGCGAATTGCCCGGATCGTGACCGCCCGTATTGCAGGATTTAACCCGGGTACGTCACCGCCGCCGGTAAGAATACCGATCACACCTTTATTTGATTGAGCCATTGTAGTATAATATTTTTAATTGATTAAAGAATTCCGATCTCTATGATAAATAGTACTACTGCAACTATGAGTATTATTATCCCCAGCACTTTTTTAATCAGCTCCTCAGTTTTTAAACCGGAGAATTCACTTTTAATTGATGTGGTAGGTTTAAAATCGAGTGCAAGAAATCCGGCACCGAGCGCCAACCCCAGAATACCTGCTACTGTATCTTCTGTTATTAAAAAAATGATACCGGCTATTATAAATATGAGTCCGATTATTAAGGAAAGTGTAAACCAGTTCATAGGATGTTCCTTTTCTGCATTTCTGATGGATATGTCATACTCTAAAAGTAGTTATGTTTGCTTAAAATTGCAATATGACGTATTTTAATTATTCTTAATTTTTGAGTAAAATTATGATCATATATTAATTGTAACCTATAGGAAAATATACAAATCATACCATAAGAAATAGGAGACTCAATGGCAGAAAATAATAGACAAACGGATATTGCACGCCGCACATTTTTACGTACCGGAGCTGCTTCTGCAGCATTACTTGGATCAGGTGTCTGGACGACCGATGCCCTGCGGGCCTCAGCCGTTGCAAAACGAGCAATGGGAGATGCCCGTAATGTAATCTTTCTCGTCAGCGACGGGATGTCTTCGGGAACGCTCACCCTCGCCGATCTGATGGTAAGCCGCCGTGACGGGAGATCGTCACACTGGATGAAACTGTATGAACGGGAAGATATCCGTCGCGGCTTGATGGATATGGCATCTCGTAACTCGGTTGTAACCGGTTCTGCTGCCGCCTCATCTTCCTGGGGGTGTGGTCATCGTGTCAATAACGGTAGAGTGAACTGGGGTGAGAACGATGAGGAATATACACCGATACTAAAATATTTCCGGGATGCGGGAAAGGGTACCGGATTGGTCACGACGACAACCATAACCCACGCTACGCCGGCAGGGTTCGGGGCAAATGTGCCGCAGCGCGGTATGCAGGAAACCATCGCCGAACAATATCTCGAGCGACGGTACGACGTACTGCTTGGTGGGGGGAATTTGTTTTATCACAAAGACCTGCGTTCAGACGGACACGATCTTTATACCGACTATAAAAATGCGGATTATCACGTGGTGAGAAAAAAGGGCGATCTGTTCAATGTACCGGCTGACGATAAACGCATGCTCGGTGTGTTTTATGACGGACACGTTCCCTATACGCTCGATCACATCAATACAAAAGAATATCGAGAGAATATTCCGACACTTGCCGAGATGACGCAGATAGCGTTAAACCGTCTTTCGAGAAATCGAAACGGTTTTATTATGCAAATTGAAGGCGGGCGTGTCGATCACGCTGCACACAGCAACGATGTCGGCGGATTGATCTTCGATCAGATCGCGTTCGACGATGCCATCGGTGTTGTCGTTGAGTTTGCAGAGGAAAATCCCGATACACTGGTAATAGTTACGACCGATCACGGCAATGCAAACCCGGGATTGAATGGTCAGGGATCCGGTTATAATGATTCGAATGTACATTTCGACCGTATTCAGGAATTCAAACATACCAATAACTGGGTGCTTGCCGGACTCAGTGAAGAAAGTACAATCAATCAAATTCGTGAACGAATAGAGGAAGCAACGGGTATTCATATCACCGGCAAACAAGCTGTTGCTTTGCAGGATTCATACCGCGGTGTGTATGAAGCGGTCTATTCGATGATGAACCGTCCGAGCCAGGTATTGGGACAAATTATGGCAAATTACACATCGGTAAACTGGGTCGGATCGGCGCATACAGCAGATTATGTCGAGCTTGCCGCATTCGGACCGGGCAGTGAGGCGATCGGTGCATTTACAAAGAATACCGAGTTGTTTGATGTGATGACCGAGGCGGCAGGAGTTGAGGTGGAGGTGTAGCGCAGGGCCCAGAGTGCATGGAGCATAGTGCAGAGGGAGCGAGACTTTTCAGTGTGAGTGTGGACATCAACCGTACTTTGAGTTGTAGAAAGAGGAATGGTGTCCACACTCTTTACATGATAATATTTCCTTTTCATAAGACATTCTACCTGCAAGTTTGCCGGGAATGAGATCTATGTTGCCTTCCATTAATCGCAATTCTTACCAAAATTCCGTATATTGTCACATTCCTGACAGCATCCCGGCGTAAGGAATGTTTTATTAATATAAAATGTTTTTAAAGTAGTTATTACAATAATTTTGTCATAAAATTATTTTGCCTGAAAATTTTATCGGAGAAGACAGAGGATGACAATGAGATCCGGATTTTTAAGTTTTGTTTTCGTTTTAGCGGTTTTACTATTTTCAACCCCGGCGGCTGCCCAGGTCGATTTCGGCGGGGCATCGAGTGCCGATAAGCTGACGGTTGACACGTACCTTTCGGTTGATAACATACACCCCGGCTCGGAGTTTTATGCGGCGGTCGAGATGGATATCGAAGATAAATGGCATATCAATGCTCACATTCCAACATTTGATTACCTTATCGGTACGGAGCTAAATTTACAGGAGAAAGACGGCATAGAAATTCTGGGTATGAGCTACCCGGAAGCTGTACAATATAGATTCGCATTTGCTGATGATGAACTCGATGTATACGAAGGGGTGAGTTATATTTATTTGCACCTCAGAGCGTCCAGGGAGCTCGAACCCAGCGATTATACACTTGAAGGAATGCTCCGTGTACAGGCTTGCGATGACGAAGTCTGTCTTGCACCGGGTAATAAAGAAGTGACGATTACACTTCCGGTTGTCGGTATGGACCAACCTGCGAATCAGATCAACCGGGATATTTTTTCCGATGAAGCGCTGGGTGCTATTGAATCGGATGTGCCGGAAGAAGTGTCCGACGATGTCGAGGAGTTCGCCGCATTGTTCGATGAAGGAAATCTCCTCATTGCATTCGGTGTCATATTCCTGATCGGACTTGCTCTGAACTTAACTCCCTGTGTGTATCCGATGCTCACCGTGACGGTTTCGGTCTTCGGTGCGCAAACCGATACAAATACGAGACGCGTATTTTTTAAAGCGATTATGTATGTTCTCGGCATCGCGACGATGTACAGCGTGCTCGGGGTCATGGCAGCATTAAGCGGCGGTCTCTTTGGCGGGATATTGCAATCGACCTGGGTACTTCTCGGTATCGGTGTTTTATTCTTTCTGCTTGCGTTGAGTTTATTCGGTTTATATGAGCTTCAAGTGCCGTACTGGCTTACAAGTAAGCTGGGATCAGCCACGGGAAGAGCCGGTGAAAAATCGGGTGTTCTCGGTGTTTATATATCCGGTCTCGTCGTCGGTATCTTTGCCGCTCCGTGTATCGGACCGCCGATCATCGCACTGCTTGCGTTTGTAGGAGCGCGCGGCGATGTGATGTTCGGATTTCTTGCATTCTTTATCCTGAGTCTCGGACTCGGTTTACCGTACCTTATTCTCGGGACGTTTTCCGGACTTCTCAGTAAGTTACCGAAATCCGGTTCGTGGATGGATTGGGTGAAGAAGGTGCTCGGTATCGTGCTGATCGGTGTCGGGTTCTTCTATATCTCATTGGCCTATAATCCTGAGTTGATCTATTATCTGATTCCGTTGACGCTGTTTATCGGCGGCATTTATCTTGGCTTTATCGAACGCTCAACAACGAACGGAGCATATTTCCCATGGGTAAAACGTGTTGTGGGTACGGCCGCGCTGGTCGGTGGTATTATGTTCTACATCGGCGGTCAGAAACCAAGCCTGGAATGGGAGGAGTATTCACAGAGCCGTGTCGAGGAGTCGCTTGCGAATAACCAACCGGTGGTTCTGTATTTCTCCGCAGACTGGTGTATACCGTGTCTCGAGCTTGACCGGATGACGTTTACCAATGATGAAGTTATTGACAGGATGCAGCAGTTTCGTCTGTTGAAAGTTGATCTCACAAACTTCGATTCACCCGAATCGGAAGAGGTGCGTCAGCGATACAATATCGCGGGTGTACCGACGGTGGTATTTCTCGATGAGACGGGAGAAGAGTATAATCCGATACGCATTGTCGGTTTTATCAATGCGAATGAGATGCTCGACCGGGTGGATCGGATGCAGACAAAAATTGCAGCGGTAGATTAGCGCATGTGATGGATGATGCTGAAATGGTATGTATAGACCTGACAGGTTTTTAAAACCTGTCAGGTCTTATTTGATAAAGACATGAATTTAAAGATTTATTCTACCAGTTAAACATTCCTGTATTACCTCTAAAACTTGCTTTTAACCACAGAATTCCCGTAATTATAAACAATTAACAATTCGTAACATACCACGAAAGGTATCAACGTTACTTATGACCCAACACATTACCGACCTTGAACCACAACGACTTTACCATTACTTCCACCAAATTAATCAAATACCACGTTGCTCCAAAAATGAACAAAAAGTAGGCGAGTATCTGCTCTCGCTCGCAAAAGAAAAGGGGCTGGAATCTGATATCGATTCAACCGGCAACGTCGTAATACGGGTGCCGGCAACACCGGGCAAAGAACAAGCACCAACGGTTATTCTGCAAGGTCATACTGATATGGTATGCGAAAAGAATAAAGGAACCGAGCATGATTTTTCAAAGGATCCGATCAAGATGAAAGTTAACGGCGACTGGATTGAAGCAGAAGGCACAACGCTTGGCGCCGATAACGGTATCGGCGTCGCGGCTGCTCTGTCCGTTCTCGACGAAAAGGATGCCGTTCACGGTCCGCTTGAATTACTCTTTACAGTCGATGAAGAGACCGGTTTAACCGGTGCGCAGTCTCTTAAACCCGATTTTCTTACAGGCAGAATGCTCATTAATATGGATTCAGAGGAAGAGGGCGAATTATATATTGGTTGTGCAGGTGGCAAGGATACACTCGGTGAATTTCCTGTTGAATATCAGGAGTTGAACGGTAACTATGTACCTGTTCGCATCACGGTGAACGGTTTGAAAGGCGGTCACTCGGGAATCGATATACATCTTGGGCGCGCAAATGCCGTCAAACTTCTGGCAAAGACACTTGAAAAAATATATGCTGGGGCACCCTTTCATATAGCATCAGTAGAAGGCGGCAGTAAACGTAATGCCATTCCCCGTGAAGCAGAGGCCGTTATATTTGTTAAACCAGAAACACTCGACTTTATTAAGGATATCACGGGCAGTTTAACAAAAAGTTTTCGATCCGATTACTCGTCTACCGATCCCGGTCTTGAGATAAAGACGGAAGATGTTTCAGAGTCATTTAAAAAATTTTTCTCACTCGATGCAAGCTCGAAGTTAATCGCTTTGCTCGATGATCTCCCGCACGGTGTTATCGCAATGAGCGCCGATGTGCCCGGACTGGTAGAAACCTCCACCAATCTTGCAACCGTTTCTATGCAAGACGATAAGGTAATAATCGGCACAAGTCAACGCAGTTCAATCGACGCTGAACGCGATGCGACCGCCGATAAGATTGCTCACCAGATGGCGGCTGCCGGTGCAGATGTGAAAAGTACTGACGGCTATCCGGGCTGGGAACCGAATCTCGATTCCAAAATATTACAGGTAACCAAGAGCATAGTTACCCAATATTACGAAAAAGAACCTGCAGTAAAAGCTATTCATGCAGGCTTGGAATGCGGCATCATCGGCGAAAAATATCCCGGCATGGATATGATATCCTTCGGTCCGACTATTACCGGTCCACATTCACCAGACGAACGTGTACATATCCCATCGGTGAAGAACTTTTATACCTGTTTGTTGCTCATTCTAAAAAAACTTGCAGAATGATAGCGTTGCGTTTCATAACGGAATAGCGTAACTTATTAGTTTGAAACTAACGCAGTAGCAGAAACCTGGTATGAGCACGACAAACGTAGAGAAAGATACGATCGTACGGACATCGATCGCCGCAGAGAAAAAGATTCGCATTCGGGGGGCGCGGGTACATAACCTCAAGAACATTTCGCTTGAACTGCCGCGCAACAAGCTGATCGTTGTTACCGGTGTCAGCGGATCCGGAAAATCATCACTTGCATTCGATACGATATATGCGGAGGGACAACGCCGGTACGTTGAATCTCTTTCCGCATATGCACGTCAATTCCTCGAACGAATGGAGAAACCGGATCTCGACTTTGTCGATGGGATCAGTCCGGCAGTTGCGATCGAACAAAAAACCAGTACACGAAATCCACGCTCCACTGTCGGAACCACGACGGAGCTATATGACTATCTGCGGCTCTTGTTCGGACGCATCGGAAAAATTTATTGTCATAATTGTGAACGTCTTGTTGTACGGGATACGGTCCCGGTTATTTTGCAAGAACTCCGGCTGGAAAAACCCGGTACTCGTTTTTATATCCTCTTTCGTCCCCATAAAGAAAAGGATATGCCGTTCAGCGAGGTGCTGCAATTGTTGCAGGAGGATGGATTCACTCGCTTCTTGTATGACAATGAAGTGAAAGATGTCAGTGAACTTGATCCGAAAAAACTGAAACACGATAACCCGCCGCTTGTACTGGTCGACCGTCTCATATGGCGGGGTGAAGAGACCGAGTCCCGCATAGCCGATTCAATAGAAATTGCGTACAATCACGGTGATGCGTCTGCGATAATTCATTTTGTCGATGATAACCGTCGGTTACATTTCAGTCAGCGGTATGAATGTTCATATTGTAAAATACCGTATGATGAACCCGAACCTCGATTGTTCTCGTTTAATAATCCGTTCGGTGCATGTCCCGAATGTCAGGGATTCGGCAGGGCGATGGGAATCGATATGGATAAAGTTGTACCTGATAAAGAAAAAACACTGCGTGAAGGAGCAGTACATCCGTGGACGTTTCCCAAGTTTCGTGAAAATCTTCGTTCATTGCTGCGCGTTGCCGATGATGCCGGCATCCCGGTCGATATTCCGTTCAGAGAACTCTCTGAAAAGCATATCGATATATTACATAAGGGATATGGTTCGTTCGACGGGTTGAACGGATTTTTCAGAAAACTTGAGAAGAAAACATACAAGATACATTATCGTGTTTTATTAAGCCGCTATCGTGGCTATACCCGATGTCCCGGTTGTAGCGGTGCGCGCCTCCGCAAAGAAGCCCGGATCGTGAGAATCGGCAACAGGGATTATGGCACCGATAGAACAATCGGTGAGATTGTGCGTATGTCGATTGGCGGAGCGCTTGATTATTTCAGGAAACTTCAACTGGAAGAATTTGAAAAAGGTGTTGCGGCACGTATACTGGAAGAGATTACACGCCGGCTGGATTATTTAAACGAAGTCGGTATAGGATATCTTACGCTTGACCGTTTATCGAATACTTTATCCGGCGGTGAATCACAGCGTATTAATCTCGCTACAGCACTCGGGTCGTCGCTCGTCGGCTCATTGTATGTACTTGATGAACCGAGTATCGGATTGCATCCCCGGGATAACGAAAAACTTATCGGTATATTAAAAAGGCTAAGCGATACGGGTAATACGGTACTTGTCGTGGAACACGACGAAGCGATGATTCGGTCTGCAGATCATATTGTCGATATGGGACCGCGTGCGGGTGAAGGGGGTGGAGAGGTGGTATTCTCCGGCCCGTCTAATGTATTACTGCAGAATAACACATCATCGTTAACGGCAGCATACCTTACCGGTAAGAAAAATATACCTGTCCCCGATCCGTCAAAACGACGGGGCCCTGCATCGAGAGAACTTATTCTTACCGGTGCACAGGAAAATAATCTGAAAAATATAACCGTGCGTGTACCGCTGCACAGATTTGTGTGTGTGACGGGAGTAAGCGGATCGGGAAAAAGTACGTTGGTCCATAATATTATCTATGCTGGACTCCGGAAAATTAAAGGTGATTATAACGGTGAAGTCGGAGCGTATACATCAATGAAAGGTGATGAGGTTATCGATCATGTCGAAATGGTCGACCAATCGCCGATCGGCAGAACACCCAGATCAAATGCGGTGACGTATGTGAAGGCATTCGATGTCATCCGCGATATGTTTGCTTCCACACATCAGTCGCGTGTGCGCGGGTACAAACCGGGACATTTCTCGTTTAACGTGCCGGGCGGCAGATGCGACGAGTGCGAAGGTGACGGCTATGTGAAAATTGAAATGCAATTTTTACCGGATATATACCTCACCTGTGAAAGTTGTAAAGGTAAACGCTACAAGAAAGAGGTGCTCGGCATCAAATGGCAGGGATTCACTATAGATGATATTCTTTCGATGACAGTGCGGGATGCACTAACGGAATTTCGAAAACATAAGCAGGTGCAGAAAGTCGTAAAACGTCTGCAGGTTCTGGATGATGTCGGGTTAGGGTATCTCCGTCTCGGGCAGCCAGCAACAACACTCAGTGGTGGTGAAGCACAGCGTGTGAAATTAGCAGCTCATTTGTTGGAGCGTGAGAAGAGTGACCATACGCTATTTATCCTTGATGAACCGACGACGGGATTACATTTCGATGATATTGCAAAATTGTTGGATTGTTTTGAACAACTCATTGCGGCCGGGCATTCGATACTGGTGATCGAACATAATATGGAAGTAATAAAGAGTGCAGATTATATCGTAGATCTTGGCCCGGGTGGTGGCGATGCAGGCGGCAATATCGTGGCCGAAGGAACACCGGAAGAAATTGTAGCTATACAATCGTCGGAGACGGGAAGAATATTGAAGAGATATCTGTAATATGGCATACAATGAAAAAAATATGGAGAAACTATGAGACGTCTATTCCTGATTATGATATTGGTATTACTAAGTATACCGGCAATTCACGCACAGGATTTTCCCCGTGCCGAAGGTATTCAACCAGCAAGGGGACTCTTTGGAATGGGATTGATAGTCGGTGAACCGAGCGGGTTGAGTGCAAAGTACTGGCTTAGAGCCGACCGTGCAATTGATTTTGCATTCGGGGCATCGTTCCTGACGGATTTCAGAGCGCACGCAACATATCTTTATCACGTTGATGCCTTCGATCATCAGCGTGTTCCGTTATATTATGGTATTGGTGGCAGCATAGCAGGCAGAACCGGACGCGTTGCTGAATTCGGAAGCGATACCCGGCGAGACCGGGTGGGACTTGGTGTGCGCGGTGCAATCGGCGTATCGTATCTTATTCCAACTGCGCCTTTTGATTTATTCATTGAATTTGGAAGCGTGCTTATCGTATTTCCCCCGGCAGCACTTGATATCGATCTCTCGATCGGTGCCAGGTATTATTTTTAAAGTTCCCGGTGGTGTGTGATGGGTATCACAGATAGATGCGACCTGTATAGTTAGATTACAAATATAAAATAAAAAACCCTCAATGCTTCACAGAACTAAGGGGAGGTTCTGTGAAGCTTGAGGGTTTGTTTTTACTATTAATCTTACAGATATATACCTACCGTGCCATTCCGAAAGTGAACGTAATAAAAAACCCGCCAAATTGTTTTTTCCGGATATCACTATGCTTTTCGACTTCACCGCCGGGGCCATAGAGGTTGCCATCCATACTTGGAATTCCGCTAAAGTATGGTACATAGTAATATCTGAAATTAATTCCTACAAGATTCGAAGGATCCGATCCGACATACGCACCTGCGCCGATAAATCCGCCGATTGTATAATGTGCTTTACCGTAGCCCAGTGCATTGAAGAAGCTCCGCTCATATGGTGTGGCATATATCATGCTTGGTCCGATACCCGCACTCAGGAACGGTCTGAAATTATCCATAATCTGATCTTTGAAAAGGCGGTATTGAGCACCGATATGCAGCGGTATCACCAGGAAACGATTGAGCTTACCCGGTACGATTGTTTGTCCTGTCCAGGGATCATAAAACTCGACCTCCCGGCCGTCTTTGGCTTCGGATACGGATAGGTTTAAAAAACCTGCTATTGTGGGGGTAAATTCACGCCAGTAAAATCCACCCGCACCGATCCCTCCATCCGAGACCAGAATGTCAAAACCCCAGGCATTTCGCAAATCGTCGCCAAACTCACTCGATTGTGAAAATACCGGATATGCTATAAATAGCAATAAAAATCCGAATAGCCATCTCATAATTATTCCTTTCCCGCAAAGTACTTTCTTCTAACAACCTTTCATAGTATAAGGTAGTTCCTCTTTTCGAGAAATTCAACTATGTCGCCCTGAATACGAACAATTTTAAATACAGTGTTTCCGGCATATATGGTGAGACGGGATGATCGTACGAGGCACCTCTGCGTTCAAGTAATTGCAGCGCTTTTTGATTGCGATGAGCGGCATGCGTCACGGTGTGGAAAAGTGCGTCCTCGCTGATGTGGTATGAACAACACGCCGTCACAAGATATCCGCCCGGCTTGAGTATTTTAAATGCATTATCGTGAATTGCGCGGTATGCCTGCAGTGCAGGCCCTACATTTTTTTTCGATCGTGTAAACGAAGGCGGATCGAGTATTATCAGATCAAAAAGTTTTGATTTTCCGGCAAATCCGGTGAGCGCTTTTTCTGCATCGCTGCATATAAATTCAATGCGGTCATCGAGTTTGTTAAGTCGTGCATTTTCCTGTGCCCGTTGAATTGCACTCTGCGATGAATCCACAGCGGTCACCAAGCGTGCACCGCCGGCTGCCGCATTGAGTGCAAAACCGCCGTCATAACAATAGCAATCAAGAACATCGAGATCGGAAGCATATGACCGTATCATAAAATGATTCATACGTTGATCGAGAAACCAACCGGTTTTTTGTCCTTGTATAATATCAATTGCATAGGTGAGATCATACATTGTTATATGCAGGGGAGGATTTGGTAATGTCCCGCGTGCGACCTGTGTTTCGAGTGGCAAATGCTCTAATTCACGAAGATGCGTTTCGTTCTTTTCAAAAATTGCCGACGGTTTTACTACCGATTCGAGGACATCGTATATAAGCATTTTGATTCGTTCCATGCCCGCCGAAACAATTTGTACCACAACTACCGGACCGTACCGGTCGACGATCAAGCCGGGCAGATAATCACTTTCACCGTTTACAACACGAAATGTTTTCGAGCCGGGGAACATATGTAATCTATGCTGCAGTGCCGATTCTATTCGTGATTTGAAAAAGTTGAAATCAATCGACTCTTCTCTCCGGGTAATCAATCTGACGGCGATCAATGAGTGAGGATTATAAAACCCTTTCCCGAGCGGCATGCCATCGTTGCGCAGCACGGTTACTATATCACCCGTTGCGGCTTCACCTTCAATCGATTGAATTTCATTGCTGAAAATCCACTGATGGCCGCCTATGACACGATGATGTTCCTTTGGTTTAAGTGTTACGAGAGAGTGTTTCACGATTGTTTATTGCTTAAGTGAGCCGATTATTTTTGCAAGGACAATCGGCGGCAGTATCCATTCAAGGCTACCGCGAATATGACGGGTATACTCGGCGATAAAGACTTTCGCCAGACTCCCTTTTTTGATTGTGATAAAACTTTGTTCATCACCGCTGATTAACCGCGATATGGTCCGGCTGATGAGGGGTTCATGGCCTACCAGTAATACCGATGATTTGTGTGTATCTTTGAGTAACTGAATTAAATCGTCGCAATTACCCGGAGGGGTTAGCGGAGAACACGATCCAATTTCGATAGTTGTGTGTAATACTTCCTGGATAATTGTAGCCGTCTCCCGGGCACGCGGAAGATTACTACACAAGATCTGATCGAATCGAATTTCAAGCGCTTTTATTGCGAATGCTATCTTCTTAACCGATTCTATACCCGTTGATGTTAAAACCGAGTCATCTGAAAATGCCGGTTCCGCTTCACCATGACGCAGAAAGTACAGGTCCATTGTTTTATTTATTTTTCTTCATATTCTTACGTATGTCTGCATATCCTTTTTTTATCACATCGTATATATAATATAATCGCTCGTTATAGGGAATGAATGCAGACTTCATTGCGTTGATTGTAATTTTCTCAAGATCGTCGAGATTGAACTTAAATATATCCGCCGCAATCTGATATTCTTTGCTCATTGTTGTATCACTCATAAGACGGTCGTCGGTGTTAATTGTTACGCGATACTTTGCATTGTAATATAACCCGAACGGGTGATTTTCTAAACTCGGTGCAGCACCCGTGTGTACATTACTGCTCAGACACATCTCGAGCGGTATTCTTTTATCTAAAACATATTGCGCTAATTGTCCGAATTTAACAATTTCTCCATTATGAACAGTAATATCCTCTTGTAAACGTGTTGCGTGTCCGATGCGGTGTGCCCCGCACCACTGAATCGCCTGCCAGATCGATTCTTTTCCAAATCCCTCTCCGGCGTGAACTGTGATATTGAAATTCTCACGCTGGATGTAGTGAAAGGCATCGACATGTTTTTTCGGCGGGTAGCCGCCTTCTTCACCGGCAAGATCGAATCCAACAACCCCACGATCACGGAAGTCGACTGCAAGTTCTGCCATTTCAAGTGAAAGATTCATATTCCGCATTGCGCAAATAATTAAACCATAACCCACACCGAAATCTTTTTTACCGCGTTCAAGCCCGTCAAGAACAGCAGATACAACATCTTCCCAATGTAATCCCCGGTCTGTATGAAATACCGGTGCAAATCGGGTTTCGACATACGCCACGCCATCTTGGTGCATATCTTCTATCATCTCATAAGCAACCCGCTCCAGCGCCTCGGGTGTTTGCATAACTCCGCACGTATGTTTAAACCCTTCAAGATATTCGGGCAAACTCCCTTTATTCGCTCCGCGATGAAACCATTCCGCAAGTTCACGGGGATCGGCAGTCGGTAATTCATTGTATTGTTGATCGCGGGCCAGTTCGATAATTGTTTCAGGTCGTAAACCACCGTCGAGATGGTCATGGAGTAATACTTTCGGTAACGTTTTTAAAAATTTAAGTGAGTATTTCATTTGAGTTTTCCTGTATATTTTTCAACAAAGCTTAATAATGAACCGTTACGAATTAATGTCAAAATTGTTTGAACATCCTGATGAAGTATCCGATCATGTTCAAGGTGATCGATGTGTTTTCGTATAAAATCATATGCTGCCTGTGCACCCACTCCTGCTTTCATTATATGTTTTTTCTTTGGATGTATACGTGAGAAATCCATCCCCTGACAGGCGGCCATGAATTCGATCGCAATTACCGTCTGCGTGTTCCTGAGTATTTGACACGCTTTTTGTGCAGAGATTGATCCCATGCTATTATGATCTTCCTGGTTAGCCGATGTCGGGATGGAGTCGACACTTGCCGGATGTGCGTATACTTTATTTTCCGACACAAGCGATGCGGCGGTATATTGAGCAATCATCAGACCGGAATTGAGACCACCCTTTGAGGTGAGAAAACGGGGTAATCCGCTCAACGAACCATTCACAAGGCGTTCGATTCGTCGTTCGGAGATATTGGCAAATTCCGATAATGCAATGCCGAGAAAATCTGCTGCTAACGCGATCGGTTGCCCGTGAAAGTTACCGCCTTCAATATGTTGACCATCCTTCGGGAAAATGAGCGGGTTATCATTAGCGGAATTTAATTCAACTGATATTGTATCATAAACATATTTGATCGCATCTCTCGAGGCACCATGCACCTGTGGTATACACCGTATCGAATACGCATCCTGTACCCGCGGATCATCGTGTAGATGGGATCTGCGGATTTCACTCTTTTTTAATAACCGTCGCATATTGGCTGCACAATCGTTTTGACCGCGTAAGGGACGGAGACGGTGAAGTCGTGCATCGAATGCCCGCGGAGTTCCCTTAAGGGCTTCAAGTGTCACTGATGCTGCAATATCGGTTAGTTTGGAGAGATGTATTGCCTCATGCACTGCAAGTGCCGTATAGGCGGTCATCATCTGTGTGCCGTTGATCAGGGCCAGTCCCTCTTTTGCATACAGGGTAACCGGTTCGATACCGGCTGCACGCAGTGCTTTTTTAGCAGGTATGGTCTTATTTTTATATTTAACCAGTCCCTTACCCATCATGGTGAGCACAAGGTGTGCCAATTGTACAAGATCACCCGATGCCCCTACCGAGCCCTGTGAAGGAATAACGGGTACAATCCCGGTATTAAACATTTTAATCAGAACATTGAGTGTCTCCGGACGAATTCCCGAATATCCTTTAGCGAGCGTGTTAATCCGCAGTACCATCATTGCTCTCACGATTTCATCGGGCATCGGATCACCTGCACCGACTGCGTGGCTGTAAATCAGATTTTTTTGAAGCTGCTCAATATCATTGAGGTTAATCCGTATGTTGCTGAATTCCCCGAAACCCGTCGTAACACCGTAAATAGTAGCATCCTCGTTCACCCAGTGTTCAATTAATGAACGTGCCTTTTTTACTGCCCGGAGTGCATCGTTGCTGAGCCGGATGGATGTATTGCTGTTATAAACAATATCATAAAGTTGAGGGATAGATAGTGAATTGCCGTCGATTGATATTGCCATAAGTGAAGCGTGTCAGCTTGATTATTCTTGAATAAAATAAATTCAATTAATTTAATCAAAAAACCGAAGATTTTCAATGGAATGCAAAAAGTAAATGAATTTTCCATATGGGGCCAACATTTTCATATATATAGTAGACAGTAATATTATTTTCGTATATATTTAGTATATGGGTTACTATTCTGAATGAAATGGCATATTATAAACCTCTTTTCAAGGAGATTGCAGATGTCAACTCAAAAAAATTCATTACGGTACATATTGTTGTTTGCATTGATCACCGGTCTCTTGGTGGTGGTTTTATCATCCCGTGCGATCAATAATAATGCTCTATATGCGTCGGTGACGCAGTTAGATCGACCTGTAACCGTTGCCGTTATCCCGCTCGAATATCGGGGTGACCGAAGATATGCAACGGTAAATGTTGGTGAAAAAGTTAGTGCACTCATAACGAACCGGCTGGTGGATATGGGAGGAAATATCAGGGTGGTTGAGCGCGAGCATTTACAAAGTGTGCTTTACGAGCAGGACCTGGTTGGCAGGGTAGATCCTTCACATGCCGCAGAGATAGGCCGCTTGCTTGGTGCAGAGGTGCTTGTTTTCGGAACAGTAACACAGTTTGAGCTTTCGTCTACAGGTGGGGTTCGTGTCCGGGGGATTGGTGTCGGCGGTACCCGTGGCAGGGTCGGTTTAACAGGGCGAATTGTTGACTCTACAACGGGCGTCATTCTCGGTTCGTTAGAGGGAGGCGGAAGAGCAACGGGAACATCGATAGAGGTGCGTGATCTTGAAGGGGTAGATTTTACGGCCTCAGAATTTATGGAAAGTGCGCTCGGCCGGGCAACCGATGAAGCAATTAATGAAGTAACACAAAAGCTCAAGGTATTGATCGAACAAAATGCCGATCAGATTACCGCTGTCGAGGCACCACAGGCGTTATCCGGAAAGATTATTGCACTCATAGACGGTGGGGTGGTTATCGATATCGGTGAAGAGGATGGTGTGAGAAGGGATCAAATTTTCGAAGTTTCACGACTGCAATATGTCGAAGGATTGGCCGATCCTGTCCGCATTCCTGCCGGTGAGATTCGGATTGTCAGCGTTGAGCAATCAGCCGCAGTCGGTATGTTCGAACGAGGCGGATCAGATATCGCAGTTGGGGATGTGGTTTCTAGAGAATAGTGATCTGTTTTTCAGTAAGAACTATATAACACGGCAAACCTGACAGGTTTTTAAAACCTGTCAGGCCGTTGTATAATTTTACGTATCAATTTTATCTGCAAATTTTTTATTATAGAGTTCGATAGCGTCGCGTATAACATGTTCCGCATCATATCGTCCCCGTATGTGATCGACATCGACTTTTTTCTCCTCGAGAATTTTATAGTCGAGAAAGAACCGGCGTAACTCCCGGCTTCTATGTGGAGATAATGCTGATACATCGAAGTAATGTTCATACTCGGGATCGTCAATTTGTACGGCAATAATTTTATCATCCTGTCCTTTTTCATCATACATCGTAATAACCCCGATAGCGCGTGCACGAACGATGGTTAACGGATCGACCGGTTCCTGACCGAGCGCAAGAATATCGAGCGGATCGCCGTCATCGCAGTAGGTTCGGGGTATAAAGCCATAATTTGCCGGATAATGTACGGCACTGTGCAATACACGGTCAAGCCGCAGCATGCCGGTGTCTTTATCAAGTTCGTATTTGTTTTTACTTCCCTTCGGGATCTCAATTACTGCCTGAACGTATTTTTCGATGTTGTCGCCAATCGGGACGTCGTGCCATGAGTTCATAGTATTATTGTATGATTTAATGAGTGGATGATTGTACTATAGTAACCGTTTCTTATATATTGTAAATCAGGAATAGTGTTAATTTCGCAGTACCGGTAATACCAAGCAACTCGGTCCACCGGTCCCTGCTACAAATTCCGACAGATCAATATCGTAAACGATAACGTTGTTTTTCCGCAATACATCGATTGTTTCTTTATTTGTTGAATCGGCAATCACTTCGTTTGGACGAATTGTGATAACATTTCCCGATATAAAGTCTGATTGTGGAACTGTTATTGTCTCGAATCCTTCGAAGTATTTATTTGGGAACACACCTTCTGTACACACAACTCGCCCCGGAGCGATAACACTCATTGCACCCCCGATATGCAGGTAAGGAGCTGGTATTTGTGCAATTCTAACGCGGTAGCCCATACGAAGTAGTACCCGTGCTACTTGATCGGTCCCGATATCGTTCGTGCGTGATGAATGTCCAATGAATGCAATATCGCCTGCAAGTATGACATCTCCTCCTTCGGCAGTTGCCGGGTCGGTGATCCTGTCAATGATTGGTATATGCCGATTTGTTAACTCATATTCGATCCAGGTAACTTCACTCCGTCGGGTAGCTAATCCCATATTCATTATAAGTGCACCATCAGGTGTTATAACCGCTACATCACGAACAAAAACCGAATTTGGGTGACCTTCGAACTCATTCAGGGTTATTACCTCAACATCAAACGATGTAAGTAAATCACGTAAATATGCATGCTGGTTGATAGCACGTTCTTTATCGGGCAATGTCGTGAAGTTATGAGCCGCCAGATCGTTGATTTTGGCATACTCTGTTAACGGGGCAGCAAGGATTACCCGCTGTAAAGTATCTCCTTCATTCCGGATCATATGTTTTTACTTGTCGGAAAAATTATTATACTAAAGGTAACGTAATTTGCGGAATGATTCAATTTTTTTAATCGATGAGCGCAGTGAATTGATCACTCTCTCTGACTTCCCGCAACTATTCTGGAAGTTACTGGAAATTTAGGTTCCAAAATTGATAAGATTTTGCATATATTAATAGTACGATATCCGAATTTAATTATGATAAAATTGCTTATCACGACAGAATTTTTTATGATACAGAATCATTTAATACACGAGGAGAACCGGACGAAGGCAAAGATACGACAATCCATCTAAAACTACTCAGGAGGCACGTATTATGGAAGCAAACAAAACCTCATTAGGTATGGCTGAAAATGTTGAAGGATTATTAACTTACTTACTGGGATTTATTACGGGGATTCTGTTTTTTGTGCTGGAAAAGGATAATTCTTTTGTACGATTTCATGCAATGCAATCGATAATCACATTCGGAGGAATTTTTGTGTTAAGTCTGATTTTGGGATTTATCCCAATAATCGGATGGATTTTAGCATTACTTCTGCCGTTTGTCGCTCTTATTTTATGGATACTGCTTATGGTAAAAGCATACCAGGGCGAACGCTTTAAACTTCCTGTTATTGGCGATATGGCTGAGAAGCAGATAAAACCACAAGTATAAGCTATGAATATCCTGCAAAATCCCGCCAACCGGCGGGATTTTGTGTAAATATTTTAAAATAATAGTTTATAGGGAAATTTTACCATATAAATTTTCAAAAAAAATACCTTGTTTAAGGTATTGATTTTTTCCATAAATTTATTTTTTAATGTAAATATACCTCCGACACAGTGAATTATAATAAATATAGCCCAATAAAATAGTAGAGTGTCATTTTACACATCGTTGGAGGAACGATGGGTAAGCGGCTGTACATATCGCTGCTGGTAATGGTGGGGTTTTATACCGGTATAATTTTTTCCTGTCCTTTATACTCCCAGAAACTTTCTCTCCGTACGTACGATTCCGGAGATGGTCTTATCCGTTCAATGGTTATTTCCGTTTTTCAGGATTCAAAAGGATTCCTATGGGTGGGTACCAGTGACGGTGTTGCGCGTTTTGACGGAGTTGAGTTCCACACCTTTACCACATCCGATGGCCTTGTAAATAATTATGTGAATGACATTATTGAGGATGGCAATGGCTCGTTATGGATCGCTACGGCTGCCGGTTTAAGCAAATATCGCGATGGTAGTTTTACAAATTTTACAACAAATGAAGGACTTCCAAGCAATAGTGTGCTTTCATTGCTCTATAATGAAAATGTAATATGGATAGGCACCGGCAATGGAGTCGGCAAATATTCGTTACATGAGAAAAGTCTGGTTTCTGTTAACAGCGGTTATGTGTTATCTGATAGATTTATCAGAGCATTGTATTTTGACTCGAGAGGATACCTCTGGGCAGGAACCGAACGGGGATTGTATGTTTTACAGAACGATACATTTAAGCAATACTTGCCGGAAGAGAAAGAGCTCCGGGTACAGATCCACGATATAATAAAGGATACTAAAAATAATATCTGGATAGCGTCGCTGGGGGACGGAGTGTTTGTACTGGATCAGGAAGGAATACGTAAACACTATACAATTGACGATGGCCTGTCGAGTGATCGGGTTGTCGATCTAATGCTGGATAGTAGAGGATACATATGGGGTGGAACCTTCGGAGGAGGTGTCATCCGGTTTTCACCCGATCTCCCGATTGAGGAGGTTTCAAGAGAACAAGGACTGCCGAGTATGACTGTTCGATCCATTATTGAAGATAAAGAAGGTAATATTTGGTTTGGTACACATAATGGTCTATCAAGGTACAGGAATGATGGTATAGTTTACTACACTTCCGATCACGGACTTGCCAGCAATATGGTGACGGGTATTCTGCAGGTTGGTGATGCAATATGGTTTGGAACATATGGTTCCGGACTTAGTATTCTTCATGACGGAGATTTTAAAACAATTACAAGCAGAGATGGACTACCGTTCGATGTGATTCGTAATCTCTATAAAACGCAGGATGGTACTATATGGATAGCAACGCATCGCGGAGTCAGCCAATATATCGACGGAACATTTCGTAACTATTCAGAATATGATGGCCTGGCATATGATGTAGTCCTTTCAATATTTGAGGGACAACAAAATGATATGTGGTTCGGCACGTATGGAAGAGGCGTAAGTGTTCTTCAAAAAGGTGATTTCACAACATTAACACAGGAAGATGGTGTGGGAAGTAATGTTGTGCATTCCATTGTACAAGATGAGGAGGGAGCCCTGTGGTTTGCTACCAATTGTGGTGTGGCCCGAAAAAATAACCACACAAGAACCTCAAAATATTATCACATCGAAGATGGCCTCCCCTCTGATACGGTACGCTCTATTTATATTACTGATAATGACGATGTATGGTTCTGTACCGACCGTGGTATTGCAATATATGACGGCCACTCGATTACATCATATAATAAAGAGGACGGATTGAGTGATGACCGGTGTCGTTTTATAATATCCGACTCGGGAAAAAATCTCTGGATCGGCACTAATCGGGGAGTATCAAAGTTCGATGGCGAACGTTTTTATAATTATAATGTTGATACCGGACTTCCTTCCAATGAAATGAATACCAACGCTGCATACGTAGATCGCGATGGTAATCTGTGGTTCGGAACGACACGAGGTGTGATCATGTTTGATCCCGATAAACGTAATGATGTATCCGTACCTCCTCCGGTTTATATTACCGGTGTGACAATAGCGGAAGAGGATCGGGATTTGTCGCAGCCGATTCAAATGCAGTATAATGAGAACAATCTGCAAATATCATTTGTCGGTATTCAATTATCTGCGCCTGCTGCAACTGAATACCGGTATAAATTAGTAGGTCGTGATAATGACTGGAATATAACTACGATAGGGACAGTTAATTATTCTTCGCTTCCACCGGGGGAATATACATTCAAGGTTAAGGCTGTCAACCGCTACGGGATAAAAAGTACGAAACCTGCAACGCTATCGTTCACTATTGCACCCCCATTTTGGTCGACGTGGTGGTTTTTGGTACTTTCAGCAACTATAATAATTGGTATTGCCTTCGGGATTCACCGGTATCGTATAGGGAAAGTATTGGAGCTTGAAAGACTGCGTACAAGAATTGCGAGCGATCTGCATGATGATGTGGGTTCTACGTTGACCAAGATTTCAATATATAGCGACCTGGTACATGATGAGCAGGATAGGGAAAAAATGCGGATGCGGGCAAAAAAGATCGGAGTGATGACCAGGGAAGTCATATCCACTTTGAGCGACGTAGTATGGACCATAGACGCCAGAAATGATACAGTGGAGGATTTGATTAGCAGGATGAAGGAATTTGCCCACGCCGTTCTGTCTGCCCGGGATATCACCGTATCGTTTCGTACAAACAATATTTCAGGAAAGAAACGTTTGTCTGATGAAGTACGGCAAAATATATTCCTTATCTTTAAAGAATCTGTCAATAATATAGCTAAACACGCAC
>PWXV01000263.1 GCA_003568415.1 Ignavibacteriales bacterium
CTTCCGGCAGTTGTGTTGAACTGCTTATCGAGCGGTGAAAAGATTGCACCCGGAATATGTCCGTCGAGAAATTCGTACCGGTCGCGGGTATCGATCAATGCGACGTCGGTATTGCGTACGAATTTCATTAACTCATCCACACCGATGCGTGCGGGCTGCGGCAATCCGCCGAGCACTTTCGGCCCGAGCTTATTTTCACGCTTCATTCGTGCGAAATAAAGCGGCGGTTCCGGTTGATCTTTCAGGATAAAGTTCACAAAGTTATCTTCACTGTCGGTATGGCCAAGTGACGGATTATACCGGAGCTCATATCCGATGGTGCTGTCGGGTACGGCACCGAGCGCTTTTCCGCATGCGCTTCCCGCACCGTGACCGGGCCATATCTGATGATATTCAGGATACTTTTTAAAATCGACGAGTGATTTATACAATGTTTGTGCCGAGGGCTTCATAATATCTTTCATACCTGCAGCCGATTCGAGCAGATCGGGGCGGCCGACATCACCGACAAACACAAAGTCACCTGTGGTATAGCCCATTGGTTCTTTCGCGCCTGAGGCTGTATCGGTAATTGCATACATTAAGTGTTCGGGAGTGTGACCCGGTGTATGTATTGCTTTAATTTCGATATTACCGATCTTAATCACATCACCGTCTTTTAAAAGCTGGTATTTGTAATCGCTTCCGATGAGCCATTCATACTTCCAGTCTTTATCACCTTCATCGGATCCGTAAACTTTCACACCCAGCTCTGCAAACTCACGCAGACCCGAAATATAGTCGGCGTGGATATGCGTATCGGCTGCGGCGACGATGTTCAGTTTTTCCTTCTCTGCGATATCATAGTATTGTTTAATATCGCGCATCGGATCAATGACAATTGCTTCGCCGGTTGCCTGGCAACCGACCATGTACGCATATTGTGCAAGCCGTGGTTCGAAAATTTGTTTGAAGAACATAATTAACTCCTCTTGTTTTGTTAATTGATTGTAAAAGTATTTTTCTGAATTGTTATTAGATTCATTAATTCCTAAAAAGATTCAAATCAAATTAATGCGGTAATGATTTTTGAAAATATCCGTATACATAGGTGCCGAGTAATGCACTCAGTAATATGACGACAAACACTGATAAGCCGCTGCCGATGAGTGCAAATATCGGACCGGGGCAGGCACCGGTTAACGCCCAGCCGAATCCAAACAATAACCCGCCGATCGTATAGCGATACATCTGGCTCGAATCTTTCGGGGAGATTTTGATTGGTTGTCCGTGAACATCTTTCACATTAAATTTTTTAATGAGTGCGATTGATATCATCCCAATGACTATTGCCGAACCAATCACTCCATACATATGGAAATCCTGAAAACGGAACATTTCCTGAATTCTGAACCATGAGATGACCTCGGCTCGCATGAGGATAAATCCGAATAGTGTTCCGAATAAGAGATATTTAAGGTACTGCATTTTTTTCTCCTTTACTATATTCACGTTCTAAAAAATTATTGGGTAAATGATATGGGTAATGAAGAGTCCGCCGGCAAAGAAACCGATAACGGCGACGACTGATGCAATCTGTAAATTCGCGATACCGCTTATTGCATGCCCGGATGTGCAGCCGCCGGCATACCGTGCGCCGAATCCCACAAGAAATCCGCCGAGGACTATAAAAATGAGTCCCTGCGCTGATAATAAGTTACCCCAGTTAAACACCTCCGACGGCACAAAGCCGGTGAAATCAGTAAGTCCGAGGTTCCGTAAATCGTTTATTGTGGACTGGGAAATGGCAATCGGGTCGGGATTTGCAAAAACTAAGCCGCCTAAAAATCCACCGACCAAGATCCCGATGACGAATACGATATTCCACAATCCCTCGGTTTTCCAGTCATACTTGAAAAATTCGATATCACCCGGTGCGCATGCGGCACAGGTGTGACGAAGACTGGATGAGACGCCGAGTGCTTTGTTTGAAAAATACAGCATTACCGGAACCATAAGCCCGATCAGCGGTCCGGCCACATACCAGGGCCAGGGTTGCCAGAGAAAATCAAACATCATAACCTCCTGATTTTGTTGAAATGTAAAGTGTTTTTCCAATAACTGAATTAACTATATAACTATATAGTAATTTATAAAGTTCCATAGGATATAAATAGAATACAAATTGAGATCAATAAGTGGGCATAGTTCAGCCCTGCTAATGGTAGATAAAACGTTGTGGTATTGGATTATATGGAAAAATTTGACAATTTGCCACATATATAAAAATTTTTCGCCTGTGGAACAATTTGTGTTTTAATCTGGTTATTACTATATTACTAAGTAGTTATATCGATTTTTAATTATAAAGAACTGTAATTCGATGAAGCAATTAAAAGATGAAGCGCTTGAATTGATCGCCTATCGTTTGAAAATGCTGTCTGATCCGATGCGGCTGAAAATCCTTCATGCGTTACAGGAAGGGGAGAAATCTGTACAGGAGCTGGTTCAAAGCACGGGTGCGGGACAGGCGAATGTTTCGAAACACCTCAGTCTGCTGGCACAACATAATATAGTGGGGCGCACCAGGAAAGGATTGCACGTTTACTATTATATAACGGATGACAGCATCTTCAAGATATGCGACCTCGTCTGCAGAAATATGGAAAAGAACATGAAGCGGTATAGCGAAGTGTTCGGTTAAAATACCGACGTAAATTCATGCGCATTGCCCACATTTCCGATATACACGCCGATACCTCGACCGCCTTTCAAAAGCGGTTTCGAGACCTTTTACAATCTATACGTACCCATCGTGCTGATCACCTTGTAATAACAGGTGATCTTACCGATAAAGCATTACCTGATGAATACGATACCGTTATCCGTATATTAAAAGAATTCGATTACTCATCGGGTGAAAACCTCACCGTCATTCCCGGCAACCACGATCTCTATCCGGCGGTTTATCAGTCATTTACATTCAGGTTAAGCACGTTGCGGGAGGAGTTCCGTGAAGATCCGGTTCGCATAACAAAGGAATTATATCGCGTTCTTCGTGCATACAGGAAATTCACTCCACAGACCTATCGTGACGCATTGCGTACTTTTGTTGCACATTTCAAATGGTCGTTTGACGATGCTATGTCGTTCGGTACGGAAAAAACCGGCGGGTTTCCGTATGTGAAGCATCTCAATGATGACTTCGCCATTGTTTGTATTGAGTCCAATTACGTTTCGCCGCATATTAAAAATTTTCTGCCCTATGCACTGGTAAAGTACGCTATAACCAAAGATATGTTCTCGGTAACAGATAGTCCGATTTGCAGCAATGGGTGGATCGATACCGGATTGTTCGAGCAAGCACTTTCTCATCCCGCTGTGAAAAATAAGCAGTTGATTGTTTTACTCCATCATTACCTGTATCCCGAAGAGCACGGGCTGCGGTATATGAGTAAAGATTTCGAACGAACAATGTCGCTTGTTAATAAAGATGAGTTTCTCAGGGTAGTGCGTGAAAGTAATACCGCCATGCTTCTGCATGGTCACTGGCATATTACTGAAGCGTACTCTATTTGTAATGGCACGTTCACTGCCCTTAACGGTGCAGGTGCGATCCGCGAAGATAACGGGAAGTGGAATATATTGGATCTGTCTGCTAATAAGGTCAATATTGATGAAGTGCACATGTCGTAACAACTTTCAAAAAAATGCCGGGTTTTACTTATCAGATACTATACTTACCGCTAATTCCCATTATAGTAGAAAATGGTATCTATCCTGAGCCCTGAAGTTCAATTATTTAGATGACCCGCGGGAATTCCTGATTAGTGTTGTCATGCATCTCTATATGTTTAAATTTCAGTACTTTACGGTAAATTTAAATTTTTAGCCGCAATTATAAAACTACATCTTTATGTAGTTGTGCTGAAATTGGATTTTTTCTATACTGGTTACCGGGACAGGCTATGACCGGGGATTTGTATCTATACCGCAATGATATCCCCGTTAGGTTTTTTATTGAGTAGAGTTCTGCTGTTATCGTTGAGGATAACTTTTGAAAATACTTCCCGGTATAATTCCCGGAACATCGGTTCTTTCTGTCCGCATAATAATATAACATTGGAAACTACTAAACAATACGATTCAGAAATAATCTGATCAGTAATAATCTAACGGGAGGGTATTATGCTGAATATTAATTACATTACCTGGCTGTCTATGACGAAACCGGTAGGATTGATAGTTGTGCCGGTCGCGGCTCTGTTTTTCATATTCGGATGCACTGATGATTTAGATATAGTTGACTCGGCTATATTTAAAGATGATGTAAAAATATTACAGGAAATTCCGGACGCCGGAGTCGTTGTAAAGATCTTCACCTCTGCGGGCGAAGCATTCCCCTGTTTTGTCGGACCGGATCCGGAAGATTTTCGAATGCAGGGATTTGCCGAAATCACACTTGACGGTGAGGAATATACAGTGTTGGTAACTATCACTTTACTGCAACCCATAACTCCGGATCATAGCCAGGGTGCACAGGTATCAAATAC
>PWXV01000273.1 GCA_003568415.1 Ignavibacteriales bacterium
CCTTCAGGTCCTTCTTCGCCGGGACCGTATTTCAAAATACCGTCGATAACCGCTCCTTCAAAGATTGAAGTGTAAAAACGAATTGCCTCTTCACCTTTGCCCATCTGTTCATTGACGAAAAGGAAAGAGGGGGCAATCTTTTGTCCGACGTCTTCGATCTTTCCGAGCGAAATCTGCCAGGTCAGTCCGTAACGATCCTTCACCCAACCGTATTTTTCACTCCACGGGTATTTGTCCAATGGAAATAAAGCGGAACCACCATCGATCAATGTATTCCAGAAGGTGTCGGTTTCCTTCTCCGTTTCGCAAGTAACATAAAATGATATGGCCGGAGTAAACTTGAAATGCGGTCCGCCGTTCAGGCCGAAGAATGTATATCCCGCAAGCTCAAACTCAACCGTCATTACTTTACCCTCCGGCTGGCCGTGGATTTCATATCCTTCTTTTGTATACCGTGCGATCTCGCCGATAGTTGACTGCTCGAAGAGCGATGTGTAAAACCGTGCCGCTTCTTCCGCTTTATCATCGAACCAGAGGTGAGGGATGATTCTTTGTTCTTTAATTGCCATTTTGTTTCTCCTTTATGATTGCTCGGTTCCAATTATGCAAACTCATTGTTTTCATCAAACGATTGCCGCTCTTCGCCGCGGCGGGATCGGTTTCATTTTCCACCGTGCATATGTAAGAAATGCAAGAATAACAAACAAGACCGCCGTGTACATCGCAGGTTCGTCACGTACTAAATGATAAACGGTGGCGCTTGCAGCTACAAACGTCAGACCTGCCGTAGCCAGCGGTACGAGCCATGGCATAATACGTGTTATGCCGGGTACGATGAGCCCGATACCTGCAAGTATTTCCGCTGTGCCGAGGAAAATACGAAACCCAACACCGAGATTCTCATTCATAATTTCTACCAATTCAGCCGGCGGCGCCACGAGAATAAATCCGTGCCATATAAACTGAGCTGCCATAAGAATCTGAAGTATCCAGAGAATTATATTCATTTTTGATCCGCTCCTTTACTTTTCTGCAAGTTCTTTTAATCGCTGCAATGCTTTAGGCCATGACTCTTCAAACATCACTTTGAATTCGTCGGGGCTTTCGATATCAATAATCAATTCGGTCTTCCCGTCGAGGTTTTTAAATGTATAATTCTCAAGAACGCCCGCCCACTCTTTGGCCGCCTCGCTCGAGGTGTCTTCTTTTCCGTTTTGCACAATACCGAGATGTTCGATGGAAACATATTCTTGTATGCGGCTTTCTTTAATGCGGCTTACCATGCCGGAGAGATTTCCCTCCCCGTTGGGTCCGAGAAAAAGTATTTTGCTCCCATGATTCCAGTCACCGACGTAATGGGAGCCCGGGCTAAATTTGGACGTCCATTCCCGGTATGTGTCGTCGTTCAGCATTGTATCCCAGACCTTTTCCCCGGGGGCATTGATAACAATGGAAAACTGTAGTTTTTGCATTGTGGTTCTCCTTATTAATGAAAACTTTAGATTAATTATTTATTGATCTTATGCAAACCCTGCCTGCCGGCAGGCAGGCGCTAATGGACGCGAATAAACGCTAATTCATAAAAAACTTATATTATTATTTTATATTGGCGTTCATTCGCGTTGATTTGTGGTTTAATGTAGAATTCTCCTCCGAATACCGTTTTGTAAAAGGTGAATGTAAGAATTATAAAAATTATCTTCCAACTTGGAAACGAAAGGATGTTCTATTTCACATCTGTTCCCGGTGATATATCGAGCGATGAAGAATGAACTATGAGAATACTACTTTCCTCCTCTTGTTTTTTCACGTGCGGTCAGCGGTTTGTTCTTATCGCTATCATCTTTAAATTTTAGTCCTTTCTCTTCCAATGCTTTTCTTAAAACCGGCATACTGGCTTTTCCCATTCCATGGAGTTTGAGTATCTCTTTCTCCGTGTAGTTCGACAGCTTTTCAAGCGTATCGATTCCAAGATAATGCAATAGCGCATTTCTTGCGGGGGAAGAAAGTTTTGACAAGAAACCTTCTGCAGGTTTATTTTCTTTTTCACAAGTCGGACAGCTTGGACAGTCGGTACTCTTATAATACTGGTGTCCGTTTTTACATGTTCTTAATGTTTTGTTTGCTTTCATATGTACTGCCAATTTTTAATTCTATTGTAGCTATTATTCGTCTTCGGGTATAAAGTCGGGATTATAAACTATTTCCCAAAGATGACCGTCAGGATCTTGAAAATAACCAGCGTATCCTCCCCAAAAAGTATCTGCCGCGGGTTTGATAATTTTTGCTCCTGCTTTTTCAGCGAGTTTCATTATCGTATTTACTTCGTCCGAGCTGACGACATTATGTCCTATAGTAAATTCCAATGCAGAGGAATCTTCTAAAGGGATGCCCGTATCGTTCGATATACTTTTTCTTGGCCAAAGTGCTAATCGCAAGCCGCTTTGCAAGTCAAAAAATGCTACAGCACCATATTCAAATTCCTTTCCGACAATTCCTTTTGTAGTGAAGCCGAGGCCGTCCCGGTAAAATTTAACTGATTTTTCCAGGTCCGATACACCTAATGTCAGTACAGATATCCGTGGTCTCATACTTTTATTGCTTTTTCATAGAAATCTATTTGTTCACTGTATTGGCGTATCTGAGCATAACGGCGCCTGATGCGAACTGTTTCATATCGAGTAGTTCAAGATTTTTCTGAGAATTACTGCCGTTAAACAGAGGTTTTCCATCTCCCGATAATGCAGGATTTATTACCAGCCGATATTCGTCGATGAGGTCATGCTCCATAAGCGAAGCGGTGAGGCCGGCGCCGGCGAAGACTGCCAGATCTTTACCCGGCTGCATTTTGAGTTTTTTTATTTCTTCGACTATGTTATCGCGGATAATATGAGAGTTATTCCAGTCTGTTGATTTCAGCGTTGTGGAGACTACATATTTTGGCAACGCATTCATCATATGAGCTGCTTCGATATGCCGCTGCGGTTTTGACGGATCGGCCGCTGCTGCCGGATTATCGGGTGCACCGGGCCAATATCCCGAGACCGAATTATACGCCTTCCGGCCGAAGAGCATTCCGTCGATGGAACCGAGCATAGAATGTATATACTCTTCCCACTCTTCGTCGATGAACTGCCAATCGAGTTCACCGTTCGGTCCTTCGATGTAACCGTCGAGCGAGACGATGATATGTAAAAAAATTTTTCTCACTGTTTATCTCCTGTTATATATATTATAGAGGTACATATTTCAATACTACGGCGCCGGATTTGAATTTTCTTATACCGGTCAATTTCATGTCGATTTTCCCGTTTTCATTGCTGAACAACGGTATTCCACCGCCTAACAATACGGGATTTACGATCATTCGGTATTCATCGATAAGATCAAGTCGGATCAAAGAATTTATAAGACGTGCACCGCCGAAGAGGGCAATATCTTTTCCCGGCTGTTGTTTTAATTTGGTTATATTAACGGCTATATTATTTCCGATTATATAGGTGTTGTTCCAGTCCGGTTTTTCGAGCGTTGTCGAAACGACATATTTTGGGAGCGAATTCAATAATGCAGCCGCTTCGAGATGATGTTCCGGTTTTGCAGGATCAGGAGCGGTTGCAGGACTATCAATCGCATTCGGCCAGAATTGAGCAAAAAGTTCGTATACGTTTCGGCCAAGCAGTATGCCATCGACAGAGTGCAGCATCTCCTTGCTGTATATTTCAAATTCCTCATCGACGAAGTGCCAGTCCAGTTCTTTGTTCGGTCCTTCGATGTAGCCGTCGAGAGAGACCATCATATGAAGAAAGATATTTCTCATTTTAGTTCTCTATTAGCTCCGATTGTACCTGTCCTGACATTTCCTGCGCGTTTGTAACCGGCAATAATAACTCCGCCCGGTGTAACGGTGCTTTCTGTTAATGAAAATGCTGCCGGAATGGGGCCGTCTTCAAACAACTTTTTTCCGTTACCGAGAGTCAACGGGTGAATTTTGAGCCGGAGTTCGTCCACCAGGTCATTCTTAAGCAGAAATTGAACGAGCTTCGCACTGCCCCAAACCTGAATGTCGGAACCCTTTGAACCTTGCCTGCCGGCAGGCAGGTTTTTCAGCTTTTTTATATCTGCCAGGCTTTTGATGAAAACTGTGTTTTTCCAGTCCGACTCTTTCCTTGTCCCGGACATGACATATTTTGTGCCATCATTGATACCCGGCCAAACATCTGCATGTTCAGGCCAGTAGTTTTCCCAGATTTCAAATGTTTTTCTGCCCAAAAGATACTCTGCAGATTTCATCTCTTCTTTCACAACCTCACCATAAACTTCGTCACCATACGGCGCAACCCAACCGCCATATTTGAAACCTTCCGAGACATCTTCTTTGGATCCGCCGGGTGCCTGCATTACACCGTCTAAAGTTATCATTGATAAGACGATTATTTTTCTCATATTATTTC
>PWXV01000062.1 GCA_003568415.1 Ignavibacteriales bacterium
ACCGACCTCGATGAAGATGGTAATGCACTCGGCGGTCTTCGCCTGCCGCATATGGAGCAGATCATCGATGGTACCGAAGCAGGAGCACCGCTCGGCAGGTATACCGGCAAGCATCCTGAGGGCGGGCCTGATGACCTGTTCTGGTACGGAGGATTTTTCGAAGCATTTACTGTCGAAGAGTTAGCGAATCGCTATCCCGACCAACAGACGTACGTGCAGCGGGTAACGCGTGCTGCCGATTATCTGTTGAATGCCGGATACATCCTCAAGGAAGACCGGGACGCATACATCCAAGAGGCACGACGTACCGAGCTTTTTGGTACCGGCGCGAGATGACGGAACAACGACTCCTTCGGCATAATCATTTGTGAAACGAGGTACGTGATCAACCGGGGAAATCTATAGGGTTACAAAAATTTTCTGCTAATTTTGTCCGTCAGTTCAAGTAGAAGACAGATTAGACTCAATGCCTGTTAGACCGAAACTCACTTATTTAAAGTGACAGGCAAGCCCACTATAAAAATCTGCAAAGTGGTAGAAATTATGATAGAATCCAGCAATGTCTTCCGCTATATGCTATATAATCATTAGCTGATCTTACGTAACCCCTGCCGGCTGGCAGGTGCTAATAGACACAATTAAACGCTAATTCATTTTATATTCGCGTTGATTCGCGGTTTACTAATAGACGCTTGTGTAACACCAATTATTAACTAAATCCGAAAATCCGAAACACCTGCGCCTGAAGCGCGTGCGAGACAATTGCAAGGAATGAGGTATGAAAGTCCACGCAATCCAGACCGGCCGAATCGTTGGAAACAGGAACGCACTGCGAGCAACGGGGTGGTCTGCGCTTTTCCGCCGATGGGAAAATTTTGAGTTTCCCGCATATGTTTACATCATAGAACATCCCGAAGGTCACATAGCAATTGATACCGGTATGAACGCGAAGGGATGGTCAAGACCAGTAATGTATAGACTTTTCTTTCCATACCCTATTATCAATGGTGAGCATGAGGAAATCGGTCCACAAATGGAGTCCAGGGGCTTAAACCCTGAGGATGTCCGCACTGTAATCATAACACATCTCGATGTTGACCATGTAGGCGGTGTACACTGGTTCCCGAACGCTGAAATCCTGGTACATCGCCCCGAATACGAACTAACATCCCGGTATATGTGGAGGAAATGGTTCCAGACTGATCTCTGGCATCCGGAATTCAACCCCTCACTGTACGACATGGATACCGAGACCTATGGGCCATTTCCTCAAAGTAAAATTTTCAGGAAGAACATAGAAATTCGGGTTGTTCCCATACCCGGTCATACACCGGGACAAATCGGGGTTATCGTGCAAACAAATGGTGTTTTAATATTTTTCGTTGGCGACCACATACTTCGCCAGGATTGGCTCGTAGAAGATTGGAAAGCGGGCAATCTCTACGGTATTGGAGCTTTAATAGAGCCCAAGAAAGCCGCTAAAACGACACGCCGGATCCAACAGTTCGCCGATAAAGAACCGACGGTGCTGATTCCTGCTCACGACTCTCAGGCACCGGAGAGACTGGAAAAGATGGAAACCGTCCGGTTTTAGCCATTTTTTGAAATTCACCTGATAGAATAAAACCGTTTTTTCGGCTATATATATTATCAACACTACAGACAGTACACGAATACAGAAGAAGAATAGAATATTGCTAATGGGAAAAACGTACACAATGATTATTCGAAGGGAGGATTACTATGATTCGCTTATCTCAAACTGCACCATTCATCATTGTATTTTTTCTACTTTTTGTCACCGCCTGTAATGGCGATGCCGATCCAGAGGTCCCACCCGGAGAACAGGAAGCATTAGAGACTCCTGTCCAACCGGAAACAAAGACTGTCCGCTCTGCCGATGGTACCCGGATAGGATATACAAAAATCGGTTCGGGACCGGTTCCGGTTGTATTCGTGCACGGAGCCCTGAACACCGGAGAGCAATGGATGCAAGTTGCACAGGAGTTGTCCGAGCAATACACGTGTTATGTAATCGACAGATGGGGCCGGGGCAATAGCGAACACAGAACCGATTATTCACTCGAATTTGAAATTGCAGATATCCTCGCAGTACTTGAAGAAGCCGGTCCGGAGTCCTATGTGCTCGGACATTCGTCGGGAGCAATATACGCCATCGAAGCCGCAAAACGAGCATCAGTTGCGGGTTTGATTCTGTATGAACCGCCGCTTCATGCATTCATAGAGGGACCCTTTGTCGATGAGACATTTGATCGTATCTATAGCGCTTTTGAAGACGGGAAGTATGAAGAATCGCTGCATATATTTCTCTCCGAAGAAGCAAGGGTCCCGGATGAGGCAATAGCGGAAGTGGAAGCAACACCTTTTTGGGATCATATGGTTGAGCATACGCCGCATTCTGTCATCGAATGGAAAGCTCTGATGCAAGAAGATATGGATTTGGAGCGATATCGGGATATAGCCGTACCGACACTGATGCTGGCGGGAACCGTTACCGAGGAGCATCCTTCATTTGCAACGGATGCGCTCGATGCACTATTACCGGAGACACAAATTGCCATGCTCGAGGGTGAAGGACATACTGCAAACCTCTCCTCTCCCGATATGGTATCAGAGGAGATCGATGAGTTTATATCCGGGACAGTACAATAAATCGTTTGATTGATTTGGCGATCTATGATAAACATCAAGGATATTTTTGGCTTTATATATTAAAGACATATGCCGGGAGCCAACAGTATCTAACTGAAGAAGTCAGGTAAAGCAGCATAGACTGTGTAAAAATATCATTTATATTGTGAGTCTTTGTAATGCGAATCGGCGATTCGCATACGCGAAACACCGTTTCGCGTTACAATATCTAATAAATTTTTCCGGCATCATTTTCAAAGAGCGCTAAAATAAAAAATAACTTCATAACATTCCCGAAGGGAGGATTTTTATGTTTTACAATAATCGATCAATAGTGTGGATGACTGCGATCATCCTGGTGCTCGGTACCGCAATGAGTCTATCCGGGCTAACGATGCACGACCACGGAGAAGAACACCAGCACGGCGAAGTAAACTTCCCCATCTCCTGTAACGCGGAAGCACAGGATAGATTCGAAACGGGGCTTGCTCATTTACATCACATGATGTATGAACAAGCACGGCCCGAATTCGAAGCAGCAGCAGAAGCCGATCCGAACTGCGCAATGGCATACTGGGGAATCGCAATGTCGAGCTTCCAGCCGCTCTGGCATCCGACAACGGATGAAGGAATGGAGCGGGGTAAGAAAGCTGTAAAGAAAGCAAAAGAATTAGGTGCGCCAACGGAACGTGAACAGAAATACATCGCTGCGGTGGACGCATTCTTCACCGATCCGTATCCGCCAAAGGAAAGCCGGACAAGAGATCACGTGGCGCGTATTGAGCAATGGAAACCGGCACAACGTGAAATTCACGAAGCATATCCGGATGATGTCGATGCTGCGGCATTTTACGGTCTGGCGGAAGTCTGCTATGCAGTCGCGCAATTCTCACCAGATGAAGAACACGACTACAGCCGTGAGCGAATGGCAGGAGCGTTGATGGAGGAGTACTTTGAAAATCACCCCGAACATCCCGGTCTGTTCCACTATATTATTCATGCATACGATAGTTCCGAACTTGCACACAAGGCATTAAAATATGCACGGGAGTACGATAAACTGGCACCCACGACACCCCATGCACTCCACATGCCGAGCCATATTTTTGTCCGGTTGGGAAAATGGGAAGAAACTGCCGACTGGAACGAACGCTCCGCAGAAGCTGCATGGAACCAGATTGATTTCGATGATCACGCCTCAGCCCACTACGTACACGCTTTGGATTATGCGATGTACGCATATCTGCAGATGGGTGATCGTGAAAAGGCACGGGAAACACTTGAAAGAGTGCAGAATGTCGATGAAGTATATGCGGCACCGTTTTCAGGTTATAATCTCGCTGCACCGCAAGCTCGCTATTACCTCGAACAGCGAAAATGGGAAGAAGCAGCCGAACTTGAACCGGGTAAACCCGAAGTTCTTCCGTGGGAAAACTACCCCGAAGCTATGGCACTGTTCTCTTACGCACGCGGTCTCGGGGCAGCACGTACCGGCGATCTGAATCTCGCACAAACCGAGAGGGAAAAAATCAGCGGGTATGTAAAATCCCTCTTCGATGCCGGCAACGAATACTGGGGATACATGAACAAAGCACTCGGTCAGGCAGTTGAAGCGTGGACTCTATACGAAAAAGGCGAAACAGAACAAGCATTAACGCTTATGCGAGAAGCAGCCGAGCTTGAAGAATCGATGGATAAGAGCCCGATCACGCCCGGCGAGATTCTTCCGGT
>PWXV01000143.1 GCA_003568415.1 Ignavibacteriales bacterium
AACGGTGTGCAGTATAATAATCCCCGAGGTAATCGAATGCCACACCGATATCATTGTAGATATCGGCTGTACGGAGATGCTGTTCATCAAATTCCTCTAAATAAATATCCAGCGTTTTATGGAAGTATTCCAGGGCGTCGTGATATTGATTCTGATACCGGTAAACGAGTCCGATATTTCTGTAAGTTTGTGCAGTTTCGGGATGATCATGTCCGTAATGTTCTTCTTTAATTTTCAGTGCAATATCAAGGTATTCTCTGCCTTTATCGGGCTGCCGGGCGTCAAGATAATACCGACCGAGTATATCATATGTACGTGCATTTACAGGGTGGTACTCACCGAAATGTTTTTCTCCGACCTCTATAGCACGCGAAAGATGATCGTATGCCAGCTCATTATCGCCTCCTATAAGTGCGATATGTGCACGACCATTCAGTGATTGTATGATTCCTCCGGGGTTATTTTGTTGCTCGAACTTTTGCAGTGCTAATTCGAAATAATGAGCTGCACTGTCATATTGCGCCTTTTCTTTATAATACTCTGCCCTATCCAGATACTCAACGGCAATATTGGTTTTATATTCTGATTTTACGGTAATAGTGAGGAAAAGAAAAATTATATAAAGCAATAGATGAGACCAAGATTTCATCAAGTTGTCCTGTACTTGTTAGTAGTAAAAATTGTCACGTTAAGATTACTGCGAGTGTGATGTCTGTGTTGAGGTATAAATATTGCAAAATTGAACAAATAATGCAATATTTCCTAAGCTTTAGATGGGCAATCTGTGATACAGGTCACAATCTCCACTGTACATTAAACAATCCGGCATAATAGTTAGTGTATTTACAGCAGGTTTAACCGTTACGATCATTGTTTTAATGGGACAGTTATTGAAGAATATACTCACCTGTTATGTGTGGTACTATGTATATAACCGGGAGAGATGTGTGTTGAAAATTAAAATTTCAGAAACAATCACATCTTTCCCGGAATAACTTATAGAATAAAGATGCTAATGATGTGATATCAACGGCTGCCGGTGACGACAATATCGTCTTTCGTCGGGCCGAGGATTCCGAACAACTCCTGCGTCTCTCTTTCCGGCACATTGTGTTTTGCAAGTGTCTCTGCGAAGATCTCGACCATTCGATCCCATTCACTGTCGGACACATTTAATCCCTTATGTGCTTCCCGCATATCGAGACCGGTATATTCACACGGGCCGCCTGTCGCCTGGCATACCATTGTTGTAACCTGATATTTAATGTACGGTGCCGATTCGGGTGTTTTCCGCTCTTTTACTCTGGGATTCGACATGATCACCTGATCCTGAATGAATACATCGACAAAATCGCTCACGACGAGTGAAATCCCCTCCAGACCGCCGAGCCGCTCATATAAAGATTTTTCTTCACTTACTGAGCCGGACTGCGAGTATGCTGTTCCGGTTATCAGAATAGAGACTGTGAGAATGAGTAATGTACTCATTAATTTATTAATGTTAGAATGTAACATTCTTACCTCCCTTAATTAATGATTGTTGAATGTAGAATTGGTTTTCTTAGTGTTGGTATATTGTCTCTATGAATTTTTCTAATTCCGAAAGTCTTTTTTCAACTTCGAGAATTCTTCGTTTCTTTGTTTCGATAATGTACTCAAGTTGTTCAATTTTTTGCTCCATTTTTAAGTTAAGTCCTTGTATAGCAGCGAAGGCAATACCGTCTGCATTTATAGTGTTGATTCGTAACTTATCTTCACCCATACCGAACGTCGCATAGAAATCCTGAGCCATCGGTCCAATATGTCGGATGGATTGATCCTGGGATTTGTAATTCCAGGTTTGGATCGGAAGATTCAGCAATCGGTTGAGGATTACTTTTTTATTAATCTCCTGAAAATTCTCTTTTGCATTGCGATCGGAAACGGACGCCCAGGAACTGCCCCCACCGGATAAAGTGACGCCGCTGGTAAGATTTTCGTTCGTGTAGAAAAACATACCGCCAACTGCTCGTGCGATGAACTGGTTATTGCCGGTGGATTGAACATCGGCAAACGAATTATCACCCCATACAAAAGCACCGTGGTGAACAGCGTGTGCGCGTCGGCCGGCGGCAAAACTGCGGACACCGCTTGCGATATTGCTGACTCCACCGGCTACAAAGCTATGGTTTCCGCTTGCAACATTCGGTCCCGTTGGTGATCCACCGAATGCCATGCTGTTGTCTCCGGTCGATTCGTTGTTCTCTGCTCCGGCGATCATGTTGCCGACGACTTGTAAGGGAGTTACCGGTTCAGTCGTACCAATACCGGTATGGCCGGATTGAGTCAGGGTCATCGTGAACCTGCTATTAACTTCATCGTAGAAATACAGGTTAGAAGTTTCGCCCATCCCGCGCAGGCCGATAGCCCATCTGAGGTTATCGTTCGTCGACGGGTCGCCGTCTGCGAACTGAAGGTTTGCGAAGTGACTTGTGGTCGCACGACCGATTGCAAGATCGACATTGCTGATACTTTCAAAAAGTACCTTGTAATTGTGTCCGAAAGTATGAAACAACCCGGCCGGTTCATCGGTACCTATCCCCACTGAGCGGTTCGTAAAATCCACGGTCATTATTCTGAGTATTGTCGGTGGGAAAAATTGTTCTTGGGTTCTTTTAAAATGTATTTTATTTTCATCGTTCTCAAATGCAATTTGGTTGAATATCGATGATCCCAAATTTATTGAACTCAATCCGCGTTCAGTCAGAACGAATCTATCGCCAAACGAGGGTATAATTTTTAAACCGCTGATATTTGCATCCGGCGCTACCTTCGCATTTGTTATTGAATTATTTGCGATAACCGGGTTGGGGTATGTCCCGGCAAGATCACCGCCTGCTGTGCCTCCTATAGGAAGCGATACATCTGGATGAATCTTGTTCTGCGTTACCGCTTCGTCTGCAAGTTTGGAAGTAGTTACAGCATTGTCGATTATTTTATCAGTCGTTACCGCACCATCTGCGATCGCGGGGTCAGGGTATGTGCCGGTGAGGTCGCCGCCCGCATTACCGCTAATTGGTAGTGTTACGTCGGGATGTATCTTTTGTTGAGTTACCGCTTCATTGGCAAGTTTCTCGGATGTTACCGAGCCGTTGCGAATTTTTATCGAGGTTACGGAACTGTCCCGTACTGAATATGCGTGAAATGCATACGGTGTTGCGGTTAGAGGGATGCGGGGTGAGAGTGCTTCTCCGTCGTTTATTGTCATGCCTATCCAGTATTTTTGATCGAATGGCAGATCAAGAGGAGTTTCTGTTCCGAGATGAACATTTAAAATACCGTTTGCTACCAGAATAGTTTGAGTCTCGGACCAGAGTACTTCTGTTGAGGATTCACCGTCGTATATTCTGAATGTAAATTGATATTCGCCGGTCTCAACCGGTGTACCGGTATCATCCGCAATAAATCCTTGATAGAAAATAGTATGGTCATTATTTGTAAGAATATCCAAACATATTGTTACAATGAGAATAATTATAACCGGGATAAATCGGGATAATATCATAAAATCCTCACGAATATACGATTCGGTTCCTGACACGTCCTACTACTTAGGATATGATTTACTGTCTATTCTTGCTATTATAGCCGGGCTTGTGTACATTAGTTAATACGCAAAATCAGGATAATACCCGACAATAGGGGATTAATTATGCCAGGTAGAGAGATTGCCTCGGGAGAGGTGACCCGTTTATTGCATGCAGTAAGCGAGGGATCATCGGAAGCATTTGATGAATTGCTCCCGGTTGTATATGAGACGCTTAAACAAATTGCCCGCGCACACTTACAAGGCGGGCGTGCCGGAAAAACACTCAGAACAACCGATCTCGTGCATGAGACATATCTAAAAATGAGTGACCAAACTCCCGTGAAGTGGGAAGGGCGCTCACATTTTTATGCCGTGGCATCGCGTGCAATGCGGCAAATTCTAGTCGATTATGCCCGCCGTAAAAATGCCGCTAAACGCGGTAATCCTAATGATAGAATAACCCTAACCAGTCGGGACATCGGTTATGAAATGAAGGTCACTGAAATATTATCACTCAACGATGCTCTTGAAACGCTCGGACAATTAAACTACCGACTCCTCAAAATCGTAGAATACCGCTTCTTCGGCGGGATGAAAGAAGAAGAAATAGCCGAAGTGCTCGGGATCTCGACGCGCACCGTCGAGCGCGATTGGGTAAAGGCACGAATGTTCCTGCATCGTGAGTTGTATCAGGATCAAGAACGTGCCGAATGAAAAATACTAAATTCCCGGTATACTTGATTAATCATAACTTATAATATTCCGGGGCTGTGAATAGTTG
>PWXV01000112.1 GCA_003568415.1 Ignavibacteriales bacterium
GGTACCCCGATCCAGAGCCGAAATTTCACATGGGATCTTCGGGCAAACTTTTCTCAGAATACGAATGAGGTTGTCGAACTCGCCCCCGGTGTAGAGAGTATCCCTCTGGGCGGCTTCACTTCGAATCAGGTACGGATCATGGAGGGCAAAGGAAATTATGGCGTTCTCTGGTCACGCGGATTTGCACGCGATGAGCATGGGAACAAATTGATTGATGATAATGGGTTCCCTATACCGTCGGACGGTCTCAAAGAGATTGGCAATGTTATGCCGGATTGGACTGCCAACCTCCGTTCGACAATGCGTTACCGGGGATTCGAAGTTTCTGCATTGCTCGATATCCGTCAGGGCGGTGATATTATGAACCTTGACCAGTTCTACACGATCATTTACGGTACGCATATTGAAACTGCAAATCGCGGTACCATGTACACATATGACGGTGTCAATGTAAATACCGGTGAACCGAACGATGTTGCGATACTTCGTGACTATGATTATTACGCCGGCATTTACAGAATTATTGAAGAACATTTCGTTGAAGACGGCAGCTATGTAAAACTTCGTGAAGTAAGTGTGGCCTATTCATTACCGTCCTCGATCGTTAATTTACTTCCGGTGAGCGGAGCAACACTCAGCTTTACGGGTACCAACCTCTGGATTTCAAGTGATTTCTCCTATCTCGACCCGGAGGGAAACCTGCTCGGAAGCGGAAATGCCCAGGGATTTTATCATATGGTTATTCCGTCGACACGCGGATATAACTTCAGTCTAAGTCTCAACATTTAACGAACATCCATTGTATCAAGAATTCAATAAAGGTGTTTCATATGAAACCAATTAAAACTATCTCAACCGTAACATTAACAATCCTGATGTTGATGTTTTTCATCTCGTGTGATGATTTCCTGGACGTTAATGTAAACCCGAACGCTCCCGGAGATGCAACCGAGAATCTAATGCTTCCGGGTTTACTCGGAGAGTTCAGTTACCGCGTTATCGGTAACTGGCCTGCGCGATACCCGGCATACTGGGTGCAACAACTCGCCTGGAACGGGGTTCCGCCGACTCAGGACAATTATGAAATGACCGAATCCAACGCCGATGCCGCATGGAACTTTCTCTTTACACGTGCTATGAAAAACGCACGAGAATTGAATGAACGTGCCGAAGCGAGAGGAAATTATCGGTATGCCGGTATTGCAAAGCTCATATTTGCATGGTCACTTTCGATCGCCACCGATCTGTATAATGATATACCATATTCGGAAGGTTTCGACCCTGTCGGTAATCCTCTTCCCGCTTACGATACACAGGAAGAAATCTATCAGACGGTATTTGGTTATTTAAATGCTGCCCTTGAAGATTTCGACCGTGATCCGGGTGCATTAACCCCGGGAACCGACGACCTTCTTTATAGCGGGGATATCGAACGATGGCGCAGACTTGCATACACATTGAAGGCACGATTTCATATGCGTCTTTCTTATGCACCGGGAAATTCGGCCGAAGAACGGGCGCAAAATGCACTCAATGCTCTGGCAAACGGTTTCCAGAGCGGCCACGATGATGCAAACTTCGCGTATGAAAATGCACCCGGAGCTCAGAATCCCTGGTGGCAATTTACCATGGGTGTTTGGGATGACAGGGATCAACTGAGCGCTACGTATATCGATCTCCTTCACGAATTGAATGACCCACGAATTCATGTCCAGGCACGTCCTATAGAAGCGGTTTTTCCGGACAGCATTGCTTATGTCGGACATGTTAACGGTACAAACGGTATCGGTGTGTCTAACGTGTCGCGCATCGGTGAATTTTATAATGCTGCTGCTGCTCCATTAAACTGGATAAGTTATTCAGAAGCAAAATTTATCGAAGCCGAAGCAATATTTATCTTACAAGGTGCAGGATCTGCCGATCCCGTATATCGGGATGCAATCGCAGCATCGATGGACCGAATCAATGTCGATGCTCACGAATTGGTGTCACCGGGTGAAGTCGAAGAATACATAAATTCACTCCCGGCATTGACCGAGATCGATGATCCGTATGAAGCAATCATGGTTCAGAAATATATTGCAAATTTCCTCAATCCCGAGATATACAATGATTGGAGAAGGACCGGGTATCCTCAACTCGATATTATCGAGGATCCCGTTGTCGATGAGATCCCAAGACGATTTCCATATCCATTAACTGAGTGGCAAAATAATTTACAAAACGTAGAAGCTGCGGGTGTATCGTTCGGGTTTGCATCTATGACTCATCGGGTATGGTGGGACACACGTGATTGATCAAGCAATAATAAAAAATTATAGTAGACGGTATGTAGGAGACCGTTGGCAATCAGAATGGTAAGTAGTAATCGATGGTGTTTCATTTACCCTGTCTGCTGCCTACCGTCTACTTAAAATAATAAGGAGATTTATAACAATGAAGAAATGTATAAGACATTTGACCGTATTCATACTCATTGCCGGACTCGTGATTCCGGGTTTCGGTTTCGACAAATCCCGTCAGGTAGGTTTTACTATTTCAGGTGGTTTTGTTAACAATGCTCACGGCGGTTTCTTCGCGCCTTCGCATACTATGAGCGAAATTTTGGATTCCGGAACAAATCTTAACGTCGGGGTGAGTTATGGTTTATCAGAGATATTTCGCCTTGAAGCATTGGTCGATTACAGTTTTGCCTCATTTGACGATGAGGTTCAGAACGCTGCCGGAAGGGTTCCGTTCGATTTCGGTCCCGATCCAACATATTCAATGATGGCGTTTAAGTTGCGAGGCATAACCCATCTGAATCCTGTTCTCGGAACCGGTAATGTCATATCACCGTTTGTTACCTTCGGAGCCGGAATCTATTCTTTGAGGATAACCGACGACGGACTTGGCGGTGATACAATACCCTCACCTCATAATTCATTGAAAAACGTTTCAAAAACAGCCTTTGGTCTCAATGCAGGTGTGGGAGTAGAACTCTATCTTACACCGACGCTCGCACTCATAGCAAATGGAAAATATGATCTCGTGATGACGGATGACAGCACTCGGTTCGGGCCCGATTTCAGGGACCAGGGATTTTTCTCGATTGACCTTGGATTCAATTTCTATATTACTATGTTCTAATAGTAATCTTATCGTAATCCATAACGCCGCCCTGATATAGCCGGCGGTGCTGTCAGTGTGCGACGACAACAGTCAGGAATCGTACCGGTTTTATTTTTCGTTAACCTATGAATCAGTTTGTTTTTTTACCGGAGGATTCTATGAGGAACCTCATACTTTTAATTTCGGCCTTTTTAGTAATGCTGGTTATCGGATGTAACTCGGATGATATATCTCCCGAACCACCGAGTCCTCCTCCCCAGGAACCCGACACAAGCTGGTCTATTGCATCTTCCATCCCCGAACCTCTACAGGAATTCCATGCTGCCGTTCTCGACGAGATGATCTATATAGCGGGAGGCATCGACGGGAATAATGAAGACAGCAACCGGGCTTACAGATTCGACCCGGAATCTGACACGTGGGAACGAATTGCCGATCTCCCGTCCGCGCGACACCACATGCCGCTTGTAGTAGCAAATGATTCACTGTATGCAATAGGCGGTTTAATTACGGTATCGGACGGGTTTTCCGCTGCAAATAACCTCTGGTTATACGACGTAGAAAATGATGAATGGTTGAGCCGTGCCTCACTTCCGCAATCTCGCGGGGCATGCGCAGTTGGTGTAGTCGACGATAAAATAATAGTGGTCGGAGGATTCGGCCAGGCACAGATGCTGCTCAGGCCTACAGTGATATACGATCCGGAAACCGATGCATGGACGACAGGTGCAGATATACCAACCCGTCGCGATCATCTCGTAGCAGCGGCGGTGGACGGAATTGTTTATGCAATCGGGGGCCGTTTCATTTCGCTTTCCCCGGTTACCGATACGGTCGAGGCATATAATCCCGAAACAGACGAGTGGACGACGGTCTCATCCATGCAGACCGGACGAGCAGGTCTGGGTGGTACGGTCTACGACGGGAAAATTTATACATACGGAGGAGAAACGCACGCTGTAACAAACAATAATCACGAGGTGTACGATCCCGCAGCCGATACGTGGGAAACTCTCAGCCCGATGCCCGAACCGCGCCATGGAATGGGTGTTGCTGAAGTCAATGGGAAAATTTATGTAATTGGAGGTGGTCCTACAGTCGGCTTCTCTCAAAGTGCCACCGTTCAGGTCTTTGAACCGTAAACACTCCCAATTCGGATAGATTATTTTCGCTTTGCTCTAATGATTAAAAATCAATTGTCGATTTACGCCATACTTAGA
>PWXV01000040.1 GCA_003568415.1 Ignavibacteriales bacterium
TCCATCTGAATACACCAGGCATTATAGATTCCATCACTTATATCCCCTACGTGGCCTATATTGCTTAATTCAACAGTAAAATAACTGTAATTTCTATCGTATTTTACATTGATAGTTGCATTATCAGCCCCCTCAATAAGCTGTACTTCCGGCACCCGTTCAACCGCTTCCCCGAATGTCCCCACCGGGTTATCGTCCATATCACAGCTTGTAAAGGCAAATACCACTATAAAAAGCGGTAAGAAAAGCTTAAAAGCACTCGAAGTTTTCATGAGGTGTCCCCCTTTATTTGTGAGTGAATATGATTTAAAACTATACATCGTTTAACTGTACTAAAGCTACGTATTAAAACTTTTGATTGCAATTAGAATTCTCTAATAATCTCCGATAAAAACGCCTGTTTTTAGGCAAAATCAGCAATGTGATGGGTATCACTTCTAAAATATGTGCGAATTTAAATTAATTCGTACCTGACAATGGAACTTTTTGAAACCATTAAAATTTTCTAATTAATAGATCTACAAATTAACTACTAACCCTAATTTAAAATAGAGCAAATCTGTGGTTGAATTTATTACATCATAGGTGACATCGCCGTTTTCACGAATTATTGAGCCCTCTCTCAAATATTCCGCCTCCCGGCCTACCATATACCTGCTCATCAAATGTATATTTATTGAATAGGGGAAGTTTGAACCGTTTTCGTCATTGGTGCCATCGTCACTGAAAATTCTGAATTGCACACCGGCTCCAAACCCGTAGCTCATCGCAGTATCTTTGAAGTTGGTGTCACGAATAATATCGTCATCGGATCCTATGCCCCCACGCTCCCGTAAAACGGTTTCTGTAAAGAAGTAATTAAAACCGAACAATCCATCCAGAAATGGTCTTACCGTCATCGGTGCCGGAATTAACCGGAACAATACATCACCGTGAAATAGGTTATAGCTGTTCTCGACTTCTACCCTGAGATCCGGAATAGTGGAACTTAACGGTTCTTCCCGTGTTTCTTTACCAAAATTCATAAATCCCATATCGATGCCCAGCATCAAGGGTGTTTGTCCAAATCGGTAGCCCACCATTCCGCCCATACCGATTCCCGGTCTATTATCCAGTTGGTCCTTAAATTCCCCCTGTGCAGCCCCAACCTGAAAATCAAGTCCGAATTGTAATTCCTGGCTGTGCAAAGTTATTGCGCCAAATATGCAGGTTGTCATAAAAATAAAAAGCAAGATTGGTAAATTTCGTAATTTCATAGCATAATCCGTAAGATTTGTTTAATAATTAGTTTTATTAGAATTTTCTAATATTTGATTTTAATGGCTAATATGTGACAATCGGCATACTTAATTTATTTAAATAATTTGTATATTATGGAGGAAAACGAAATTTCCAACAAGAAAAATCAATTTTATTTAGAATATATATGAAAAATATCAGGAATATTGGAATTATATTACTCTCATTTGCGCTGATGCTATCACTGGCATATCCCGCCTATGGCGATGATAATCCGGGAGTAAAGCGTCTGAGTGTGAGTCTATTCGGGGGACCGAATGTAGCAAAAGCCGGTGGCCGCTGGATGACGCTCGGCGGGCAGTTTGACCGCAATGCCGGATATAATCCGGTCTTCGGAGGAAGTATAGCGTATGCCATTACACAACCTGTAAGCTTTGAGTTTTCGGTATACAGGGGGGTGTTCGATCGGGATGAGGATCCCGGTGCATTCAGGAATGAGTACTGGCATTTTAGCTGGAGGGGAGTAGCATACCTTAACAATATATTCCAGACATATGGTATTGGTTCGAGGGTTAACCCATACATTTCTATGGGATTTGGACGAATGATCAACGACATTGAGGTTGTGGATGCCCGGGATTGGGATTTCACCGTCTCAACATATATGGCATCGATAGGCTTTACGTTCCATATCTCGTCCACCATTGATCTGTTTACTGCATATGAGTATCATCTTGCAAATACTGATCACCTCGATGCTACACCCGGCCGGTTTACCCGGGATACCTGGGGACAATTTCTTGCCGGCATTAGTATCAATATCGGTAGGAGCGGGACAAAACACGTGAGATGGCATCCCCGAGGCAAATATGTCGATGAGAAATTGGACCGCTTTGACCGCGAAATGAAAGCAATGGATGAAAAATTTGCTGAGCTTGAGCAACGGGATGCAGAGAGAGAAGAAAAATTGACGGATTTACTCAGAAAACTTGAGGATCACGACGTTAGATTTGAAGATATAGAAGGTCTGCTTGAGGGGCATGATGTACGAATCTCCAGACTTGAAGGAATGATTTCTATCAGATTGGAAGCAGATATACTTTTCCCGGTTGATTCGCCACAACTGGGCGAGCAGGCAAGAGCTCTACTTGATGAGCTTGTTGGCAAATTAGCCGATGAACCTCATCTCCACGTGAGAGTGATCGGTCATACCGATTCGACGGGCCCGGCAGAGCATAATCAGCGCTTATCTGAACGGCGTGCAGAGAGCGTTGCAAATTATCTGATTGAGCAAGGGATACCCTCCGAACGAATATCAACATTAGGCATGGGTGAAATGGAACCGATCGCTCCGAACGATACTATCGAAGGACGCCGGTTGAATCGTCGGGGGGATATCGAATTGCGTTTAGCAGAATAAATGGCTCTTACACTGATGAAGTCAGGTTAAGCCCAGTCTCGTCGGGGATGCCTGAGAGCGATGGCATTAATTTCTATGACAGTGAAGTCGAGTGACGTCACTCAAAAAAGGCAGGTATTTTTACACCTGCCTTTTTTTATCTCACACCACAAACTAAACCTCCAGGGATGGATAACAACATAAACCACATATCTCTCTGCCTTGTAAATTTTTATATATTAACAACTTGCAATAATTAGCCCGGTAACTGTTGTAAATTGCGACTCACCTGCTGAATTATTCAACATCAATGTAAGTGCTTTAATATCAGTATCTTGCAACCCAATTGTCGACATTTTCAACTGTATGTGTTGTGTATTTCATCACCAGCAAAATTAACCGGTATTCTAGCCATATCGTAAATATTATTTTTAAACCATTAATAAACAATAGCTTACACCTATCACCTGTTACCTATCACCTTTCTGGCAAGCCCTTTGCAATATATCTAAAGTGAATTTGAAATTAGTAAATACAAAAAAACGATAAGCTCAGCGATTTGACAGGAGGTTAGGAAAATGGTAGCAATATTATTCATACTGACAGTGATAGTGTTTCTCACAATAGATTATATAATGAAAAGAAAAGAACAGCCCCAGCAAGCTTATGAAGTTTCTCCGGAACAGGCAGAGCAGAAGAAACCGGCATCAATAGTATCGGGCACTTATTACCATCCAACACATACCTGGGCAAGGGTAACTGATGATGTCGTTACTGTAGGAATTGACCAATTTGCAAAAAAAGTATTCGGTAAAGCCAATAAAATAGATGTACCTAAAGTTGGTGCATACCTGCGGCAAGGACAAACAGCCTGGAAATTGTACCGGGGAAAAAGGGCGCTGCCGCAAAGTACTCCAATAGAGGGAAATGTGGTTGATGTTAATGTAGATTTATTAAATCAACCTTCAAAAATCAGTGCAACTGCAAATGGTGATGGATGGATCCTGAAGATAAAGCCAAATTCATTACGTCAGAATTTAAAGAATCTGTTGCACGGTAAAACTGCAGACTGGTGGCTTGAGAATTCGCGGGCACAGTTTGTGACAAGATTTGCAGGTGAGATTGGCCCTGTCTGTCAGGATGGTGGAGAGATAATAGAAAATGCAGGCGATCTCTTGACCGATAAAGAGTGGGAAGAAGTTTTAGATAAGTTTTTTATGGCAGAAAAATAAAAAAGTAAATAATAAAAAATCAATTATAAGAGGTGAGAATTATGGTAGCAATATTTGTAGTTTTGACGATTTTAGCATTCTTAGGAATCGACCTTGTATATCAAAGAATACAGGAACGTAAATTTGCATTTGCGACAGAACCACAGAAGCGTAATAAAATTAAAGCAATATCAGCGATTTCAGTTCCTGAAGGATTGTTTTTCCATCCGGGACACAGCTGGGCGGCAATTACTCAGAGTGGTTCGGTCAGAGTAGGTATGGATGATTTTACAAATAAGCTGGTTGGTGAAATTGATAGCATCGAAGTAAAGAATCTTGGTGGTGAGGTGAAACAGGGTGATCCATTGATCGTGCTGCGGCAGGGTGATCGTACAGCTGAAATTGTAGCACCGGTCGACGGAAAGGTTGAAATGTTTAATGAAACAGTAGCAAATAATCCCGGTATTCTGAAAGA
>PWXV01000245.1 GCA_003568415.1 Ignavibacteriales bacterium
ACCGGTATCTCCTGTATAACAAATATGGCGGCAGGTATTAGCGCTGAGAAACTCTCACACGACGATGTTACAAAAACTGCAGCACGTGTTAACGAAACATTTATTACGCTTCTCCAATCTTTACTGACCCACCCCGATTGGAGTATCTGAAAATACGTTACAGTATTTACCTTTCACTTTCTTGAATAAATCAGACCGGCGGAAACCAGTGATACAGAATCAGATAAATTATAACACCGGTAACCGAAACGTACAACCAGGCAGGAAACGTCCAGCGAGCAAGTTTTGCGTGCCTGGCATATTGCTGCTTCCAGGCTCTGTATAAGAGAATGAAAATGGGAGGCAAAATGACTATGGCAAGAATTGTGTGAGAAATAAGTATGGCAAAATAAACCGGACGTATCCACCCTTCGGCAGTAAATGTTGTCGCTCCTGCGGTATAGTGGTAAATCACGTATGAAATTAAAAACAATGCCGATATCGTAAAAGCAGTCAACATTGATCTCTTATGTGCATCGCGTCGGTTCTTTTTGATATATACAAAACCTGTTATCAGAAAAGCAGCGCTCAGGCTATTTAATACTGCGTTTAATGTTGGTAAGTCATTGGGAGTCAACATATTCGGGTGCTTCACCTAATAATATATATAAATCTCTATTCAAGAGGTTTACTTGTTCCTCATCAAACCCATCGTAATATCCGCGTATCATTCCGTCGGCATCAACCAGAACAAACCGCTGGCTGTGCATTATAGGTTCGCGAAGCGTACCTCCTTCGGGATCAACGCCAAGCAAAAATCCTTCGCGAGCAAGGTTGTATATCTTTTCAGTTTCCCCGGTAAGGAAGAACCAGCGGCTCTGATCCGCTCCAGCTTCTTCAGCATATGCGTGGAGTACATCGGGTGTGTCGCGCTCGGGGTCAACAGTAATCGAGACGAATCTTACCGGTAATTCGGAAGAAATTTCATTCTGTAAACTATGCATCTGAAATGTCATAACCGGACATGTTCCACCACAATTCGTAAAAATGAAATTTACAATCCAGAAATATCCTAGCAAATCATCCCTTGATATTTCTTCATGAAACTGATTTGTCAGAGTAAAATCCGGCACATCCTTTATAACTTCTATTTCTATTGTGGTGGGATGCTCGCGCATCGTATTGTAAACAAGCATTATCATTATAACGCCGACAAAAAACAATACCACGATCACCGGAGTGAAAATTTTTCTGATACTATCTTGTGTTCTCATTAGAACCTTCCCGAAATTATCCGTTACGCGACACGCGCACTACATTCGCTGCAAAAGCTAACAATAAAATTGAAAAAATCAAAGTAATGAATACCGACAACGGTGCTATTGTAGCAATACCGCCTCCCGGCATAGCACTATACAGTACACCCTTAATTAAGTCAACACCATATCCGATCGGATTTAAAGCTATGATCCATTGTATCATTACCGGTGATCCTTCGGCGGGAAAAACCGCACCTGACAACAACCACAACGGGACCAGCACCACATTCATTATTGCGTGGAAACCCTGTATAGAATTAATTTTCCACGCAATAATAAATCCAAGCGAAGAGAGTCCGATAGACAGAACCACACAGGTAACCACAAATAAAAATACTACAATTAGATTTAATTTAAATCCGATAAACGGCGCAAATATAAGAAAGATAAGCGATTGACTTAATGCAATAGTTACACCACCCAGTATCTTCCCTCCCACTATGCCGTGTGAAGTAACGGGAGCAATGAGCACGTTCTGAAAGAATCCCTCATTTCGATCCTCAATGAGTGAAATGTTCGAAAATATCGAAGTGAATAAGAGGATAAGAACAATCACCCCCGGATAGAAAAACTCAAGATAGGACACTTCTATTTGACCCTGCACAGCGCGGAACGAATCCCCGAAGCCGAGTCCGAGTATTAACCAGAAAACAAGAGGTGTTAATACGACTCCCACAACCCTGCTCCGTTGCCTGAAGAACCGGATAACCTCGCGCTGCCACAATGCATAAACCGGTCGTAATGTATGGTATACAGCCTGCATTAAGTTTGCTCCTGCTCCTTGAGTTCGTCGAATTTATTCCCGGTATGGTTAAAAAATACATCCGCGAGTGAAGGTTTGCTTATCGTTGCAGAGTCTATGATATCCAGGTGATCTGTCAGGAGTTGATTTATAAATTTTCTGTTTCCTTGAAGTTCTACCCGTACAGTACCATCAACCTGAACGCCTTCAATATTCCACTTTTCTTGTAACAGAGATAAAACCGATGCTATTTTTTCCGATTTTAGTGATAATATTTCACTGCCGATCTCATCTTTCAATACTGATGGTGCACCGGAAACTACCAGCTCACCTTCGTTCAGTATAATCACACGATCGCATTGTTCGGCTTCATCGATAATATGAGTTGTGACTAAAACCGTGACATTCCTCTGATCACGAATAGTCTTAAGATATCTCCATAAATCACGCCGGGAGACAATATCAAGTCCGGTGCTTGGCTCATCAAGAAGTATCACAGCCGGATTGTGCAGCATACATTTTGCAAGTTCGACCCGCCGTTGGTACCCCCCTGAAAGGGTTTCGAGTTTCTGGTCCAGGTATTTTGAGAGATCAAAAAGCTGCACTAATTCATTAATTCTCTCTGATTCTCTCGATGGAGTACTACCATAGATATAAACCTGACAATGAAGATTTTCACGTACGGTAAGTTTTTTATCGATACTGGGATTCTGGAATACTACTCCAATAGTATTGCGGATAGCTTTGAAGTTGTTCTGATAATCCTCGCCGTTATATTGGAGTCTTCCCTGCTGTACGGGGAGCATTGTGGCAAGAATTTTAAATAACGTAGTCTTTCCTCCTCCATTTGGCGCAAGGAATCCGCATATTTCTCCGGCAGTGACCTCGAAGGTAACGTCAGACAATGCCGGCACTCTGCTTTCTGCATACCGGTATGTTACATTATGGACACTAATCATAAGTAAAGACTAATATACTACTTACTGCAACGAAAATAAACGGCGAGACTGCTATACAGGCCGAACCGCATCAATCATCAGAAATGTCATAACAACGGGCAAATGAAAAACCGATGCAAGGACTAAATACTTTGCATGCATATTTGACGGCTCGAGTGCGAGTCGAACGGCAAAATATAGAAATGCAATTCCACACACCAATGCAGCAAGGAAATAGATATAACCAGTTATACCCATAATTGTCGGGAATAAGCTCACCGGAATTAGTCCCGTGCAATATATTACGATCATACGAAAAGTACTTTTGCCGTCTGGGTGAGCAACGGGAAGCATCGGAAAACCGCCGCGCTCATAATCTTTTCGGTACATCCATGCAATACCGAGGAAATGCGGCATCTGCCAGAAAAAAACGATTGCAAACAACAATATTGCTTCAGCCGATATAGTGCCGGTCACGGCAGTCCAGCCAAGTACCGGAGGCATTGCTCCCGGAAATGCTCCGATTAAGGTAGAATGCGGTGAAACCTTTTTTAATGGCGTATAAACTGCAATATAACCTACCCACGTCATTGCACCGAGTAGTGCCGTGACGAAATTGACGGCTAAAAAGAGATAAACAATACCGGTAACGGATAATCCTATGCCAAAAATTAAGGCTTCGACCGGATGGATTCGTCCCGAGGGAATCGGTCGGTTTCTGGTACGATTCATCACCATATCCTGTTGACGCTCGATATAATGATTCAATGCACCACCACCGCCTGAAATAAATCCAATACCAAGCAATGCGTGTAGCAACAACACAATATTTGGCGAACCATATGATGCAATATAGAATGCTGCAAGGGCAGTGATTACAACCAGAAAGGTTATCCCTGGCTTAGTCAGATCCCAAAAATCCGCTAATTTCGATTTTTCAATTTTTAGTGCAGCACTTTGCATACTGTCTCCCTTTCTATTGTGCTTGTTGCGGAGTTGCTGTAAGCATTACTTTTTCTTTTTCAGGTTTAACCAGACGAAAACTGAGCATTGCGGCGATTGCAGAAGTACCGAGCAGAAGCGCACCGGTGACAAGATGAAATGTGGTAATTGCAACAGCTTTGCCCGACCAGATCACATAGGCACCGAGCGTTACTTGTACTACCAATAATATGATGAGCGCAATTGCCGGTATACTAAATGCCTTCACCGTTGAATAGTATTTATACACGTGCATAATATACCAGAGCACTGCGACCGTTACGGCAACAGCACCTAAACGATGGGCAAAATGAACGAGCACATCAACCGATTCTATCGGCGGAATTATCCGGCCGAAAGCGAGGGGGAAATCAGGAATTGCAAGTCCGGCTTCCATATGCCTCATTATTGCCCCGATTATCAATTGTATAAAAACAATCGCAACAAGTACGGTTGTTATAGTCCGTATCGATCCTTTCTGTGGTTCAATTGAATGAGGAATACTTTCTTTCCAGAATCTTGAGGTGAAAAGCGCAATAGCCAGCGTTATACAAAAGAATGTTTGTGCAAGTGTTGCGTGAAATACGGAAACTGGTAAAGGCAGGAAGAATAAAACGGTAATTCCTCCCAGTATACCCTGAAATATTACCGTCCCGAGCGCCATCCAGCCGAGTATTCTCAGCCATCTGCGCTCTTCACTTTTGTGCAGCCACATAGCAAGAATGATTGTCAACAATCCGACGAACGTTGCCACCATCCGGTGACCGTGCTCATAAAATATACCGCCGACCATCGGCGGCATGAGCATTCCGTATGATAATGGCCAGTCGGGGACGGCAAGTCCGGAACCGGTGCTCGTAACAAGTCCGCCCCAGTACAATAAAACCGCAGTCGAGATCGCGACAAATATAGCATACCGGTGAAGCCAGCGAGAATGATTATTCATATATTGTTAGTTTTGAAAGTAAGCTGTTTGTTCGACTTTTTTATTTTTCCTTATCGTTCTGAATATGACCACTGCGAACGTCATAAAAATTACGTAAGGAATTACCAGTAAGTACAGGATTCCCGTATTTAATCCCGCAGCCATCTCGGCACCCTCCTCCGATGACTGAACCGAAGCACCGCACATGGCGCATTGTGCAGGTAATTCAACCGGGAATAGCATCAGAATAAATAACACAACCGTCGTAATAAAAATAACTTTTTTCATATGTTCCGCCTTTTATAAAAACCGTGTGGTACCTTCGTACAATAATGCTACTGCCAGCGCGATGAGAAGAATCAGCGGCAACAAGATCGAATAAATGAGACTGATCTTCTCGAATTTCAGATGCATAAAATAGGCAACAATTAATCCCCCCTTCATCAGTGCAACCAGAATGATAAGTGAATTATGCAGCCAGCCGGGTAATCCGAGAGGCGATACGATAAATCCGACGATCGTAATGGCCAAAAGCCAGAGCCAGACTTTGATATAAACCTTTTTACCATGCTCCTGTTTGCTCATAGTATCGACTCCTTATGAGTAATTACAATAGATAAAAGAACGTGAAAACAAATACCCACACGAGATCGACGAAGTGCCAGTAAAGTCCGACAATCTCGACGCCTTCGTACGATCCTCTTCGCTCATAAAAACCGCGTTTTACTTTCAGTGCCGTAATAGTGAGAAGGATCAATCCACTGAGAACATGTAACCCGTGAAATCCCGTAATCATAAAAAATGAAGCCGAGAAGAGAGGCGTCCCCCACGGATTTCCCGTTAACGATGCGCCGTCATGGATGAAATGGTACCACTCGTATACCTGACATAAAAGAAATATCGATCCGCCGAGTATCGTGAGTCCGAGGAATTTAAGAGCGTTTGCACGATCGTTTTTATAACTTGCCGAAACAGCGAGCGCCATTGTGAAACTTGAACAGATCAATATAAAAGTCATCATTGCCACAAAAAGCATGGGCGCTTCGAAGGGAATTAACGGAAAAGCGGTAAAAACCTCGTACGTGTTCGGCCAGGCCTCGGAAGTAACCCTGAACAGTCCGTATGCGGCGAGGAAGGCACCGAATGTAAATGCATCCGACACGATGAAAATCCACATCATATATTTTCGCCACGAAACTCCGAAGGGAGCTTTTCCTCCCCCCCACTCCGATTCCATTATTTTCTTCTGTTCCAGAACAGCGTCGTGGTTCATTATGATCTCCGGTTATTTATATAAGATTATTTAAACAACGAGTAAGAATACAAACAGATACACCCATAACGCGTCAAGAAAGTGCCAGTAGGTGGCGCATAATTCGAGACCGAGAAAATTGTTTTTGTTGTAGCGGCCGCGCATCGCTTTGATCGTTACAAATATCAGAGCAATCGCACCACCTATCAAATGTACAAAATGCGTGACGGTTATCATGTAAAAAAATGAACTTGATGCATTTGTCTCGAGGTACACGCCCGAAGCACGCAAACTATTCCAGCCGGTGAACTGTCCGGCTATAAAACCTGCGGCTAACAACCCCGTCAACAACAATGCTTTTCGGAAAACATCTTCTTTTCCCGTTTTCACTGCACGAAGTGCATACTGTATGGTGACGCTGCTGAGAATCAAGGCACCCGTACCAATCCACATGACCGTCGGGAGGCCGAATCGAATCCAATCGCCTGCACCTGACCTGACGATATATGCACTCGTAAAGGCGGCAAAAAGCATCATACTTGCCGCGATAAAAAGCCAGAGCCCTAACTTTGCGGGATGTATCGGTAATGAATAATTCGAGTTGCCGTGCGGCATTCCGCCACCCCAGCCGCCTAAACCGTCACCGTTCCCGTGCCCGGGCGGCATGCCCGGTATTCGTGTTTTTTTATCCTTTTCTTTGACTGCGGTTGTCACGTTAATTCTCCCTCTCTAAACCTTCAAATCCCGTATTATCCGATTGCATGACATAATCTTCTTTTCCTTCGGGCGTGCTGAACTGGTGAGGTCCGCGGTATACCATCGGAATCTCGCCTTTCCAGTTGCCGTGTCCCGGCATCGGATCGTCGGTTGTCCATTCGAGCGACGTTGCATTCCACGGATTTCGTTCAGCTTTTTTACCGAGGTACATACTGCCGAAGAAATTGATGAGGAAGATGATCTGTGCGGCGCCGGTGATAAGTGCAGCAATGGTAATGAACTCATTCATCCCGCCGTACTGCATTGTGTATTCAAATTCGGTAAACGCATAATACCTTCGCGGCACGCCGGTCGTTCCCATAAAGTGCATCGGGAAGAAAATCAGATAAATGCCGATGAACGTCAACCAGAAGTGAAGTTTTCCCATCGTATTGTTCATCATACGGCCATACATTTTCGGGAACCAATGGTAAATGCCGGCAAAAATGCCGAAGAGTGCCGCGGCTCCCATCACGAAGTGGAAATGTGCAACGACAAAATATGTATCGTGAAGTTGAATGTCGATTGGCGCATTGCCAAGGAAAATACCCGTCAATCCGCCGGTAATAAACAGCGAGACAAGACCGATGGCGAACAACATTGCCGGAGTGAAATGTAATTTCCCCCGCCATAACGTTGCAAGCCAGTTAAACACTTTTACTGCCGAAGGAACGGCGATGAGGATCGTCGTCAATACGAACACCGAACCGAGAAACGGATTCATACCGCTGACAAACATGTGATGTCCCCAAACAATAAAGGACAAGAATGCAATCGCAAGCAGCGAAGCTACCATTGCCTTATAACCGAATAACGGTTTTCGTGCATACGTCGCGATTACCTCCGAGCAGATACCGAGCGCCGGCAGCGCGACAATATATACTTCAGGATGACCGAAGAACCAGAATATATGCTGCCAGAGTATCGGACTTCCTCCTTCATAGCTGAGCAGTTCGCCTCCGATATACAGTCCGGCGGGAATAAAGAAACTTGTTGCGAGATTTTTATCGAGCAATAACATAATCGCTCCGGAGAGGAGTACCGGAAATGCGAGCAAACCGAGGATAGCTGCGATAAAGATAGCCCATACGGTTAAGGGCATCCGGCCCATCGTCATCCCCTTCGTTCGCATATTGAGAACCGTTACAATGTAATTTAAAGACCCGAATAACGACGAAACGATGAAGACACCGATACTGAGCAACCATAAGGTTTGCCCCGCACCCGAACCGGGTATTGCGGCTGCTATAGCGCTCAGCGGCGGATATACCGTCCATCCCGCCGCGGCAGGACCGCTCTCGACAAAAAACGATAGCAGCATGATAACGCTCGCCAGGAAGAACGTCCAGTACGAAAGCATATTGATAAAGGGAAACGCCATATCCCGGGCGCCTATTTGCAGCGGAATCAGGAAATTTCCGAACGTACCGATCAGCCCGGCTGTCAGAACAAAGAAGACCATAATGGTACCGTGCATGGTCATCATTGCGAGATAATATTCGGGTGCGAGAATGCCTCCTTCGGCGTATCGTCCGAGTACCGTTTCAAGCCACGGCATTTGTTCTGCAGGGTATGCAAGCTGAATACGCATAATCCACGACAGCGCCATCCCGATCAATGCCCACACCAACGCGGTTATCATATACTGCTTGCCGATCATTTTATGATCGTAACTGAAAACGTATTTGCTTATAAAAGTTTCTTTATGGTGTTCAACGGTTCCGACTGCATGTTCAGAAGCCATCTATTTATTCCTCCGATTGTCAGGTTAATTCATTTCGCGTTGTTCGGAAAGCCACACTTCCAATTCTTCCATAGGTTGAACGACAACGTACCCGCGCATGCGGTAATGACCGAGTCCGCACAATTCGGCACAGAGAAGGTCGAACTCCCCCTCAACCGTCGGTTTGAACGAGAATGTCGTTGTCATTCCCGGCACGGCATCCATTTTCACTCTGAAGTTCGGGAGAAAGACGCTGTGTATAACATCCTTTGAGCGAAGTTTCAGCAACACCGGATGATCGAGTGGTACACGAAGTTCGTTCAACACAACAATATCGTCTTCCGCCGCCGGGTCGGTCCGGTCGAGTCCTATCGGATTGGTACGTGTGATGAGTTCGGGATTTGTTCGTCCGAATTCACCGTCTTCACCGGGATAGCGGATATTCCATGCAAATTGTTCGCCCACAATCTCGACGACAAATGCATCATCCGGCGGATTGGTATGAAATATTTTTGCCCATCCAACCTGCCCCCATACGATAAGCGCCACGATAATAACAGCCGGTACAATCGTCCATATAATCTCAAGCTTTTTATTGTCGGGATACCAAAAAGCTTTCTCTCCGTTTCCGTTTCCTTTATACCGGAACGTGAAGAAAACCAGCAAAACGTGGGTCAGGATAAAAACTATACCCGTTATAATGAGGGTTACCACAAATAAATTATCGATAAAGCCCCCATGCTCGGAAGCGAGAGGAAGGAAACCGGGATCGTGGCGGATAAGATACCAGATACAGGCGATCAAACCTATTATAAAAAAAAGAACAAATAAAAGACCATCCAAACGGCCTGAAGTTTTCATTAACAAACCTCCGGGGTGAATGTAATTATTTAATTATGCGGGGTTGACGAAAGCGATATTCTATGTCCTTCGGTCAACCCCGTAACTACAGCGTGCATAAATTTAAATATGTCCTTCCCCGCTCATTACGCCGGATCCGATCGGAATGTAAATGTGAGTTCCTGACGCTCACTTTCACCCAGCGTTATTCTCTGTGTCTGTTCACCGTATTCTTCATGCCACGCGGCTATCACATACTCACCGGGCGGAAGATTATCCAGGACAACGGTGCCGTTATCTTCGCCGGTTACACCGAAATACGGATGCGGCAGCACACCTGCATATGCGCTCATCCACGGATGCACGTCACATTTAAAGGGGATCATAACTTCCTCCTGATTAAACGTCCGCGTGTTTTCCATACCCTGTACCGGCTGTCCGATATTGAATTCCCGGTTTGCAGTCGGCGAAGCATGAACATTATGCAGCGTCGCATCGCTGTTTCGCATGATAAGTTCCTGACCGACCTGAAGTCCGAATACCCGCGGTGTATACATACAACCCACCTGATCGAGTACGGCACCCTCGCCGGGTACCGGGAAACTTTTACCTTCCAATCCTTCTTTGACGTATACAAAAACATTTGCAAGTGTACCGTCTTCGTTCACGATGACCACACGGTCGTAAACCGGTTCGGTATGCAACTCCTGACACGACCGGTCTGCAGCCATACTGATCCGCTGCGGATCGGGAGCAGTTCCCTCGAAATGAACGGTTGTTACCGCTGTGGCGGCCGTTGCAGGATCGATCTCAACGGCTTCTGCCGGACGACGATCCGCCCGGCGGTCTTCTTCGCCGTTACCGCAAGCCGCAAAAAGAAATGCGGCCAGCAGAATCATCGGCACCAAATATCTGGTTTTCATATGTTTTCTACCTCCATTATGATATGTTATTATGTATTGTTGCTTACTTCATCGTGATGCCCGGACAGGTCTTCCGAGCGACCAGGTGTAATCCCGTACCGCTTCTATCTGTTTGTCAACGTCTCCGTCCAGTATTTGCGGGAACGGCGTTTGCCCGTCGGGAAAGAACGTCGGCATTCTTGTACCGGGTTCAATCTCCTGCGGATCGTGCATCCATCCGATAAGCCACTCGGGTTTCAGGCGGGTTCTTGTCAACCGGAGATCGGGTGCAAGATCGGCGGCGGTAACCTCACCGGGTATATCATCGGCTCCCGGATGGCATCGTGCACATTGCATTTGTTCGAAAAGATCGCCGCCCACCCGGATCATTTCGGGAGACGGAATAAAACGTTCATAATCCCTGTACTTAAACTCATGACCTTCGATAGCGAGGAAATATCGTGTTAACAATGCGATCTCTTCCTCGGTAAAGTCATACGTGGGCATCCGGACATCGAGCCATTGCCGCGCGGTCGTCGGTTCGTGGAGGAAGTCGTACAGCCACTGCTCCTGCAGCTTTGAACCGGCCCCGGTAATGACAGGCGGACGCATACCCGCATCCGGAATTACCTCTGCAATCGCCTTACCGATACCTTCGACTTCATGACATGCAATACAATTCCTGTCGATAATAAATTTCTGACCGGCAAATATGTCACGCATTCGTTCACCGGATGTCCGTTTGAAATCGCCCCCAAAATCATCCTGCCGCATACCGCGCAGGAAGGTAATAACATCGCGTATCTCAGCTTCGGTAAAATTAAAGACAGGCATTTCCTGCGGTATTCTTGCCGTTTCATAAATGCGTGAATCTTTTAATTTGTTAAATGTCCAGTCGTACCATGTATGTTCGATATCGGTTTCACCGAAGTCCATTTCCTCAACCGGCTTGCGTCCGAAATTATCGAGTGCCACACTTACTCGTCCCTCCCGTTCCATTCCCTTGATATCGTGGCAGCCGTGACAACCGTACATCCTGATCAGATCTTCGCCTTTTGATATGACTTCCGTATCATAGAGATTTAGTTCAATAGCATCATCATGTACTTGTTCATCCAACGTCATCAGGTATGCAACTATATCGCGCGCTTCACCGTCTGTGAGCCGCATGTTCGGCATTCTTGTTTCCGGACGATAATGTTTTGGATCACGTATCCAGTTGTAAAGCCAATCCGCAGTAACTTTTCCGCCGATTCGTGTTAGTTCGGGAGCGACATCGTAAACTAAACCCCGCCCATCACGAATACCATCGTTTTCGCCAACGACGTGACATCCCATACATCCAACATCTTCAACGAGTTGTTCACCGCGCAGTGGATTTCCACCTCCGGGATATGTTCGTTCCGGCCGGTATTCTTCTGCAATATTTACAAGATATGCTGTGATCGCTTCAGCTTCTTCATTATCGAGTTTAAAATCGGGCATGCGGGTATGCGGATTATATGCCTTTGGATCTTTTAACCAACTGTAAATCCAACCTGTGGAAACTTTGGAAGTTAACTGGTTAAGCTCGGGGCCTACATCGGCAACATCGAGAAATCCTTCTATTGCATGACAGCCGACACAACCGGATTCCATAACAATTTGCTTGCCTCTGTTAAACGGAGGTGAATCAGGAAGTATCATTTCTTTTGCGTGACAATCCTGGCAGGAAGCATACACATCCTGTCCCCGTAACAACGGAAATTCCCAATGCGGATCGGCTTCACCGTGTGCAAGGCCAACTGACAATGCCATCGGTTGACCGTCGTGACACGGAGTGCAACCAAAGTCCTCTACATTATGGATATCGAGCAGATCTTGCCGGGGATGTTTTCCGAGCGGCTGCGGGTATCCCTCAAACAATTCATCGTTGTAACCGACGTGACAGGTCATGCAGCGGTCGGTGCGGCGTTTCGGTTCATTCCACGACGTACGTTCGAATTCCTCAAGAACGACCTGCCTTATCTCAATAGGCGCTCTGCGCTGCGATTGAATACGTGCTTCGAGAGTCCAAACTTCTTCAAAGATATCGTTTATCTCCCCCTGAATTTCCCGGATTCGTCCGTCCACTTCTTCCATCTTTGTTTCTAATTCATCTTGACGCGCGGTTATTTCGTCGACACGCGTCTGAATCTCGTCTGCTTCAGCGTCGTATCTCTCGAGCCGCCGTTCGAACCGCTCAGTATCATCACCGCGTAAAAGGGCACGTCTGTAAAAGTAATAGGTTTCCTCGGCGTGACCGCGGGCAAATTGCAGTCGCTGCCGCGCCCATCTGAGTTCATCCTCAAGCTCACGCCATTCGGTCTCCCAGACCCGGTATTCTTCACTGTCGCGTATTGCTCGTGCTTCTTCCAGTTCCACTTCAAGTTGATCTGCTCTGGCAAAATTGACCCGATCGTAGGCCCGGTCGAGTTCGTCATTCAAAAGCCGCACGGATTCCCTGTAGTATTCTCTTTGATGATCTTTCCAGGGTTGCCGTGTGAACACTTCATCGTATACAGCCCACAGAGTCGTCACGAACAGTAAACTGCTGAATATAAAGTAATAAACGCTGTGATCGCGTTTTTCAACCGGAGTCTCCTGTTTCTTCTTAAACAATCTATAACTCCTTTCTTGTTAAACACTGAACCAGGGGGTTACCCAAACATAGTGAACATTTAAAACAATACGCAGAAACATTTTTATCGGCAGCGCGATCATAGTCAGCATAAGAAATGCAACGATCCCGTAATTTACCACACCGAGTTTTTTCATCCATTCTGCATTCTTTTTTCTGAAATAATAAAGTACACCTATACCATAATATCCCAGCACGGTGACCATACCGATAAGAAATCCGAGGGGATGTATGGTGCCGTCGATAGTGCGGGTCGGAACGCCGAATACTTCAGGCCAATTCCAGCTTGCCATAGCCACGATTTTATGCGGGTCCCACTCCTGCCAGGGCCAGAAAAAGTGCCAACCGGGGCCTCTGAAAAATGTTCCGAGCACGATCAGTAAAATCCAGAGAATTAAAAATCCAAAACAAAATACAGTTATTGCAAATTTTCGTTCTTTAAATGTGTAATAACCATTTCCTTTCGGATTAAAGTCGATGTACGGAATTATGACCAACCCTATAACGATGAGCGTCGGTAATACAACACCGGCAATCCAGGCATCGAAGTAGACAAGCATTTCCTGCAAGCCGAGAAAATACCAGGGTGCCTTCGAAGGGTTGGGAGTAACCGAAGGATTTGCCGGCTCCTCAAGCGGAGCGTCAAGCAGCACCGACCATACGGTTAAAATCGCCATCACAGCCAGCGCGCCCAGAAATTCGATGCGTACGAGGTACGGCCAGGTCTGCACTTTATCGCTTTGTTCAGCTTCACGGGGTGTACCCCGCTTGTCATTTTCACGCATCTGCTTGAAAGCAGCATAGCAACAAATGAACACAAGTACAAAGAGCACGATTGTTGCAAAGTTATCAGACGGCGTTACGATGCGATATAGTAGTTGATCCATAAAATTCCGTGTGTTGTGTTCTGTGTTTATTTAAATATGTTAATATTTGATATTGTGTTTTTCCCATAAGATCTTTTATTTCGTTATATTTCTCTTTAGTTATAAGGCCGTCTTCATAACAGTCATCGATATCCCCTTCTAACTCATCAAATGAAGCCATACTGATTTTAATAGACCTTATGAATTCACCCAATGTATCTCTTCTATATCCCTCCCGTATATTTTGTTTCGCACTTCTCGCTGCATCATTCATTTGACTTACGCGCCTGAAATGCACCTTTGGAAAACTGCTCGTGATACTAAAAACCGTTTTTAACTGTTATCACTGATTCGGTCCCGATATACCACCATCCTTCCTCACCCGCCAGAAGTGCACCGCCATAAAAATAGCTATAACTATGGGCAGAAATATACAATGCAAAACATAAAACCGTATCAATGCTGCCGGTCCGACCTGTGTACCGCCGAGCAATAAAAACCTTACATCATTATCCATCCTGACACCGAGCATTTCACTGAACGGTCCTTCGTGACCGAGCAATGGAGTTGCAGCCGCCATATTCGTGCCGACGGTCACCGCCCACAATGCTAATTGATCCCACGGTAAGAGATACCCGGTAAAGCTTAAAAGAAACGTTAACAGCAGAAGTACCACTCCTATAACCCAGTTAAACTGGCGGGGTGGTTTGTAAGAACCGGTGAGAAACACCCGGAACATATGCAACATGACGGTAATAACCATACCGTGTGCCGCCCAGCGATGCATGTTTCGCATCAACGGTCCGAACGGAACATCGTTCATCAGGTATTTCATATCATCGTATGCATATTCTCCGGCAGGACGGTAATAGAACATGAGAATAACACCGGTAATAGTCAGCACAATAAACAGGAAAAAAGTTATTCCACCCATCCCCCAGGTATAGCGCAAATTAACGCCGTGTCTGGGAAGACGAACCGGATGCAGGTGCAGCCAGACATTATCAAGGATCTGCAAAGCGCGGTTACGCTGTGTATCCTTGTAATCGTGGCGGAAAATGGACTTGTATACATCCGATTTCCGGAATTTTTCCATTAAATTACCAAGCATATAAAGCTCCTGTTAAGGATGAAACGAAACCAAATTTTTACGTATACTCGAGGAATGCACCCGGTTCAGCCCATTGGCCCAGTTCTTCACGGTACCTGATACCCCGATCAATAACGATGACACCGTTTTCCATTGCAATATGTAATCTTTCGAGAGGCCGCGGTGCGGGGCCTTCGAAGTTGACACCTTCCTGTGTAAAACCGCTCCCGTGGCATGGACACTTAAACTGACCTTCGGTATCGAGCCAGCGGGGGGTACAGCCAAGGTGGGTACATACTGCGTGAAGTGCATAAATACCCGTGCGCGTACGAACAACCCATACACGGTACTGTTCCATCCACCGTGTATCAACTTCGCCAATCACATAATCATCCGGAGTTCCGGCACGGAATGCCGTGGGTGGTTCAAATAAAACGCGGGGGAATAAATAGCGTAAAAAGCCAAGTGTAGCGGTCGCTATAAATCCAAGGAAAGCAAGCCATCCGGCAAAGGTGAACACATTGCGGCGGTTCATCCGCCAGATGCCCTGGTCATCCGCAGGCGGTTTGTCCTGTTTGGCTTTTCGGGGTCGTACTTTTTTCTGTTGCTGCTGTTCCTGTGCTTCGTTCTTCTGTTCTTCCTGCTTCGAATTCCCTACATCGTTATTTTCCTTTTCGTTTGACATAGGTTCCTTGATGACTGTTGTTTTGAGCGATTACGGTAATTATCAGTAAAGTGCATGTACCGCTTGGTTTCGTTTCCGGGAGTGTTCGGATGGAATAATAAACAAAATGACGTACCGGTACTATTCGATACGTCAATACAAATACAGCCATTCATAAAGCAAAGTACGGTCATCTGATTATAATTCTATCAGATTATATTACGTTATTATATATTAGTTTTTTTATTTTTCAGCACTCTACCTGTTTTTTGGGCTTCAGGTATTAAACCGAATATAAACAAATGAAGTTCAAATGTCAATATATTTTTTTGTAAACTAACCGCTTTTAGTCCGAAATTCGTTCTTGCGAATACATGTATAAAAGAGTATATTGGAATGTTTATCGATATGTTAAATTAAAAAATACCGGAAAAAATGAATTCTATACCCTTTGAAGATATACCTTCGACATTCAATTCAGTCAGCAATCTTTACCGTACCTATATCAACAATTTCGATCATGTCAAAAAATTTTACAACGCACAATTTAAAAATATATCAGATAACAAAGAATTACTGAATACTTTACAACGACGACATATCGACCGTTCACAGGTTGCGGCAATTCTGGAAGAACAACAAATCCGATTCGGTACCGGTAAAGATTCCGAAGCAAATGCATCACTCCTCGCACAGGATTCGACCTATGCAATCGTCACCGGTCAACAAGTTGGTATACTTGGCGGACCGTTATATACACTATATAAAATTATCACTGCAATTAAGCTTACCGAAAAATTAAACGATCAACTCCCCGAATATAAATTTGTACCTGTTTTTTATCTTGAATCAGAAGATCATGACTATGATGAGATCAGTACTGTAACATTTATCAACGGAAAGAATGAGTTACAGACGTTACAGTATTTTCCTCAGGGCAAACCGTTTGAAAAAAATCCCGGTTCTGTTGGTTCGATCGTTTTTGATGATGATATTGAAACATTTCTCCATACTATTGAAATGAATCTTCAGCCGACCGACTTTCGGGCAAGTGTCATGGAACAGCTCCGGCGTTCCTACAAACCGGGCATCGATTATGCAACGGCATTTGCGACGTACATCAACAGTTTGATCCCGAATTCGGGGCTGGTTATACTCGATCCCCGCGACCGGGCGTTAAAAAACCTTATCAAGCCATTGCTGCAAAAAGAATTGCAGACACATCCGAAAACATCAGAGATTGTTATACAACGGTCGGCAATGCTTGAAGAGAGTTACCACGCACAGGTAAAACCCCGTGCAATAAATTTATTTCTCAGTCATCGCGGCGGCAGATATCCTGTGGAACCGCGAAACGGCGGATATGGATTAAAAGGTGCACGACAACGCTTTACCGGTGAAGAAATTATGACACTTGCCGAGAATCAGCCGGAGTTATTCAGTCCGAATGTTGTGCTGCGTCCGATCGTTCAGGATTATATACTTCCTACGTTCGCCTATGTCGGTGGTCCTTCGGAGATAGCATACTTTGCACAGTTAAAGGATGTCTATAACCATTTCGATGTGACTATGCCGGTGATCTATCCACGCGCATCCGCAACGGTCATTGAGGAAAAAGTACAACGAATTATTGAGAAATTCGATATATCACCGTTCGACTTCTTTATGGATTTGGAACTTCTGCAAAAAAATGTAACATCCAAATTATCGGATATACGATTGGATGATGTGTTTGAAAAAACAAATGCAAACATCGACGACTGCTTAAAGGAGCTTCGGTATGCATTACAGACAGTCGATCCGACGCTTACCGGTTCATACGATAATGCACGGAAAAAGATCGAATATCAGGTAAACCGCCTCAAAGAAAAAGCATACAACGCACAACGAAAAAATTTCTCAACCGCAATGCAGCAGATCGAACGGGCCGCCATGCATGTCGCCCCCGGCGGCACATTCCAGGAACGTGTGTTTCCGTTATTACAGTATTGCAATAAGTACAGCATAGAATTCGTACAATGGCTTTTTGAGAATATTGAGACAGACAACTTCGATCATCAGTTGTTGATGCGGTAA
>PWXV01000269.1 GCA_003568415.1 Ignavibacteriales bacterium
CGGCGATGATCAAACCGCACCCGGCGGAGAAGAGCCGTGGGATGAGGGGTTCCGTACCCATCTAACGAATATGTATCGTTTCGCACAGAAAGCCGGTTATGATGCGAGTATACCCGACTTCTCTTCAGTGCTTGTGCCGAAAGAAAAACGCGCAGAGCACCCTGTCGAACATATCGGTACGATGGCACGCAGCAGCGATGAAACGGTTGAGGTTACATTCATAGTTGATGCCGGACATGTGCACGTTGATGATGCAATATATATTGTCGGTAACCTGCCGGAACTCGGCCAATGGAGACCAAATACAATCCGGATGAATAAAGCGGGTGATGCAGGTATCTGGACAATAACACTCGACTTACCGGTCGGCGCCGAAGTTAAATATAAATTTACGAACAGCGGTTTGCCCGGTGAGTGGGTGCCGGGAGAGGAATTCCCGCAGTATAACCGCGAAGTGTTTATCGGCGGGGATGGAGGAGAGAAGATGATCGTGAGGGATGTATTTGGAGAAAGGTAATTATCAGTAACTGAGTTACACAAATTGTAAAATAGTTCAGTAAACTCTAAATCCTAATATGCTAAATACTAAACAAATACAAACAACCAAAATCCAAATTATGTCATTTGAAAATTTATCATTGTTTAGATTTTAGGTGATTAGAGCTTAGGATTTTCAAGTTACCAGTAATGTTAAAAAATTCGATAAACAATGAAAAAATATATTCTTCTTCTCATTATAACATTAACATATTTAGATGGTTGTACCCCTGACGACCGGATGCACATCCGGTTCTGGCATCAGATGCAGGTGGGTGAGCGTGCAGTGACGGAGCGACAGATTCAGCGGTTTATGGAACAAAATCCTGACGTGCGCGTGGAGCTGCTTTATAAAGAGACCGAACAGCTTCGGAATGATTTTATTATCGCCAGCTATGCACGGCAGGGACCCGAGATTGTGTACGGTCCCTCTGATATGATCGGATTGCTTGCAACGCTTGAGGTGATTCGTCCGCTTGAGGATTTCTTTGATGAAGAATACCTCGATCTTTTTTATGCTAAAGCCAAAGTATGGTACGAAGGACATTTATATCAGCTTGCCGATAAGCTCGGTAATCATCTTGCGCTGGTGTACAATAAAGACCTCCTCTCAAAGCCGCCCGAGACAACCGATGAGTTAATCGAGATCGGAAAAGAATTAACGAAAGACCTGACTGGTAACGGCAGAATCGATCAATACGGTTTGGTTTGGAATTACACCGAGCCGTTCTTCTATGTTCCGTTTCTCACCGGGTTTGGCGGACAGGTTATGAATGACGAACAAACCCGACCGACACTTGATACCGAAGCAAACGTGCGGGCGTTGAATTTTATCCAGGAACTACGCGATGTCCATCGAATTGTTCCGCGGGAAGCAGATTATGAAATTGCCGACGCATTGTTTAAAGAAGGCCGGGCTGCAATGATCATTAACGGCGACTGGTCCTGGGGCGGATATATGAGTGCCGGTATCGATATAGGCGTTGCGCCCATTCCACGCGTGTCTGAGACAGGTCTGTGGGCTTCACCGATGGTATCGACAAAAGGATTTTCGATAAATGAATATATAGATGATGAAAAACTGCCGATGGCTCTGGAATTGATCCGTTTTCTGAACGAACCGGAAAATCAGCTTGAAGTGACTGAGGCGGTAAAAACATTTCCGACTCGGCTTGAAGCGATGGAAGACCCGATTGTTACACGGGACAGCATACTGGTAAATTCAAGACGTCAGATCGAGGTCGGCACAACAATGCCGATCGTTCCGGAACTACGGGCGATTTGGGATTCGATGCGACCGAATTACCAGGCGGTACTCAACAGTCAGAAAACAGCAGAAGTCGCCGCCCGCGATATGCAAAGTTTATCCGAACGCCGAATCCGTGAAATGCTGGAATAGATAAAAGGTGACAGGTGGAAGGTCATAGGTGACAGATTTTAGATTTCTATTAGCAGTACAATTAAATTAAGCTGCCTTAAAAACAAGAAACAAAGAACGAGTAACACAAAACATCACAACATGCTCGAACGTAACCGTAAACTCTTTCCATATATATTGATCCTTCCGGCAGCGCTGGTGATGCTCGGTGTTGTATTCTATCCGTTTGTTTACAACATCGTGTTGTCGTTCTCAAATATGAGCTTGCGGAATTTCAGAGAATGGCAGGTCATCGGTTTCGATCAGTATATTCGAGTCTTCTTTGAACCGACCGAGCCCAGTTTTTATGTGGTCTTTATCAAGACGATGATCTGGACTGTAGTCAACGTTACTTTTCACGTAATCATCGGTGTTATGCTGGCGATGATGTTGAACCGTCAGATAAAAGGAAAATCAATTTTTCGCACGCTGTTGATTCTTCCGTGGGCAATTCCCCAATATATTGTTGCATTGACCTGGCGGGGTATGTACAATTACGAGTACGGTGCGATCAATCTTATTCTCACACAATATCTTAACTTGCCCGCAGTTGAGTGGCTCCGCAGTCCGACTGAAGCATTCATTGCCGTTATTATCACCAACATATGGCTGGGGTTCCCGTTTATGATGGTGATCGCACTGGGGGGATTGCAATCGATCTCGAATGAGTTTTACGAAGCAGCAGATATTGATGGCGCTTCTGCCTGGCAGAAGTTCAAAAATATTACCGTCCCGTTGCTCAAACCGGTTATGATTCCTGCGGTCACGCTTGGTATTATATGGACGTTTAATAATATCAATGTTATCTGGTTAGTTACCAACGGAGGGGAACCCGCTGATCAAACGCACATACTGGTGTCGTATGTATATCGAGCAGCATTCGGATTGTACCGGTACGGCTATGCTGCGGCATTGTCTATGGTGATATTCTTTATTCTTTTAATATTTAGTCTCACGTTTATGAAACGATCACAAGCCACGAAATCGGCATATTAGTATGGCAAACAATGCAAAAATAAAGAAACGAATAGCAGACGGGGTTGCATACCTTATTCTGATCATATTCACTATCATTGCCATATACCCGATTTTACAGGTTTTGAGTATTTCATTGCGTCCGGGCGACCGGCTGCTGACAACCTCGCTTGCGATCATTCCGGAAGACGCAACCCTTGCTGCATACAAAGAGTTGTTTTCCGGTCGTCCGTTTCTTTTATGGATGCGCAACAGTATTCTTGTATCATTTGTGGTTACTGCAACCGGTGTTGCCCTCGCCGCGATGGCAGGGTATGCGTTTTCACGTTTTCGGTTCAAAGGGCGGAATATCGGTCTGTTAAGCGTGCTCGTCACGCAAATGTTTCCCGCTACGATGCTGCTCCTCCCGATGTACATTATGCTGGTCAAACTCGGTTTGATAAATACGTTTTTAGGTGTTATAATAATATATTCATCAACCGCGCTGCCGTTTTGCATCTGGATGATGAAGGGATATTATGACACCATTTCGCCGTCGCTTGAAGAAGCGGCGCGTATAGACGGTTGTACTCAGTTCGCGGCATTTTACAAGGTAGTGTTGCCGCTTGCAGCACCGGCACTCGTGATTGTCGCGTTGTTTTCGTTTATGACTTCGTGGGCTGAATATATCGTTGCTGCACAGGTGCTCCAGGATACTCACCTGTGGACGCTGCCGGTAGGTTTGCAGACATTCCAGGCGAATATGTCGACGGAGTGGGGTTTATATGCAGCCGCCTCGTTGATTGTGAGTATTCCGGTGGTCATATTATTCCTTGTGTTGAGTAAGTTCCTTGTATCGGGATTAACGCTTGGCAGCGTTAAAGGGTAATCTGTTTTAAGAAAGAGGGAGGGAGATGGTATGAGAAGAAGAGTATGGTTACTATTTTTATTCTTTGTTATTTATTTACCTTCCGAATCGGTTACAACTCAACAATTCGAAGGTATAGTTGATATCACTATAACCACTCCGTCATACGAAGATTTTGATGAAATGGAGAGTGTTGTTCAGCGGTATTATGTTAAGGAACCGCTTATAAGAATAGAGATACAGGGTAGTATCAGTGATGTTGTTATTCTTGTTGACAAGGAACAACAGGAACTATATGTGCTCGATCAAGCTTTGCAACGGTATACAAAAAATACCTTTGATGAGTACGCCGAGGAGGATTCTTTTTCAAAAACCGAATTAGATTTTAGCGTACATACAACCGATCAGAAAAAAACGATTCTCGGATTTGAAACACAATTAATAGAATTTATTGCTGAAGGAGAAGTCAGCGAAAGCTTTGATAAAATTGAAGTCTGGGTAACACCTGAGCTGAATACACTCTATGGTGAATTGTTTTTTGCAATGATGGATAAGGATGCAGCAGAAAACACCTGGCAAGCAATACTGATTAATCAAAATCTCTTTCCGCTTCAAACAAATACCTACTATGATAATGCAATTCTGGAAAAATCCGAAGTTACTCTCATAGAATCCAGATCACTCGACAAAGATCTGTTTGCTATACCGGAGAACTACCGTGAAGTTGATCATAGGAAACAATGAGGTTAAAGTAATATGAAGAAATTTTTATCGATGGTATGCATCATCATTATCGGTGGTTTCATCACCGGGTGTGAGACCGATCGTGATGATATCACCTTGCTTCAATCGGCCCGTATTAGTGAGGACTGGGTCCGGGATGCGATTATTTACGAAATCTATCCACGCTCATTTTCACCGGAGGGAAATTTTGCGGGAATTGAAGATCGATTACCCGAACTTAAAGAACTTGGCGTGACCGTTTTATGGTTAATGCCGATTCATCCTGTCGGTGAAGTTGACCGGAAAGGAACGCTGGGTAGTCCTTATTCCGTGAGAGATTACTTTGATGTCAATCCCGAATTCGGAACAATGGAAGACTTTAAAAGTTTGCTTAATGCCGCACACGATCACGGATTTAAATTGATTCTGGATTTGGTTGCAAATCACACCGCCTGGGATAATCCGCTTTTAGAAGAGCACCCCGATTGGTATGTACAGGATGAGGAGGGCAATATCGTTTATCCGGAAGGTACCGATTGGTGGGATGTTGCGGACCTCAATTACGATAATCCCGAGGTTTGGGAATATATGAAAGAAGTTATGCGGTTTTGGGTTGAAGACGTCGGTGTGGATGGATTCAGATGCGACGTATCGGAGCTTGTGCCGATTGAGTTCTGGGAAGAGGCACGGGATATGCTCGATGATATTAAACCGGTGATGATGATATCGGAAGGAACAATGCCCGCTCATCACCTGCATGCTTTTGATATTACCTATTCATGGAATATATATCATAATCTTTCGGACATACTCTACGGGGACGATCCCGCTACCGTCATTGATGAACTCCTCGAGATTGAAGCAGCCGAATATCCGGCAGGTTCATTACGTATGCGGTTTAAATCAAACCACGATGAAAATGCATGGGATGCCCCGGCTGTGGAAAAATGGGGGCCGACAGGCGCAAAGGCAGTCGGTGTCCTCGTTACAACAATGCCGGGTGTTCCGTTGCTTTATAACGGAGATGAAGTCGGAAACCCTCTGCGTCTTGAGTTGTTTGAGAAAATCCCGATAGACTGGGACCGGGGTGAAGAGTACCGTGAATTTTACACACAATTATTTGAACTCTATAATACATCGATCTCATTTCGCCGTGGTAATTTTTTGAGGATCGGCACTACGAAAGAGAGCGAAGTTTATTCATTCATAAGAACCTATGATGATGATCATAAACTTGTTTTTATAAACTTAAAACCCGAAGAAATTATTTTTGACGTCGAAGCAAACTCGGTACTTGATGCAGTACGCTTGCAATCGGGAACTTTACGAAAAGAGCTCGGTGATGGTGACGATATAGTAAATATTCTTTATGACGATGATATGACAATGACCCTGCCGGAGTATAGTTTTGTTATTTATGATTTACATTAGCAGTATTATATCATTTTACTTGAATCATTCCCCTACATTGTTTAGTTTATATTTGTTGTTCTATCCAAGTAATAATAATATACAGATAATTGCGGAGTAATGAGTATGAAATTTCACACCGAATACCTGACATTTAACACAAAAAAACATCGTGAATATATTAATATTACACCCGAAGTTGAAGAAGCCGTCAAGAAAAGCGGTGCAAAGGAGGGAATGGTGCTGGTTTCGGCTATGCATATTACGGCAGGTGTATGGGTAAATGATGCTGAAAGCGGTTTGCTGCAGGATATCGATGAGTGGCTCGAGCAGCTTGCACCATACAAAGAAAATTACCGCCATCATCGCACCGGCGAGCAAAACGGAGATGCACATCTGAAAAATCTCCTTGTTCATCATCAGGTGATAATACCTATCACAGATGGTAAATGTGATTTTGGTCCCTGGCAGCAGGTGTACTATGCAGAGTTTGACGGCCAGCGAAAAAAACGTGTCGTTATAAAAGTGATGGGTGAGTGAGGTGTAAAAATTGTCCTGCATGGCGGGTATCCCATAGAATTGGGGTTACCCGCCGGTGAATTTTCTTGAACTGCAATAAAAAGTTTGATATATTTAATAGTACAATTGTTTGTAGTTATTCCATAGAATTTTGAGATGAATAATGATTATGCGCGGGGTATTTTGGACTAGTGTTATTGTGCTACTGACGGGAAATCTGCTTGCCGAACAACCCGATTTACGGTTAGATGTTGATTTTGCTCACTTCCGGGGTGTTGAAGATTCACTGTATGTTGAATTATATTACTCATTCCCGGCAAAAGCGCTTACCTATGAGTATGATGAGGAAGTGTATACCGGAAGTCTCGAACTTGATGTCACAGTCTTCGAGAGAACCGGTGATCCGGTGTCTATAAAGAATCGGGCATTCCGGATGAATTATTCGGTAGTAGATACGACCGGAGAACAGCTAAATCAATCAGTGATCGGGCAATCAGCGTTATTTCTTCCACCTGGTGAATATGATATAAAAATTAAGGCAATAGATTCAGGCTATCCGGAAAATACCGATAGTGTTTCATTCCCTGTTGATCTTTCGGAGTTACCGGAGAAACATGTTGCCATAAGTGATATACAATTTGCAAATTCAATTCAGCAGATTCCCGAAGATCCTGACAATTCATTTTATAAGAATACACTTGAAGTAATTCCGAATCCCAGCCGCATATTCGGAGTCGGCCATCCAATCTTATTCTATTATCTCGAAGTGTATAACTTGCTCGAAGATGCTGTTGAAGGAGAAGAATATAATGTGCGGGCTGCCGTATATGATGCAGTTGGTAACCAGTATTTTGAGCGTGAAAATATAAAAAAACGGGTACACGAGTCAAGCGTTGAAGTTGGTACCGTTAATACATCTGCATTTCAGAGTGGAACATATACATTATCGATAGCGATTGTTGATCCGGCATCTAATATTGTCGTGAGTTCGTCACGAAGATTTTTTATATTCAATCCGCAACACGGTATTGCCGAGGCTGCCCGTGATGAGATGCCGGGCGGTGTCGTAGCAAGTGTCTATTCAGTTATGAGCGAAGAAGATCTTGATAGAGAATTCGAACAGATGCGGTATATTACATCTTCTCGCGACCGGCGGGAATATAATGATCTGGATACCAAAAAAGAAAAGCAAGAATTTCTCTTTGAATACTGGCGGCAGCTTGATCCCGATCCGGGAACACCGGTAAATCTAGTCAGGCAGGAATACCTCTCACGCATTCAGTATGTCAATGAACGTTACGGATTTGGCTCACGTGAAGGATGGCGAAGTGATCGCGGCAGAATTTTTATTATCTACGGACCACCCGATGAATACGAGCGGTATCCAAGCAGAATTGACACCAAACCGTACGAAATCTGGCATTATCACCAACTCCAGGGTGGTGTAATATTTGTATTTGTAGACCGTACAGGATTTGATGATTATCAATTAGTCCATTCAACACATCGCAGTGAATTACGCGACGATAACTGGCGGCAATATATTCGGCAAAATTAACTATCTGATTTAAACACACGGCATTGAATTCTACAACGGGCACCCGTACATTATTTCATAAAAATACCGGTATAGTTCGGAGACTTGAATTCGTGCTGTTTCAATTGTTTTGTGCGGTACTACGTCTGTTATCGTATCGCAGTATGCAGCGGTTCTCACGGCTGCTTGCCGATTTTTCCTTTTTCGTCCTTCGTATTCGTAGAAAATACACTTTTAATAATCTCCGAAATGCTTTTCCCGATAAACCCGAAAAATGGATCAGATATATCGCAAGACGATCTCAACACGGATTATTTCTGTCACTTTTTGAATTTTTGTATATAGATAAGCTCCGCCAGGATGAAATAAAACACCTTGTGACGCTGACAAATCCCGAGGTTGTGGAACAGGCTTTGAGCAGGAACCGTGGTATCATATTTATGACAGGGCATTTTGGTAACTGGGAATTGCTTGCAACGGCAACAATGCTTCATATGAATTCATCTGGTCTCATAATCGTAAAAAAACAGAAAAATCACTTTATCGATAAGATGATAAACGATTTGCGGACTAAACATACAAACCGGATAGTATATATGAAAGAATCCGTGCGTGAGATCGTTAAGACACTAAGCGATAACGGTATCGTTGCAATGATTGCCGATCAGAGTGCACCGCGCGATAGCGTGTATGTACCATTCTTTGGAAGAGAAGTTGCGACATTTGCCGGTCCTGCATATTTCGCCCTGCGTACAGGTGCTCCGATAATTATGAGTGTTTCAGTACGCCGGCCCGACGGCGGCTATGATGCAATATTCGAGGAAGTTAAAATCGATAATCTCCAAGATGCAAGTAAAGAAAATATAAAGGAGCTCACCGCCCGTCATACTGCAGTGCTTGAGAAATATATCCGGCACTATCCCGATCATTGGTTGTGGCAGCATCGGCGATGGAAGTATACCCGAACTGAAATTGATGAATAGTAGGTCATCATGAAATTTTTATTTTTAAATTCTGCTGGCATATGGGGAGGGAATGAAAAATGGACTCATATGGCAGCGACTTCACTATCAAAGAAGTTTCCAACGTATATTGCGTATAAAAATGACGTTGTCGGCGAACGGTATTCAATCGAAAAATATAAATTGCCATTTCGATTCAGTTATGATCCTTCAACAATATCTTCACTAACATCACTCGTAAAAAGAAATGGTATCAATATTATAATTCCGACAAAAAAAAGAGATTATGTGATTGCCGGAATAGTAGCACGTTTAACGGGGGCCCAAAATATTCTACGCCTCGGAATTGTTCGTGCGCTCGGTAATAATCCATACAAATATTTAGTGTACAATCGAATGGCAGACGGTATAATCGTGAATGCCCGACCTATTAAAAATGAGCTCCTGAAGTCACCTTTTATGCAGAATCAAAAGATCAGGGTTATCTATAATGGTCTCGATATTGATGCTCTCGATTTACAATTAACAAAGAAGTCTATGGATGACAAACCATTTCCGTTTATTATCAGTACGGTAGGACGTGTTTCCAGGCGGAAGGGTGTTGATATTATTATTAAAGTGTTTGCTGAATTTTTAAGAAAAATCGATACCAAAGAAGCCGGATTGATAATAGTTGGCGGTGGCGACAGATTTGATACTTTTAAAAAACTTGTCGATGATTTGGGAATTTCCGAGCAGGTAATATTTACGGGCTTTGTGGAAAATCCATATCTTTATGTACGGATGAGTGACGTCTATATCACGGTTTCTCAAAATGAAGGTATCTCCAATGCATTATTAGAAGCGATGTATTTGGAAAAAGCGGTTGTAACTTCGCGGGCAGGAGGGGTAGAGGAGGTAATTGTTGATTCTCATAATGGTTTGCTTCTTGAATCAAGAGATATCGAATCAGGCGCTGATCGGCTCGTACAGTTGTTTCGTGATAATGCCTTGCGTTCTTCATTAGGTGAGAAAGCAAGAATAACAGTCAAAGAAAAATTCTCAATTGATAAAATGACCGATGATATTACAGAATTTTGTTATGAAATAACTAAAGGTGAACCTTGACAACAAAAAATCCTGCGTACTTGCGTGGTAAACGCATACTAAAGCAGATACTTGGCAAAGATGTCTGGAATTATGCTCAGGTAAATATTCCAAAAGAATTTCACGGATCTGAATATGAGGGATGGTGTGTTGCTTCGAATATGTTGCAGCCAGATAGTATTGTGTATTCAATCGGTATCGGGGATGATGTATCGTTTGATTATTCGTTGATACAACGTTATCAGGTGCAGATATTTGCATATGATCCGACGCCGGAATCGATAGATTGGATTTCAAAACAAAATACTCCGGAGTCGTTTCATTTTTTCGGCGAAGGTCTCGCTCATTACGACGGAGTTGCACAGTTTTATCGCTCAAAAAAAGAAACCAATGTTTGTCACAGTATGACGCAGCGAAAAGAAACTGTTAAAGAAGGTATCGAGGTGCCCGTAAAAAGGCTTGCAACACTTTGCAGACAGAATAATCACTCGGCGATCTCCCTTCTTAAGATGGATATTGAAGGTGCAGAATACGATGTGCTCGATGATATTATGAAAGGTGATATAAATATTGATCAGATTCTTGTTGAGTTCCATCATCGGTTTAAAAATATTTCCGTCAATAAAACAAAAGGGGCACTTTCACTTTTAAATCGAATGGGATATAAAATATTTTATGTTTCCTTGAAAGGCCGTGAGTATTCTTTTATTCACGAACGATTACTACAATGAAAATTTTTCTATTGAATTCAATCGGCAGGAATAAGTTCGGCGGCGGTGAAAAGTGGGTGATCAGTGCTGCAAAGGGCTTGCAGGATGCGGGCCACACGGTTTATCTTGGTTGTCGGTCGAATTCAATACTCGCAACACGAGCTCGTGAATGTGGAATTTCAGTCCGCTATTTTAATGTATTGAGCGACTTCAGTCCGTACAATATTCTTAAATTGACGCATTTCTTTAAAAAAGAGAAAATAGATGTTGTGTTGAGTAAAAATAGAGAGTTCGGTGTAGCCGGTACTGCCGGTTATCTTGCCGATACACCGCTTGTTGTAGCACGGCATGGATTGCCGCTCAGACGGAAAATCTCAAAACACAAGTTTCTCCTCAAAATATTTGCCGATGGTATAATTGTCAATGCTGCCTCTACAAAAGAATTGTACGTTAAGAACAAATGGTTTCCGGAAGAATTTATTACAGTAATTTATAACGGTGTTGATCTGGACACAACCTGTGATCCGATGCCGTTTGAGACAATGTATCCCGGTAAGAAGATTATTGTGAGTGTTGGCAGACTTTCTGCCCAGAAAGGATTCTCGTATCTGATTGATGCCGCGGCTATTTTAAAACACAAACGCGATGATTTCATAATAATTGTTTTGGGCGATGGAAAACTGCGTGAATCGTTGATGCAGCGCGCGAAATCTGTGGGCGTCGATAAAATGATTCAGTTTTCCGGATTTGTAAAATCAGTTGGTCCGTATCTCAAAGGGTGTGATATCTTTACATTGCCGTCGTTATATGAAGGATTATCAAATGCGGCGATTGAAGCAATGGCATTTGGCAGGCCCGCTATTCTTACTGATGTAAATGGGTCGCGTGAAATTGTTACCAATGAAGTCAATGGGATTATCGTGCCCCCGCGCGATGCAAACTCACTCGCGAATGCAATAAATGAATTGTTATCCGATGAGGAAAAAAGAATAACCTTCGGGAAAAATGCATGGAGCTATGTGCAGGACGTATTTAGTATAGATATAATGGTGCACAAGCTTGAAGCATATATTGAAAACAACGTACGAGCAAAAAGGCATTAAACAGCTAATGATTATAAAAGGATATCATATACACGGTATGAAAGGTGCGCGGCGGTCACTGAAGAGACAGAAGAAAATATTTGTTGAGTTGGGATTGCCCGGAGCAGAAAAATTTTTTAATGGTACAATAAATATTGATACGCAACCGGTCGAGTATACTATTGGATCGTTTGATTATTTATTTAAAAATGTAGAACATAAATCATTCCCGCGTAAACGGCAGGAAGATTTCGGTTTTATTATTATTGAGGAATTAATTCATAACAATATTAGCTATAAAAAATGGGGATATATATATATTCCACACAAGAGTCCTCATTTTAAGAATCTTCATATGTTTGAAATTATCGGCCCCCCGCTGAAAAATTTTAAGGAATATGATACTTTTAAATTAATGATTAACGCAGGTCGTTTAGTAAAGCTATAGAAAAAGGAGGTCCAGCCATGAAATCAACTCAGCAAAAAATTTTCATTACCAAGCAAATTCCCGAAGCAGGACTTGCGTTGTTACAGAAGAAGGGGTATGCAATTACTATTCGGAAGAAAAAATCGATCATTACACAGCAAGAATTGTTAAAAGCAACAAAAAACACCGACGCACTGTTATGTATGCTAACCGATCCCGTAAACAAAAAGGTTATCGCATCAATGAACAGATGCAAAGTAATCTCTACCTATGCGGTAGGTTTCAACAATATCGATGTTGAAACGGCTTCGGGAAAGGGGATAACTGTCACCAACACACCCGGCGTGCTCACCGATGCAACGGCTGATATTGCTTTCGGATTGCTGCTCGCTGCCGCACGGCATTTTATTCCGGGTGATAAGATGACGCGTGAAGGAAAATTTATCGGTTGGGATCCGATGCTGCTGTTAGGAAAACCTGTTGCCGGCAAAACAATCGGTATAATCGGTGCGGGCAGGATCGGCGGTGCTATGGCAGAACGTGCTGCAGGTTTCGGCATGAAAATTTTATATTATAGCCGGACACGAAAACCGCAACTCGAGCGTAACCTCAAGGCCCGCAAAACCGGTCTCCGCACGCTGTTGAAACAATCCGACTTCGTGTCCCTTCACTGCCCGCTCACCCCGAAAACTCACCATCTTCTCGGAAAAGACGAACTCACATTAATGAAGTCGTCTGCTGTCTTAATCAATACTGCACGCGGTGAAGTTGTTGATGAAAAAGCGCTCGCGCGGGCGCTGAGGCAGAAAGAGATTTTTGCGGCCGGACTCGATGTATACGAGCGTGAGCCGAAAGTGGAGCGCGCATTGATGTCGTTGCCGAACGTTGTACTGTTGCCGCATCTTGGTTCCGGCACTGATGAGACACGCGAAGAGATGGCACGTATTGCTGCACGGAATATAATTGGAATTTTGGAGGGTAGGGGAAAGACCTTCAAAGTTAATTGAATGACTAAATTTGGGTAAAAATTTTTTCAAACCCCTTGACAAATATGTTAAAAGTTTTTATAATGAAAACGCTTACATTGTAAACGTTTTCATCCCGCTATTTTTTTAATCGCTTATGTAAACGCTTACATGTGGGAAAAATATTTTCCAAACAAGAATTAACCCAATTATGGGTATTACATGAGCGCTACCATAAAAGAGGTTGCCCAAAAGGCAGGCGTTTCTATTGCAACCGTATCCCGGGTTTATAATAACAGTAATCTCGTTACCCAGGAAACAGTTGATCGTGTGCGAAAGAGTGCTCAGGAACTTCGTTACTTCCCGAATGCCTCTGCACGAAGTTTAAGCCGGAAACAAAATGATACGTTTGGAATGATTCTGCCCGATATGTTCGGCGAATTTTTCTCAGAATTGATTCGGGGCGCCGACAAGACTGCTCAAAAAAATTCATACAATTTATTACTCTCCAGCTCCCATAATAACCAAAAAGAAATAGTTCAGGCACTTAATGTAATGAAAGGAAGGGTTGACGGGTTAATCGTTATGTCGACTCTCATTGATGCCGACACACTCAATACGAATCTTCCTAAATCCTTGCCGGTAATTCTTTTACATTGTAACGTTCAGGATGATTCATTCCACTCAATCATTATAGATAATTATAGCAGTGCATTCAAAATTGTTGATCATCTCATTAAGCACGGACATAAACGAATTGCAATAATTAAAGGTGCTCAAGGCAACTATGAATCCGCGGAACGTTTGCGTGGTTACAGGGATGCTTTGTTACAGGCGAACTGTCAGGTAGACTCATTATTGGAACTGGATGGTGAATTTTCAGAGGAATCTGCATATGAAGCAATCAAAGTAATGCTGATGCGCAAACCGTTACCAACTGCAGTATTCGCTTCGAATGATTCTATGGCTATCGGGGCATTGAAGGCACTTCATGATGAAAGAATTGCGATTCCTGATGATATTGCACTTGCAGGTTTTGATGATATTCCGGTTTCACGGTATGTGAAGCCGGCGTTGACTACTGTTCATGTCCCCATTTACGATATGGGAACACTTGCGGTTGAAAAGTTAATTAAAGCAATTCACAATAAGTCGCATCAAAATAATGAAAGAATTATATTCCCTACCGAGCTTGCGATTCGTGAATCATGCGGGTGTAGGTAATATTAAAAGGAGGTGATATGTAATACATCCCGGTTGTTTCAATAAGTTTTATTCGATGTACACATTAATTCACATCAATTTATAAGGAGAGCACTTATGAAATCTAAAGTTATTATTTTATCCCTTCTTGTTACTTGCTTCTTTTTTACTGCTCTCGATGCCCAGATGATTGAGCGGACCGACGCAATCTGGGCACGGACCGTACCTGAAGGAACTATTACGTTGGATGGCAATCTCGACGAACCTGCTTGGGAGAATGCAGAAACATGGGTACTAAGATATGGCGAAGATTCCGGAATTCCCACAAGTGGATGGGGAGTAGAAGGTGGTGTAGAAACTACAGATTCGACTCACGCGATTTTAAAATTTCTGGTTGAAGGACCGTATCTCTATATGGGTGCAATTATTTATGACCAGTCAATCGGGGGATCACCCGATTGGGCGCGATGGGATGGTATGTTGATGAATATTCCGGACCGAAGTGTACCTAATCGTCCAACACCTCCTGTTGAATATTTTTATGCCTGGTGGGATACATTAGGATCACCTACACTTGAACCGGGCGGCAAGCCACAATTCTTAGGATGGCGGGCAGATCGCGATAACCCCGATCATGTGGAAGCATGGGATGCAGTTACCACAATACAGGGAGTTTCTAACGATGACTCTGAAACCGATACCAGCTGGACTGTTGAGATGCGGTTTAATCTTGAGATGTCGGGATATGACCTCCAAAATCCTGACGGTGAAATAGTAGAATTCAATATATCCATCTGGGATGCGGATTGGTTATGGCCATTTGATGAAGAACGAATGAGCTCTAATCGTGTTTGGTGGCAGAGTCCATGGGGCAACAACAACGGACATAACAAAGCGCGAATCTATGTACATCCCGATGTTACTGTAGATACGGAAGTATTGCCGGAACTTGCTGCTGAAGCAATTATTCCCAACGCTGCCGATTACACACCACCCGTAATAAACGGATCGCTTGCAGATCCTGTCTGGCAGGATGCCCCGGGTTTTGATATCCGGTTTGGTGATGACGAACTAAGAGATTCTTACACAAGCATTGGTCCATATCGGAGCGGTCAATTTCAACCACCGATCGATGACGCACTTGCTGACATTCTCGATCCCGCAGATGCAACGGTAAAATGGTTCTTTATCGAAGATACCCTGTACCTGGGATTTGATGTCCGGGATCAAGTGGTTTCAGGAACCGATGAATTTGATCTTCGGGATGGAGTGCGTGTTAGTTTGAATCACCGTACTGACCGGGACGTTGATAATATGCTTGCAGCGCATAATTTGTTTGTATGGGTAGGCGAGGATGGAAGTGCACGGTATGACGGACACCTTGAATATCTCGTTGACACATTACAGGCTGCACGTGTAGAACTTGCTTTGAAAGAAAATACGATTGTCAACGATCCTACCAATGTTGATGAAGGATATTCAATTGAAATGGCAATTGACCTGACGGCGCTCGGATATCCTGAGGGCAGAGGGGATGGCGTTGTGTTCATGGGTATAACTTTATTTGATGGCGATATTATGGAGAATCCAGCCGACACATATGGCAACCGCGTATGGTGGTTCCGTGAACATGCCCATGAAGCAGCGGCAGCATGGGTATATATGGATCCGAATACTTTCGTCACAAATGTAGGCGATGATGGCGGATTGTTATTACCTGAACGGTTTGCTATTGTCGGCAACTACCCGAATCCGTTTAACCCGGCTACAACAATACGATACGTCCTGCCTGAAGCAGGCTATGTGAAACTGCAGGTATATGACTTGCTCGGACGTGAAGTAACAACGATGGATCTCGGTCTTCAACAAGCAGGAGAACGTGATGCCGTATTTGAAGCTGCTAACCTGAGCTCCGGGGTTTACCTGTATCGTATGAAAGTAGATTTCCAGTCAGGTGGACGACAGGCATCATCGCAATTTGGTCGTATGGTATATCTGAAATAATTTTATTTTTGTATATTTAAATAATATCTCTCGGAATGGTATTCAATCGAGGATAAAAAAGACCTGACAGGTTACACAAACCTGTCAGGTCTTAAAAAACAACAAGCGAATGAATTGAAACACTTCCCGGGTGATGTAAAGAGCCATGTGAGCGAGGTAATTATAATGTGTACCGGTGATAGTAACCATCCCCGCATTCTCAATGTAATCGGAATCCGTTTTCTGATACTTATTTTAGTGGCATTCACTCTTACCGTCGTGTGTACCGATTTACTATCTGCCCAGGCGCGCGGCAAACTACAGGGACGAATCGTTGATACAAACAACGAACCGTTAATCGGTGCTAATGTGCTCCTGATTGAAACCACTATCGGTGCCGCAACGGATTTGGACGGAAATTATTTTATCCTCAATGTTCCTCCATCAACATACGATGTAAGGGTAAGCAGTATTGGCTATCAGACAAAAGTTATCAGGGATGTGATTATATCCGCCAATCAAACAACTACACTAAACGTCACACTTGATGATGATGTCATTGAAATTGATGAAGTTATTGTACTTGCCGACAAACCTCTCGTTGACGTCCGACAAACAAGTTCCGTATCGATTCTCAGCAGGGAAGATATTTCCATGCTTCCTGTTCAGGAACTAAATGAGATTGTCAATCTGCAAGCTGGGGTGGTTGACGGACATTTTCGTGGCGGCAGACTTGGCGAAGTACAGTTTCAGGTTGATGGAGTTACTATTAACAATCCATTTGATAACTCAGCGAGCTTACGTCTTGACCGGTCGATACTTGAAGAAGTGCAGGTTATCAGTGGTACGTTTGATGCAGAGTTCGGTCAGGCAATGAGCGGTGTGGTCAATGCAATTCTCCGTACCGGGTCCGAGGAAAGGCTCGAGTATGGATTTGAATCCTATCTTGGTGAATACGTCAGTCCCGGCGATACCGATCTGTTTCCCCATATCGACAGGGTCAGACCGAATACTATTCAGAATCATCAATTTAATTTGAGCGGACCTCTACCGCTACCAAAGACTACTTTTCTTTTGAATCTTCGCTACTATGAAAACCAGGGTTATTTTTATGGTAAACGAAGGTTTATGCCTACGGACAGCTCAAATTTCGAGCTTGGTATCTATGAGGGAACAGGTGATGGTGCAATTGTACCGATGGCGCCGTTTGAAGAGTGGTCACTAATGTCAAAAATTACAAATAAATCATTTAGAAATATTCAATTCAGTTATCAGGCAATCGCAAATTCGGTTGAACAACAAACATACA